>JBBRVS010000041.1:0-31638 GCA_038246645.1 Pyrinomonadales bacterium
GCGAAGGGAACGATGCCCGATGAATACACGGGCGGTATCGGCAAGGAAGGCGTGGAAAATTTGCGGAAATTTGTCGAAGCGGGCGGAACTCTGGTTTTCCTGAACCGCGCTTCTGATTTTGCCATCGAACAATTCGGTTTGCCCGTCCGCGATGTAACCGAAGGTTTGCCGCGCAAGGATTTTTATATTCCCGGCTCGATTCTGCGGACGGAAATTGACACAAAACATCCGATTGCCAAAGGAATGCCGAAAGAATCAATCGCGTGGTTTGAAAATTCGCCCGCGTTCGAGATTACGACGAGCGACGATACGAATGTCGAGATCATCGCCCGTTATCCGGCAAAAACGGAAAACATACTGCTTTCCGGCTGGGCTTTGGGCGCGGACAAACTCGCGGGAAAAGCCGCGCTCGTTTCGATCAATATCGGCAAGGGCAGAATCGTTTTATTCGGTTTCCGCCCGCAGTATCGCGGTCAATCGCTGGCGACTTTTCCGCTGCTTTTTAATGCGATTTCGGAATAATTAAACACATAGAAACATAGGAAACAATAGCTGGTAATTTTCTGTTTAAGCAGTTTATAAAACTTAGAGCAGATTTAAGTGGTCAGAACCATCTGCGGTAGCGGATGGTTTAAGTTAATCAATCCGACTATCTTGATTAAACATAACATTCAACCGCCCGCTACCGCAGACGGTTCTGACTTAAAAAATCTATGTTTCCTATGTTTCTATGTGTTTAAAGCAATCTTCTAATGAAAAACTTACAGGAATATTTCGGCAATATTGATATTTATCTTTTTGACCAGATTTTAAAGGGCAGATTCGATAGTCAAATGAGCATTCTCGATGCGGGTTGCGGCGCGGGGCGCAATCTTGTTTATTTTTTGCGAAACGGTTTTGAGGTTTTCGCGGTTGATCAAAATCGGGAAGCAATTTCGCAGATCAGAGAAATTGCCGAAATCCTGCATCCGACGCTTTCACCGGAAAATTTTCAAGTCTCAAAGGTCGAGAAAATGCCTTTTCCGGGCGAAAAGTTCGACGCGGTGATCAGCAGCGCGGTTCTGCATTTTGCGGAAAATGAAGCGCATTTCAAAGCGATGTTTGCAGAAATGATGCGTGTTTTAAAACCCGGCGGAATGTTTTTTGCGCGGCTCGCGTCTTCAATCGGAATCGAAAATCTGATAACGCCGACCGCTGAAGGCAGATATTTTCTCCCCGACGGTTCGGAAAGATTTCTGGTTGACGAAAAAACTCTTGTTGCATTAACCGAAAGTTGCGGCGCAAATCTGATCGAACCGATAAAAACGACCAACGTCCAAAATCTGCGCTCGATGACAACGTGGGTTTTTCGGAAAAATCCGGCATAAAATTTCTATTTCGCTCAAATATCACACCTTCTGAATTCAAACGAAAATTTATTTCTCCAAAGATCGTAAAAACGCGAAATTTTTCGCGGTAAAAGGAATTTTTTCACGGTTATCTCCTTTATCCGGTCAGGAAAATCATAAATTCGCCGATTAATTCTGCGCGAAGATTTGCGGAACACGTCTTGCAATACCGAATTTATATATGTGGGATGTCGCACATAGATTTAAAGTAATTAAATATATTATTCAGATACACGTTTTATCAGGCTTTAAGGTTATAAAAGCAGATTTTGCAAATCGGCATTAAATGTTAAATGGTGATTGGTAATTTCTATTGTCGGGCGGCGAAGAGGCGAATATGGAAGGTCTAAATAAAGTAAAAACCCGAAACCAATGTGCTGAATGCGATCGGCATTCGAGGAGTTTTTTTTGCGATCTTTCTCGGAATAATCTGCAAATTTCCGAGCCGCTTAAAATGACCAATTATTACGCGAAAGGCAGCCGCCTGTTTATCGAAGGACAGCCTTCAACCGGCGTTTATCTGCTGTGCGGCGGGAGCGTAAAACTCTCTACCTGTTCAAAGGACGGAAAAGTAATCATTCTGCATATTGCCGAAGCCGGAGATATTTTGGGTTTGAGCGCAACGGTTTCCGAATCGTTTCAAATCGCCACCGCCGAGGCTCTCGAACCGTGCCGCGTAAACTTTATCGAAAAAAAAGATTTTCTGCGTTTTATCGAACAAAATCCTCAAGTGTGTTTCAGCGTATTAAAGCAGCTGAGCCATGATTATCATACGGCGTGTCTGCAAATATGTGCGCTCGGATTATATGCTTCCGTCGCCGATAAACTGGCGACACTTTTTCTCGGATGGTCTGAAAAAGAAAGTGAAGAGAGCGACGGGATTCATATAAAGATTGCCTACACGCACGAAGATATTGCCCAAATGATCGGAACATCGCGTGAAACCGTCACCAGAATATTAAAGAATTTCAGAGAGCGAAAGCTGATCAAAAGAAGAGGTTCCGAATTAATTATTCCCGACCGTTCAAAACTCGAAGCCGTGATCGGTTCAAGACAAAAAACCATTTAAGCAGGAAGTCATAAGTCATTAACCCAACGGTAATTAAGGTAACGATGCGTGAGTGTTTGAAAATTGGAACGCTTTCGGATAATGGTGCTACAACCACACGCGGAACAATAAGCGTCAGCGGGAAAATTGCGGCAAGCGAGGGGTTTAACTCAAGGTTTCAAGCCGTTTGCCGACATTTCAAAAGATACTTTTCAACTGCATCGAACAATTTTTAAGATCTGCATCGTGCCAAATACAATCGGCTATTTCATATATTTGTCCAGAAAATCAGCGACGAGCGGATAGAGTTCCAGACGGTTTTTCAGTTTTGAAATGCCGTGTCCTTCGTCCATGAAAAGTTTGTATTCAACCGCTACATTGCGTTTTTTCAAGGCTTCCACAAGCTGTTCGGCTTCGGTGTATGGCACGCGCGGATCGTTTTTGCCGTGAATGACAAAAAGCGGCGTTTTAATTCGATCAACTTTGGCAATCGGCGAGATTTTTCGCAAAAATTCGATGTCCTTATCAAGAAATCCGTATTCGACTTCGCGCTGGCGGCGGCGATAACCCGAAGTATTTTTCAGAAATGTTTCCCAATTAACGATGCCGACCGTATTGACCGCCGCCGCGAAAAGTTCTGGATAAAGCGTGATCGCTGCCATCGTCATATAACCGCCGTAGCTTCCGCCCATCACGGCGATTCTTTTTTCATCCGCGCCGCCGCTTGTCTTTAACCATTCGACCGATGCCGCCAAATCTTTGACCGAATCTTCGCGCTTTTCGATATTGTCGAGCGCGGCAAAAGTTTTGCCGTATCCGGTCGAACCGCGCACATTCGTTGCCAAAACCGCATAACCGCGCGAAAGATAATATTGATAAAGCGGATTAAAACCGGGACGCTCCTGCCCTTCCGGTCCGCCGTGAACGCTGACGATGACGGGAAATTTATTATTATTGTAATAAGGCTCATTAAAATTGGCGTTAAAAGTTCTTGCTCCGCTTCCTGTGCCGAAAGTCATTTTTATCGATCTATCGCCACCGTCAATTTTCTGAGTTTCTTTTTCTTTAACGCTAACATGTAAATCATCAGGTCGGTCAAGAAGCTCAACATCTTTATCAACTGAAGAATGTAAAATACTGACATTTTGGCTGATTGATTGCCAATATCTTACTCGGCTGTCACTTATTGCTTTTTGTGGCGGTTTGTAATACCAAGCCGGAATTTCGCGTCCGTCGAAACTCTTAAACTTTATCAATTCCGGCTCAACAAAAGATTCCTGCGGAATGCCCGAACGCGAGCTTTTTGTAACTTGGGTGAGTTTTTCCGTTTTCAGATCATAAACCCAAATATCGCCGTTATATTTCGCGCTCGAAAATGTAAAAGCCAATTTGCTTGCATCTTTTGAAAATTCCAGACCGCCGACAATTCCTTTTGCCGGAAGCGGAATGGATTTGACTTGCGTGCGTTTCGCGCTCATTTTTTGAAAATTTACAGCCGTTTGCGCGGGCATCAGAGCGCGAATGAAAAGTTCGCTGAAACCTTCCGTGTTATTCGTATTGGCAAAAGTTTGTCCGTCGCGTGAAATCGCCGTTGCGTCCAAATCCCATTTTGCTTCATCGTATGGAACGATTTTTTTTGTCGCCAGATCCATTCTTGAGAGCGTGATAAATTCGCCCGTCTGATTCGTGCCGAAAATTATCGAATTTCCACCGGGCAAAAAATGAACGTCGCCGAATTGCGTCGCCTCCGTGTGCGGCGTAAGATGTTCGGCTTGCTTGGTTTTCGCATCAATCAAATACAAATCATTATCGAGCGAAAACCTGACGCTTGAGCGCGAAACAATGATCTTGTCGCCCGTATCGGAAACCGCCGCGATAAAATTCGAACTGTTATCTTGAAAAAGCATTTCCTCTTTTCCGCTCGCAATTTCCATCCGGTAAACGTCGAACCAATTTTTGTCGCGCTTGTTTGACGTATAAAAAACCGAATTGCCGTCTTTAGAAATTCCGCCGAAATTATGCCGCGTTTTTTCGTCCGCCGTTAAAGGTTTGATATTCGCACCGTCTCCGGAAAGATGAAAAAACTGCGTATTTTCATTGCCGCCAACGGCTTTGCCGAAAATCAAACCTTTATTATCCGGCAGCCATCGGGTGAACGAGATATTATCCTGAAATGCCGTAATTTGTTCGGGATAACCGCCCGCCGCATCAACAAACCAGATTTGCGAAGTTCCGGTAATATTCGTCAAAAAAGCGATGCGTTTGCCGTCCGGCGAAAATGTCGGACTTCCCGCGACGCGAATATTCAGATAACGCTCGATTGAATAATTTTGAGCCGAAACGGAAAGACAAAAAACAAAAAACGCTAAAATAACGAAAACTTTTCTCATATATTTTTCCTGCTTTCAAAAGAATTTTACTGATTTTTCCGCAAGATCATTCCCGGCAGATTTCCCGTAACTTTGCCGTTTTCCCACACTTTCGCGCCATTTACGAAAACGATTTCGATTCCTTCGGAAAGATTTTGCGGATCGTTAAAGGTTGCGCGGTCAATTACCTTTTCTTTGTCAAACAAAACTAGATCGGCGCGGCTGCCTTTTTTGATTATTCCGCGATTTTTTAGTCCTAATCTGTTTGCCGGAAAAGCGGACATTTTTCTGATCGCTTCTTCGAGCGAAAACCAGTTATTTTCTCTAACAAAGCGTCCGAGAACTCTTGAAAATGTCCCGCTGCCGCGCGGATGCCGGCTGCCGATTCCGCCGTCGCTCGAAACCATCGTCCAGCTTTGCGTGTAGAAATTTTTCACGTCCGCTTCGTTCATCGAATTGCAGACCACGCCCGCGCCGCCCGATTTGACGATTTCAATATAGACATCTACGGGCGAAACATTCTGCGATGCGGCAATTTCTGCGAGCGTTTTGCCTTCATAATCCCGATGCGCCGCGCAGCTCGTGACCAGAACTTTGTCCGCGCCGCCGACGTTTGATAAACCTTTTTCGATTTCCGCGCGGTCTTCGTGTTTGCGGCTCGGCACAAGCACGGTGATCGTCGAAGCCCAAGCCGTATATGGATAAACGTCCGCCGTAATATCAAAACCGTTTTTTCTCTCCGCTTCGATCAGCGCAATTGCATCAACCGATTTTCCCCAGACATTGCGGTTTCCGGCTTTTATATGCGAAATCTGAACGGGAATTTTCGCTTCTTTGCCGATGCGAATCGCTTCTTGAATGGCATTTATCAAACCTTCTTCCTCGTCGCGGATGTGCGACATATAAATTCCTTTGTATTTCGCCGCGATTTTTGACAAAGCGATCAATTCTTCGGTCGAAGCCGAAAAACCGATGTCGTATTCCAGTCCCGAAGATAAACCGAACGCGCCTTCCTTCATCGCTTGTTCCATTAAAACGAGCATTTTTTCGAGTTCTTCGGCGGTCGTTTCGCGTTTATAATCACCATTCATCACTTGCTCGCGCAAACTTGCGTGACCGATAAATGCTCCGACATTCGGCGCGATTTTTCCGTTTAACTGCGCTAAATAATCCCCGATCGGAAACGGCGAACCGCCGTCAGGACCGACAAGAATCGTTGTAATTCCCTGCGAAACCTGATTCGCCGCAGTTCCTTCCGCCACCAAACCTGATTCGGAATGATTATGAATATCAATAAATCCCGGCGCAAGAATTTTTCCATTTGCATCAATTACTTCGTCATTTTTTGAAACTTTTATATTTCCGATCTTAACGATTTTTCCATTTTTAACGCGCACGTCGCCGCGAAACGAAGCACGTCCCGAACCGTCAATGATCGTCGCATTTTTTATGACGAAATTATTTTTTATTTGCGCTGACGGTGCGTAATTTTGAGCGTTCGAAAAAACGCAGAAAAGCAAAACGCAAGACAAAACCTGAAAAATCTTTTTCATATTTTCTCCAAAACAAAACGGATAATAAAACTTTCGTTTTATTATCCGTTTTGTTGAATTAATTTTCCAATAAGGGTTTATAGATTTATTTTCTCATTTTCGCCGCCGTCCGCTTGTTTTCCGGTCGCCAGAGCCTTTAAAAATCCGGCAACTTGGACAAATGTGCTTGAAGGCGAATCCCAGTATTCAGCTTGTTCGATCGTAACCGTTAAAATGCGAATGTTCGGATCTTCCTTTCCTTCGGGAAACCACGCTTTATAAAACGGATTCCATAATTCATCAATTTTTGCCTGATCGTGAAAGGTTTCGCCCGTTCCCGAAACAGACACGAATGTATTATCATCGGGCGCGGCGTATGAAACATTTACACGATTATCGCGTTTGATCTCGTCGTCTTTGTGCGTATTCGCGCCGGTCAAAAACCAGATATTTCCGTCCTCGTCAATTTCCTGCGTCGCCATCGGGCGTGAACGCAGAACTCCGCCGTCAATTGTTGTCAACATTGCCGTTTGAATTTGTTTTATCAAATCATTTAATTTTTGAATTGAATCTTTTTTATTGTTATTCATAATAATTTTCTTCCCTTTTTTCGTAAATTTTTCGGCTCAAAATTAAACCTTTGGTAACTTAACAAGCAATCGGCATTCCGAAATTTTTAAATACAGGGATATTCAGGATGAACTAAGGATAAAAACAAATAAAATCCCTGCCTATCCTGAATATCCCTGAAAATTAATTTTTTTATTTTTGATTGGAAAAATTAAGTAAATAAACAAAAGCGTAGATAATGTAAAAATTTAATAAACTACTGTAACTTTCAGATTCAACACAACTTAATAGTTTTCTGACATTTTCCATTATCCGTTTTTCATTTTCCATTGGTGCTTATTCTGTGATTAAATTCGTCGTGAAGTTTATTGACGATCTTGCTCGTCGTATTGGTAAAAAGAAACGGAAAAAATGCATGAATCAGGCACGCCGGAACGCAGATTAAAAGCCGCGCCATTACAGATAAAGCGTAGAAAAAATGTCCGATGTAGCTCATCCCGACATCATTCGGATGCGCTAAAAATAGTTTTTTAATCTGTTCCATAAGTTTTTGTTAAATTTCAACTTTTTCTGCTTTTCGGAGCGAAAACCCGAACGCATTTTGCGCCGCTCGTTTCATATTTTCCGCGTCGCCCGTCGTATAAAAAACATCTTTTCCCGCGCCGCTTAAATTCCATTTTTCGATTTTTTGAACGAGCGCGTTTGCCGGATTTACGAATTTTGTGTCAGGCAAAACAAAATCCTTCAAAACTTCCGAAATCGCCGGATAATGCGTGCAGGCAAGCAAAATGTGCGAAGAATTTTTGATCGGATTTAAGATTTTGCTTGCTTCTTCGCGAAGTTTTGCCGAATTCACATCGCCGCTTTCAATAAAACCCGAAAGCGGCTGGGCGATTCGTTGTTTGATCTTTATATCTTTTTCCGCGAATTTTCGGCGATAAATTCCCGACAAAACCGTTCGTTTTCCGCCGATCACAGCAAGATTTTTCGGTTTTAATTTCGCGGTTTGAATTACGGCTGATTCGATCACGCCCTCGATTTTTAATTCTCTTTCGCTTAAAAATTCAATTGCCGTGCTTGCCGCGTTGCAGCCGATAACGATGTGCGTCGCGCCTTTTGTTTTTAAGAATTCGATGACCGCATTTAATCTCGAAATAAGTTCACGGCGCGGCATTCTGCCATACGGAAGCGCGCCCGTATCGGAAAAATAAAGAATCGGAAAATTTCTGCCGCTTTCATCCAAAAATTTAACAATGCTGACGCCGCCGATTCCCCAATCTAAAATGCCGAGTTTTGCCTGCGTGTTTTTCATTTGACTTGAACAACGGATTTACACAGATTTTTTTTGAAATTTGAAATTTGAAATTTAAAATCTTTAAGGATACGACATCTTTGCGTCAACGCCGTTTTCAATCGCGCCGGAATCGAAAGCGATGATTCGCGCATTCCAGCCGAAGTTTAAGATTTCCACTTTTTGTCCCGGAAAACGGCTTTCGAGATACCATTTCATCTCGTGTTCCGAGCGAATCGGATTGTATTCGAGCATTTTTTTCCAGTCGGGATGGCTGACGAGTTTTGCTAAATTTGCATTAAATTCGGCATTCTTTTTGCGGCTGAAAACCGTCCGGAATTTATCCTTTAAAAGCGCGGGATATTCTTTCACGCCGACCGGAACCGTCACCATATCAATAACTAAAAACTTTCCGCCCGTTTTTGTCACGCGTTTAATTTCCCTCAAAAGCGGATCCCAATCTAAATAACGAAACGACATCAGCGAAATTACAACGTCGAATTTTCCGTCTTCAAACGGCAAAACCGGACCGTTTATATCAAAAAATTCGAGATTTTCCTGTTTAGCATTCCGCCTTCGCGCCTGCTCCAAAATCGCCTTTGATTCATCAACGCCCGCGCCGTATTTTATCCGCTCGCTCAGAGCGTTGAGCAGTGCGCCGTTTCCGCAGCCGATGTCTAAAACATTGATTTCGCGGCTTTCGGGCAGATGCGCGTTCAGCCATTTCCATTCGTCCCGGCGAACGCGAATGTCGGAAAACGCCGCGTCGTAGAGTTCGGCGACCTTGTTGTAACTCGCGTCGCCTTCGGGCGGTTTCGGCTCGAACATTTTCATATCTTCGGCAGACATTAAACCCGCAAATTTTTGTGCCGATGCAATTAAACCGTGTGATTTTCTACCCTTACAGCCAATCGTGTAGAGCGTTTTCGCATCGCCGTTCGTTCCGGCATATTTAAAGCGCGTTTTGCTTTTTGAAAATGTCGTGTACCAGAAAAAACCGTAAGATTTGACATTAAAAACACGCGCAAAAAAAGGCGCGAACCAACGCGCCGAACGGCAGCAATGAAAAAAGGCGGACGCATTTTCGGCAAACGGAATTTCCATCGTTTCCCATTCAAACGGGCTGAATTGTTCGGGAAAATCAACCGTTCCGAACATCGGTCCATACATTCCCGAATGCCCGACAAAATGAAATTCTTCGATCAATTTTCCGCTCTGTTTTATTTCATCTAAAACCTGCAAAACATCGCGCTTGCTTTCGACGGCGCGGGTTACGATTTCGCCCGAAAAGCCGTTCTCGCGTTTTTCGCCTTCGAGCGTCCGAGCGACAATCGGAAATTGACTGCCGCCTTTTCTGTAAGCGGTTGTGTAAATTATGACAATGACATTATTTGCCGACATATTTTCATTTCTTATAGATGCTTTTGCGACAAAAGACAGCTTTAAATTATTGATTATTGAAATATTTACAAATCAGCCGATTGACAGTATTTTTTGATTGAATTCCGAGTAACATTTGCATCTGGCGACTCTATTTCTTGGAAAATAGCCAAAGCTTCCTTCCACAATCCGCAAGCCTTTTTTTTTTCACCTAGACTGTAATATATATTTCCTAAGTTTGTTAAATCTGTGGCTTCACCAAAACGGTCGCCAATTTTACGAGAAATAACTAAGGCTTTTTCAAAATATTCTTTTGCTTTAATATAGTTTCCCAATTTTCCGTAAGAGGCTCCCAAATTCCCTAAACCTATGGTTTCACCCAGTTGATTACCAACTTCACGACTGATTATTAAGGATTGCATATGATACTCAAGTGCCTTTTGATAATCCCCTATTTCTGCATATAAGTTTCCTATATTGCCCAAACTATCGCTTTCACCAATACGATCTCCAATATTTTGAGAAATGTTTAAATGTTGTTTGTGATATTCGATAGCTTTTTCGTAATTGCCTAACGTTCGATACGTGCTTCCCAAATTGCCTAAAATAGTTCCTTCCATCCATTGATCCCCGATTTTACGAGTAATAGTCAATCCTGTTTCAAAAAAATTAGTTGCTTTTTGATAATCACCTAAATGATCATAGATGTACCCTAAATTGGCTAAACTGATACACTCTCCTTTAATGTTATTTATCTCCTGCTCTATTATTAATGATTGTTCGTGATATTCGATAGCTTTTCGGTACTCACCTATATACTGATAAGCATTGCCTAAATTACTTAAACTAATTCCCTCATTAAATTTATTCTTAATTTTTCGAGATAATATTAATACTTGTTCATAATATTCAATTGCTTTTTGAAATTCAGAAATCGAACTGTAAAAATTGCCTAAATTTGTTAGGAGTTGCATTTCCGCTTCCTTATCCTGCTTTTCACTATGTAACCCTCTATATTCAGCTAAAAGATTTTCGAGTATTTTAATTTGCCTATGCTTTTCATCAACTGGAAGAGATGCGTATTCAAGCCATCTTGAGGAAACATTCTTAATAATCTGTTCTGTAACTTTTTCGGGCGGATTGGAAAAATAAAACGTTCCTGAACGAACCGAGAAGAAATCGGGCGCGTGGCGTGTGATTTTGACGAGTGCGTATTCGGGAAGCCACAGGAAAAGCGGGCAGTTTAAATATCTTTTGAAGCTGTCGCGTGAGATGTTCAGATTGTAGATCAAAGCGTTTTCGCCGCCTTTGTCATCACTTGAAATCGAATATTCGAGTCCCTGCACAAAAACGGCTTCGCATTCCGCACCGATTTTCCTTTTTTGCAGTTCGCCTAAAAGGTCTTTGACCGGACGCTTGAATTTTACGACCTTTATCTTTTTGCCCTTAAAATTCTTTTTTACTTCTTTGATAAGTTCGTTTTGTTTGGGAACCTGATTACAGCATACGAAATATAAATAATGCTTTTTCGATAATCTGACGGCGCGAATCAAACGGCGAAGTTCTTCTTCATCGTTATACGGCTCAAAATCTTTGGAAATTTCAATTTCGGCTTGCAAAGTTATTTCTGTTTTTAGACCTTTAATCTTTCTACTGCTTCCTGAAATTTAATGGTCAGGCGAATCGCCGGATTAACCGCATACCAAACGTCATCGTCCGTTTCGGTTTCTTCGCCGTTCATATATTCCAGAATCGCCAGACTTTCGAGCATTTTTGAATAATCGTCGTCGCCGTTTTCGATCTGCTGATTGGCTGATAATTCCAGTTTTGCCAGTTTTTCCCAGTGACTTTCACGAACCGACGCGGCAAAACTGCGAACTTCTTCTTTGACGCTTTCACGTGCGGCGCGAAAATCAATCGGCAATTCATCAACCGAAATTGAAGATTCCTGAATAAATCCGACTAAACCGCGAATATGACCGCCGGAATATTTCAAAAGATATTCAAGTGCGTCAGGTTCGAAAACTTTTTCAATCGAAGTTCCGCTATGATTTAAACGCCGCTTAATTATTTCGATTAATTCCTGTCTGCCAATCTCGAAAGTTTCATCGAATTTTCCGCGCCTGTGGATTTTCACCATTGGCAAAACAAAGAC
Source organism: Pyrinomonadales bacterium (assembly GCA_038246645.1). Classification (GTDB taxonomy): domain Bacteria; phylum Acidobacteriota; class Blastocatellia; order Pyrinomonadales; family Pyrinomonadaceae; genus JAHCHG01. The sequence goes on from JBBRVS010000041.1 coordinate 11,734, forward strand.
ATTTCGGCTGTAAAGATTCGGAAGTTGTGTTCCGTAATGAGAACGATAAAGCGATAAAGGAACAGTATAAATGACATTTGTTGCGATTCCAGTCATTTGCTCAACTCTGTCAATGAAAAGTTTCTTTTGCGAAATGAGTTCACTTTCTTCTTTTTCAAATCTCTTTATTTTTTCGAGTGAATCGGCAATGATGATGAGCTTTGTAAATTCAGTTTCCTGTTTTAGCCTTAATTCGATTTCGAGAATAAATTGATTAAGTTCGCTAAGTAAAGATTTTTTTTCGTCTTTCAGAATCGCTTCGCGTACTTGTTGCCGGAGATTCGGATTTTGTCTAAGTCTTTCAATATTTAACTTGGCAATATCAAATGGCAATCCGACATCACCTTTAACTTTAATATCCCCGAAGAAACCTGCGATTTTTTTGAAAAGAGTATAGGACTCATCATTAAACTTAAAATCAAATCTTTCTTTGCAATTACTTGCGATTTCAGAAATCATTCCGAGAAAAATATCTTCCAGCGTTGTGTCTTGAATATCCAAATATTCTTCAAAATCAATATAAATAGGTAAAAATGTCGTATCATTTTCTATTTTGTCGGCGAGATGAATAAGTTCGGAAGATTTACCGCAACCGAGATGTCCTGTAAATAAATAGCGAAGATTTTCCTTACGTGCGCTTTTTAGCCTTTTGATTATTTTCTTAACCAAATTACTTCCTCCGCGTGCTTCCATACAATCTGCATAAAATCGCGCCGTTGCCGGAATATTCGGCTCAAAAGCATTATAAATGTCTGTTAATATTTAATCAGATTTCATAAATATAGTTCCTTAAACTACCGCAAATTATATCCGGATTAAAAAATTTAACAAACTTGTGCGTTTCGTCCTTTAAGATTTAGCTAAGCAGGTAAGCAAAAGTTTTAAGATATTATGAAAATTCTAAAAATCCCTTTAAACATAAGATGTAAGAGAATTTAAGAGTTTTCTGACATTATCCATTATCCATTATTAATTATCCATTGGTGCTTATTAATACAAAATCTTGATTAACTCGTGTGATCGTGAATCACTTTCCAACCTGTTTTAAATTTGCGAAAAATTAGAGTAAATTTGCCCTTCGGATTGTCGGGGTCTCTCTGCAAAGCCCAGTTGCCGAGAACGAGTGCCGAGTCTTTTGATAAAAGGGTTATTTCCAGATCGGAAAATGTCAGAATGCCCATTTTTGCTTGTGAATCGTAGTTTTTTTTGTAGCGGTCGAGCGCGGCTTGCCAGCCTCTGGCGACGTTTTCGCCGGAAACGAATTTCATATCCGGCGAATTCCAGTAACCTTGCATAAAGCCTTCGATGTCGCCCGCGTTCCACGCCGCGGTTTGTTCGTCCATCACTTTGCGGATCGCCGCTTTTGTTTTTTCGTCTTTTGTTTGAGCAAAAGTGCTAACGGTCACTGCCAAAAATAAAATACAAAAAAGTATGGATATTTTGTTCATAATCGGGTAGTTTATCAGTAATTTACAGATATATGAAAATAAATCCCACGGATAATATTCACAAACGCGGGCAAGCAGCAGTTTTTCGCCGAAAAAGCGGAAATTTTAGATTGGCATTTGCCGAAAGCGAAAGCATTTGAAAAAGAGAAAAACGAAAAATTTACCATCGTTTTTCCGGCTTCGACCGTCGGGCGAAAGGGTTGTTACGAATTGCGCGAAGCCGTTCGCGGACTCGACGTAAAATTGATCACGCTCGGCGCAGTGATCGAAAGCGCGGATTTCTGGCAGGGTTTCGATGTTGAAAAAGGCTCGGACAATTGGCTCGAAAAAGCCGATCTGGTCGTGCTTCCGGCATTTATCGAACATAAACCGCGCCGCATTAAGAAGATTATTAAAGATATTAACCGCGAAAGACGCGAAAGACGCGAAAAAAGAAGAAGTAAACAGGCAAGCAAAAGTAAAGAGGTATTATGAAAACTTTACAAATGCCTGTAACTTATAGATTCAACAAGAGTTTAGGAATTTTCTGACATTTTCCGTTTTTCATTTTCCATTGGTGCTTACTGATTGGTTTTACATTAATTTTAGCGTTTTTCGCGTTTTTCGCGGTAAAAAATTTAAAAGTTTTATAATCGGTAATCCGGGTTAATTCAAAATTTTTCCTTGCTTTCCGTTTCGGTTTTGATATAACCTAGAGAAAAACTGAATGACCGTTCATTCACCAAATGATTTACCACTTGAATTTCTTTACCGGTAAATCTCGAATTTAATTTAAAAAACTTAAAATTTATGACACGTTTCGTTCGTTCAAATGGTCAGGCTCGCGCCGTCGTTCCCGATAAACGCGGAGCGATTTTGCGGGCGGCGATCAAGGTTTTTGCCGGAAAGGGCTACTTTAATTCCAAGGTTGCCGATATTGCCAAAGAAGCCGGAATTGCCGACGGCACGGTTTATCTCTATTTCAAAAGCAAAGACGAAATTTTGCATTCGATCTTCGACCGCGCGATGGAAGAATTCATTCGCCTCGGAAAACAAGAGATCGCCGAGATCGAAGACCCGCAGGAAAAATTGCGGCGCGTTGCCCAGCTTCATCTCGAAAGATTGGGCGCCGACCGCGATATGGCGATCGTTTTTCAGGTCGAACTGCGCGGTTCGACCAAATTTATGGAAGAATTTTCCGCCGCCGGTTTTGCCGATTATCTCGAAATAATCAGCGAAATTTTCGAGGAAGGGCAAAAAAGCGGCATTTTTCGCCAAGGCTTAAAGCCGATTGTCTGCGCGAAAATTCTCTACGGCGCGTTGGACGAAATGGTGACGAACTGGATTTTATCGAAAAAATCGTATCCGCTGGCACCGATGGCGGATGTCGTTCTGGAAATCTTTTTTGGAGGCGTTTTGCAAAAATGAAGCAAGAATCACAAACAAAAAGCGCGCCATCCGCAGTCCGCAATTTGCCGGTCAAAGAGCGCATTCCGCTCGAACCGGACGAGCCGCGCACTCTCGCGGAATTGTTTCGGAAAGCGGCAAAAAAATATAATCGTGCCGATGCGCTCAATTATAAAGCCGGCGGCGCATGGATTCCGATCTCTTCGGACGAGATGATCGCGCGTGCCGAAAATATCGCGCTCGGTCTCTACTCGCTCGGTCTTAAAAAAGGCGACCGCGCCGCGCTTTTAGCGGCAAATTCGCCCGAATGGACGCTGACGGACGCGGGTTGTCAATTCGGCGGTTTTGTTGACGTGCCGATCTACACGACGCTTGCCGAAAATTCCGTCTGCTACGTCATTAATGATTCGGGTGCGCGTGTGTTTTTTATTCAAGACAAAGAAACATTCGAGCGCATCAGCAAGATTTTTCCCGAATGCAATACGCTTGAAAAGCTGATCTTTTTTAATGCAGAAGGCGTTTCGCAGGAAAACTCGATGTCGCTTGCCGAACTCGAAGAACGCGGCGCGCGAGTGAAAGCCGAACAGCCCGATTTGATCGGTGAGCTTTCCGGCGCGATCAAACCCGAAGATGTAGCGACGCTGATCTACACTTCCGGCACAACGGGCGAGCCGAAGGGCGTGATGCTCTCGCAGACGAATCTCGTGTCAAATGCGATTGATGCGGGCGCGGGATTTACTTTTTCACGCGACGACAAACCGCTTTCCGTCTTGCCGCTGTCGCACGTTTTCGAGCGTTCGGGAATGTATCTTTATATCTTAAACGGAATGGCGGTTCATTACGCCGAATCAATCGAAAAAGTGGCGGAAAACTTGCGCGAAGTACAGCCGACGATCTTTGTCGGCGTACCGCGAATTTTTGAAAAAGTTTATGCCAAGGCAAAACTCAAAGCCGCGCAGGAAAGTCCGATCAAGGAAAAGATTTTCGATTGGGCAATTGCGGTTGCCAAAGAATACGCGCTGCAAATGGAAAAAGGCGAAGAAATTTCGTATCTGCTGGCAATCAAACACACCATTGCCGATACGCTCGTTTTTTCCAAACTCCGCGCATTTTTCGGCGGGAATCTGCGGGCTTGTATCACGGGCGGCGCGGCACTTTCAGACACGATTTATCTGATTTTCACCGGCGCGGGAATTTCGATTTGGCAAGGTTACGGTTTGACCGAAACTTCGCCCGTCATAACGACCAATACGGCTTTAAATGCGCGGCTCGGCTCGGTCGGGAAAACGATTCGAAATGTGCAGATCCGCACCGCGCCCGATGGCGAAATCGAGATGTCGGGACCGAACGTAATGCTCGGTTATTACAACAAACCCGAAGCGACCAGAGAAGTTTTCACCGCCGACGGCTGGTTCAAAACAGGTGACATCGGCGAAATCTCAAGCGACGGTTTCTTGCGAATTACCGACCGTAAAAAGGAGCTTTTCAAAACTTCGGGCGGAAAATATATCGCGCCTTCGCCGATCGAGCAAATGATCAAAAGTTCGCGGTTTGTCAGTCAGGTCGTGCTGGTCGGCAATGACCGGAAATTTCCCGCCGCTTTGATTGTCCCGAGTTTTGAAGAACTCGATCATTTTGCCAAATCCGAGAGTTTAAATCTAACCACGCCGGAAGAATTTTGCGAACATCCGACCGTTTTAGACTTGTTTGAAAAGGAAATAGAAAAGGCTTGCGAAACTTTGTCGCGCTATGAAAGAGTCAAGAAAATCGCGCTGCTCGAAGAAGAATTAACGGTCGAAGGCGGCGAACTCACGCCGACTCTGAAAGTAAAACGCCGCATCGTCAATGAAAAGTACAGCCACGTAATCGAAAAAATCTACACCGATGCGGAAAAGAAAAAATCGTAAATTTAATCAGTACCGCCGTCCGTCCCGGCGGCTGTCGAGAGAGCGAGACGCTCTCTCGTAAACTCCAGTCTTGATTAGAAATAAAGGTAGGAATTAACCACAGATCCACCCGGATAAATACTGATAAAAAGGCAGGGTAAACCCAACACAATTACATAGATCAATCGGTTTGATGTTTTTTAACATTTCTGATCTGTCTTTATCTTCTTAGATCTGTGTGAATCTGTGGTAAAAAAAATTACTCGGTTTCTAATCAAGACTCAGGTCTCGTAAGAAAATGCGTGAGAGCGAGACGCTCTCACGACAGCCAGCGAGACGCTGGCGGTACAAGAAAGCCGGCGGTACTTTTTTTAATAAAGCACTCTTGTGCTGAGTCCTTGAGTTACCGACGAAATTCCGGCTCGTCCCGCGCCGGTCACGATTTCCAGAATCGTCTGACCGATGCTTTTCTTTGATTTATCAACTTCGATGATGTCATATGGTTCGAGCATTATGTCTTTTTGCTCACCTTTTTTGATCAAATCGTAATTAACGGCAATGATCTCGCGTTCTTTTGAATCAGCTTTCAAGCGGTAGATTTTAATATCCTTGGTTTTCGCTTCGCGTTTTACGCCGCCGATCTTGGCAATCGCTTCGGTTAAGGATAATCCGTCTTCTTTCAAATAAATTCCCTGCGGCGCAAGGACTTCGCCCGTAATATAAACCGGCGCGGCTTTGAGGATAATGATAATATCACCGGGAATAATTTCGGGATTTGCCTCTTCGCGCCCGAGACGCAGGCTGGTCAAACTATACATCCTGGAAGGCACATCCACGCCGTCTCCGGCTTCTTCCTTCCAGGTAGTTTCTGTCGTCAGATCACTGCACATCAGCGGCTGTGTGCGGAAAATCTGAATCATTCCGCCGGCTTCTTCGGTTACGCCGCCGGAAACCGAAATCAGTTCCATCAAGGTCGCTTTGCGCCGCAAGTCAATCTGTTGCGGAGTTCTGATCGCGCCGTAAATCGTTGCCGGCGGACGGCTTTTGCGTTCGCTGACGCTGACGCTGATCTGCGGACTTTTCAAATATTTTGATAAAAGCTGGGTTATATCGGCGCGAAGTTCTTTTTCCGAACGACAATTGGCAGAGATTCTTTCATCAAAAAACGGAACTTGAAATTTACCGTCTTCATCAATTCGCGTAACCGTATCAAATTGCGGTTCGCCGAGAACTTTAATCGTTATCTGATCTCCGGGACCGACCAGATAACCTCTTTCCTGATCTTGAGTTACCGGACTTGTTTGTCCGAAAACAATTTGAGACAAACCGAACGTAAGGGCAAATACTAAAACAAACTTCATTTTCATAAAAATTTTTATCTGTAATTAAATAATTTCTTATTTTGCACAAGAATAACGCAGACACGGCTTTGATTCAACCTCTTACAAAAACAGTTGCCTGCTATAATGGAAATGACTCCTTGAATCCGGCGGAAAAAACGCGGCGAAATCCTAATTTACGGACTTTCAATAACTAGCACAAAACGCTTAACTATTCTAATAGTTGACAGTTTCGCTTTTGCCGAGTAATTTCAAAGTATAGCCGCCGATAAAAGAGTGATGAATTTTTTTTCGAAGACAAATCAAACCGAAGAACGCCTTTGGTTCTTTCGCCGACCTTTTCAATTTTTGTCAGATGTTGCCGTTTTAGCCGGTGCATTTTTTCTGGCATATCTCTTTCGCTTTGATTTCCATCTCGATGAATATCATTTCAACAATGCGCTGAATCAGCTTCCGTTTGTCGTGCTGGTTCAATTCGCTTCGCTTTTCCTCGTCGGCGCATATTCGATAATATGGCGTTACGTCAGTTTTGAAGACATCAAATCATTCTTAAAAGCCGCGCTGGCATCGGGAATTATTCTGGTTTTGGTCAGACTCCTTCTTTCCCCCGAACAATTTATTCGCTGGCAAGTTCCGCTTTCGATTATTTTGATGGACACGCTTTTCGCGTTTGCCGGACTTCTTGCGCTTCGGCTGGTGCGCCGGTTTGTTTATGAAATCGGCGAAAAACGCTCGTTTCAAGTAAGTAAACGCCGCCGCGTTAAACAATCAACGCTGATGGTTGGCGCGGGAAGAATGGGCGCATTAGCCGTTAAAGACGTTTTGGGACGCGGCGATACGGAATTTGAAATCAAGGGTTTTGTTGATGACGACAAACGCAAAAAAGGCGGAAGCGTGAGCGGCATCAAGGTTTTAGGAACGACCAACGATTTGGCGCGAATTGTTGACGAACTGAATATCAAACAGGTCGTCCTTGCGATTGATCAGGCGCAGGGCAAAGATATTCGGCGAATTCTGGATATCTGCGGCGCAATTCCCGTCAAAGCGCGAATCGTCCCGAGTCTGCACGAGATTATGCACGGTCGCGTCAAGGTCAGCCGCATTCGCGATGTGCAGATCGAAGACCTTCTCGGGCGCGAACCTGTCGAATTGGACGACAAAAATCTGCACGAATTTTTAACCGGAAAAGTCGTCATGGTCACGGGCGCGGGCGGCTCGATCGGCTCGGAACTCGTGCGGCAAATTTCGGAATTTAAGCCGGAATTGCTGCTTCTCGTTGAACGCACCGAATTTCCGCTGTTTCAGATCGAGCGCGAACTTTGCAAAGATTTTGAGGGTTTGAATTACATACCGCTGCTGGCGGACATCGGCGACGAATCGAGGATGCGCGAGATTTTCGCCGAATATGCACCGCAAGTCGTCTTTCACGCCGCCGCGCACAAACACGTTCCTTTGATGGAAGCGAATCCGACCGAAGCGATCAAAAATAATGTCTTTGCGACGAAACTGATCGGCGAACTCGCCGGCGAATTCGATACGAAAGATTTTGTTTTAATTTCGACGGATAAAGCCGTCAATCCGACTTCCGTAATGGGCGCGTCAAAACGCATCGCGGAAATCGTTCTGCAAGGACTTAATCAAATTTACCCGACAAATTATATGGCTGTGCGGTTCGGAAATGTTCTCGGCTCGACCGGTTCGGTGATTCCGATTTTCCGCGAACAGATTCAGCAAGGCAAGCCGATTACCGTGACGCACAAGGATATGACGCGCTATTTTATGACGATTCCCGAAGCCTCGCAGCTCGTTCTGCAAGCCGGAGCCTTGGGTGCGGGCGGCGAGATTTTTATTCTCGATATGGGCGAACCCATTAAAATTTTAGACCTGGCGGAAGATATGATCCGGCTTTCCGGTTTGCAGCCATATGAAGACATAGACATTATTTTTACCGGAATCAGAAAAGGCGAAAAGCTCTTTGAAGAACTTGAAATTACGGGGGAACATCTCCTGAAAACCAACCATCCGAAAATCTTTATCGGCAAAATTTCAACTTATTCGAATGAAGAAGTCGCGCAGATCTTGAGCAGTTTCCGTCAGGCAACAAGCGAAAACGACAAAGCCAAGATTCGCAGTTTGTTCAATCATTTTTTGCCCGAAGCGAAGATCACGGCAGATGAAAAACAATATATTGCGAACAACACGGCAAAAGCCGTCGGCTCGGAAAAGCTGATTAAAACCCGGCATTCGGCACTCGAAACTTAAAAACGTACCGCTGCCGTCCCGGCGGCTGTTCCGCCAGCGTCTCGCTGGCGTTTTTTTTACGTGAGCGCGAGACGCACTCACGACAGCCGTCGGGACGACGGCGTTACCTTATTATTTTATGGGAATTTTGGTTACAGGCGGCGCAGGATATATCGGCAGCGCGGTCGTTGAAGATTTACAGGCACGAAACGAACCGGTCGTCGTTTTGGACAATCTCGTTTACGGACACCGGCAAGCGATTGATGCGAAAATTCCTTTTTACGAAGGAAATATCGGCGATAAAGTGCTTGTCGAAAAAATCATCCGCAAACACGAAATAAGCGCGTGTATGCACTTTTCGGCGTTTGCATATGTCGGCGAATCGGTTGAAAAACCGCAGAAATATTACGAAAATAACTTTGTTCAGACTTTGCATCTGCTCGATGTTTTGATCGAAAACGATGTCAAAAAATTCATCTTTTCTTCGACCTGCGCGACTTACGGCGAACCGCAAAAAATCCCGATTGACGAAAATCATCCCCAATCACCCGAAAATCCTTACGGCTGGTCGAAATTTATGGTCGAAAAGATTTTGATGGATTACGAACGCGCTTACGGTTTGAAATATGTCGCGCTTCGCTATTTCAATGCATGCGGCGCGACCTCAACCTGCGGCGAGCATCACGATCCCGAAACTCACTTGATTCCGCTGATTTTATTTGCCGCCCAAGGGAAACGCGAATTTATTTCGATCTTCGGCGACGATTATCCAACGCCGGACGGTACGGCAATTCGTGATTACATCCATATTTCCGATTTGAGTCAGGCGCATCTGCTCGCGCTCGATTATTTGCCAAACGGCGGCGCATCCGAGTTTATCAATCTCGGAAACGGCACGGGATTTTCGGTCAAGGAAGTGATCGAAGCGGCGCGGAAAATTACCGGAAAACCAATCGAATCGCGGATTGCGCCGCGCCGCGCGGGCGATCCTTCGCGCCTTGTTGCCGATGCGAAAAAAGCGCGCGAAATTTTAGGCTGGAAGCCCGAATTTCCCGACATCGAATCAATCATCGAAAGCGCGTGGAAATGGCACGAAGCCAACCCGAACGGATATGCATAAAATATTTATAAATCGCCTATTCAAGAAAGTAACTCGCAAATTTCTTGGCTTTCACAGACTCTTAAAACTAAAATTTGAATCCGAAACCGGCGCTTTGAGCGAATTACTTAATTGAGAAATTTAAATTCAAGGAGCTTCAAACAAAATGAGTCGCTGGCGTGGACGTTGGGAAAAATTCTGAGAACTCGCATTAACAGGCGGTCCGCCTGTTCGCGGGACAAAATTACACGCCTGGCGAATTCCGTCGGCGTGGAAAACATTGCAAAAACAAGGCTTTTCTATTTCTGAGAGTATTTCTGCATCTCAAAATCAGGAAGAATTATTTCCCGAAACTTATCGGATTTTGCTGACGATGGCGCAAGACGTGCGCGAAGGTTTATTTGACACGGTCGGCGTGGAAAGCGAAATTTCTCTGGACGGTGATTATTGTTCGATGATCTTGAAATTGCCGCCCGAAACCGACACAAGAATGATCGCCGAGGCGATTGTGCTCGAAAATGCCGATGCCTGGTGCGATGAAACGGCGCGCGTAAATCTCGGCATAAATCCGCAGTTTTCGGTCAAAGATATTGACCAGACCGTGCTGTGCGCGATCAAGGTAATTCACGTTATGCTCGGTCTTCACGCCGTTTGCGAAGTTCAACCGAAAAGTTTTACGCAAAAAATTCTCGCCTCCGTTATGGAAATTATGCAGGCGCAGCAAAAAATCTCACGAAAATAGAACTTATTGAATTTTCACAAATCTCTTTGCTTCTTATAGAATGAAGAAGCTAAGCACCAATGCAAAATGGAAAACGGATAATGGAAAATGTCAGAAAACTCCCAACCTGTGTTTAATCTGTTAATTACGGGAGTTTTTAGTTTTTTTATAATATCTTGAAACTTTTGCTTGCCTGCTTATTTTTAGAAAATAAGAAATTTTAGACTATTTTTGGAGCAACCGTTTGAGCGAACTAATCAGATTCGGAGTCAGTATTGATCAGAATTTATTGGAAAATTTCGACCGTCTTAACTCGGAACGCGGTTATGCGACGCGTTCGGAAGCCCTGCGCGATCTGATTCGTGAGGCTTTGATTCAACAAAAGATCGAAACGGACTCCGCAACAAAAGTTCTCGGAAGTTTAACGCTCGTTTACGATCACCACGCGCGAAATTTATCGCAGGAAATGGGCGCGATTCAGCACGATTTTCACGAGAATATTTTGTCCGTAATGCACCTGCACGTCAGCCACGATGATTGTATGGAAATCATCGCCGTCAGCGGAATCGTTTCGGAAATCGTTAATCTTTCCAACCGTCTTTTGAGTTTGAAAGGCATCAAAAACGGTAAACTCTTCCTGACTCTGCCTTCTTCCGACATAACTTCTTAAAATACCCAAGTTCCCATTTAATTAACCGCGAAAAACGCGAAGAACGCGAAAAAAGAAGAATCATTGATTGGTTTTACTTTAATTTTAGCGTTTTTCGCATTTTTCGCGGTAAAAAACTTTAAAAGTTTTATAACCGGCAACTTGGGTTAAAATAATTTGAATCTGTTTTCCTTAAAGAACCGAATATAAAATTATCGTGTTACTAATTTGCTATTCGTGTTACCTATGTTATGCTTTTTTCAATATTTTAAGGAAAACGGAAACTTTATGCAGAGAGCTTTGTTAAATTATTTTAGTCGAAAGTCTTTTAAACTTCATTTATTGATGATGCTGTGTCTTATTTTCAGCCAGCCTATATCAGGGCAAAGCGCGGCGCGGACATTTTCCGGCGTTATCATTACGCCGCAGTTCGAACTCGTTCCGAACGTATCTATCGAGATCGAAGCTTCCGGCGAAAAGATTACGGCAAAGAGCGATAAGGAAGGCGCGTTTTCCGTGCAAGTTCCCGATGAACCGCTAATCATCCGGTTTTCGGGCAATAATATCGAACCGTTCACGCGGATTTTTGCGCCGACCGAAAAGTTCGAAAATGTTCAGATAAAAGTTACTTTCGTCGTCCCGCCCGTCAGCGAAAAAGTCGTGATCGAAGACAACTCGCTTTCGCCTGAAATCGAGCAGCGCAACGATTCGATCTTTAACAACACACTGTTCGGGCGCGACGATCAATTGATTCAAACCTTAAACGCCGGAATCAACGCCGGACAGCACGAAGGCGGCGGAAAATCTCTGGAAATTCGCCGATTCGGATTTAACACCGATCACGGCGGCGTGAACGGCGGTTTAAAAATTCTGGTTGATAATATTCAGCAAAATCAAGGAACGCAGGGACACGGGCAGGGTTATCTGGGAAATTTGAAATCGCTTTCGCCGGAATTGGTCAAAGACGTTTCGATCATCAACGGTCCTTTTTCGGCGGCTTACGGCGATTTTTCAGGGTTGGGCGTGGTCAAAATCAACTTGAAGGAATCGCTTCCCAATCAACTGACGTTGCGCCTGCAAACGGGCAGTTTCGACACATACCGCGCATTTGTCGCCTACAGCCCGCAGATAAAACAGGTTGATTCTTTTCTCGCTTACGAATTTTCGCGCACGGACGGACCGTTTATTAATCCGCTCAAATACCGGCGCGATAATATCACGGGAAATTTCTCGCGCAAACTGGGCGAAACGCAGACCTTCGGCGTTAAATTGAATTTCGGGCGCAATGATTTTACGTCTTCGGGACAGATTCCGCTTGATCTTGTTTCTGCGGGCGAGCTCGACCGGTTCGGCTTTATTGACCCGGAAAACGGCGGAAAAGTCCGGCTCGGCTCGATCGGCGGTTATTACCGGAACGAATGGAAATCCGGCGCGACTCTGAAAGCCGACGCATTTATCGGGCGTTCACTTTTTGATCTGTATTCAAATTTTACGTTCTTTCTCACCGATCAAACTTACGGCGACGAAATTCAGCAGCACGATTCACGTCTTCAGGAAGGCGCAAATATTCAGTTTTTAATGCCGTATAAATTTTTCGGCAATCAGACGCTGTTCACCATCGGCGGAAATTTTCTGGCAAATCAGATCAACGTCGGACTTTACCCGACGACCGACCGCAATCCGAACCGCAAATTCTTGCCGGAAAACATCAATAACGCGGACATTCTTTTCACATCGGCAAATGCCAAAATCAATAATTACGCGGGTTATATTCAGAACGGAATCAATTTTTTCAACGGTCATTTAAGATTAGAGACAGGTTTGCGCTTCGATGTTTTCACGTTTGATGTCGAAGGTTTTGAACTCGGCGGCGCGGAAGAAATTAACAGGGATGGACAGGATTTACAAGATGGCTCGAGATTTTCGTGCGGTCAGTTTTCGGAGGTAAATTCATCGTGTTTGAGTTTAAGTGGGAAAGAATCGGCGGCAAAACTTCAGCCGAAGATCGGGCTGGCGTGGTCGCCGTTCGAGACGTTTCCGATGAGTTTTTATGCCAACTACGGACGCGGAATCTCTTCGCAAGATGCACGTGGAGTCGTTAGAAACCCGGACGCGCCGAAATTAGCGACGACCGATTTTTATCAAGCCGGAACTTCCTATAATTCGCGCCGTTTTTCCGCCGTTTTCAGTTCGTTTTTAATTGACCGCTCGAATGAACAGGTTTATATTCCCGACGACGGTTCAATTGAATTTGCGGAGCGTTCGCGTTCCTACGGAATCGAGATCAGAAATTCCCTGCGCTTTAACCGCTACTTGAGTTTTAACGGCGGTTTGACGCAGGTTTTGAAGGCGTTTTATCCCGGACAATTTTCGGAAAACGATCCGCGCCGCCGTATTTTTATTGACAGCGCACCGAAAACGGTTGCCAACGGCAGTTTTATTTTAGCCGAATTTTACGGCTTTAATTCTTCGCTCGGCTGGCGGCATATTTCGAGTTACAGGCTGGACGGAGAAAACGAAAATCTTCGCGCCGCCGGACACGATGTGGTTGATTTTTCTCTGAGCAAACGCTTGAAAAAATGGGTTGATCTCAATTTTTCGATTGATAATTTACTGGATAAAAACTACTACGAAACGCAGAATTTTTTTGAATCGAGAGTCTGCCCGACGTGCGAAATCGGCGAACGAATCCACGCTACGCCGGGTTATCCGATAACTTTTAATTTCGGCTTGACCTTTAGATTTTTTGCCAAAGAATAAGAAATTCGTGATAAACTGCCGGCAAAAGTTTTTACAAATCTTATTTACAATCAGGAGAAAATCAAAATGTCCCTTTATTCAAAATTCTTGAGTGTTTTATTTGTACTGTGTTTTTCGGTCGTAACTTTCGGACAGAGCGAATGGTATGTTGCGCCTTCGGAAGGAGCCAAGTTCGGAAAATTTACGCGCTGGTCAAAAGGCTTCGGGAGAAGTTCGGATATTTTACTGGTCGGCGATGTGACGGGCGACGGCAGAGCCGATGCCGTTGCGATGAATAATGCGACAGGCGATTGGCAGGTTGCCGAATCAAAAGGGAAATCTTTTAGCGGCGGAAAAACCAGAGTAGCAAATTATGCGGTCGGTTCTTCGTCGCAGATGATCGGCGATGTCAACGGCGACGGCAGAGACGATCTCATAACATTTTATGCCGATAAAGGCGATTGGTATGTCGCTCTGTCGCGCGGCAAGGGCAGATTTGAAAAACATTCCCTGTGGCTGAGCGGTCACGGAATCGGCAGCAACAGACAATTTTTGGGCGATGTCAACGGCGACAAACGCGCCGACGCAATTATCTTTTTTGCGCGTGAGGGTTTTTGGTTTGTTTCGCTTTCCGAAGGAAATTCCTTTAGCACAAGAAATATTCATCCTGAAAATTTCTGGAGCAAAGGACACGGAATCGGTTCGAGTAATCAACTCGTTGCCGACGTAACGGGCGACGGCAGAGCCGATTCACTGGTCTTTTTCGCCCAGAACGGTCAATGGTATGTTGCGCCTTCGACGGGCGGCAATTTTTCCGCATTCAGCCGCTGGATTGACGGACACGGAACAAATTCAAACGCGCAATTTCTGGGCGACACCGACGGCGACAGACGCGCCGATGCGGTTGTTTTCTTCACTCAATACGGTTCGTGGTATAACGCTTCTTCAACCGCCAATTCATTCGGCACATTTAATGAATGGATCATCGGACACGGCGTAAATTCACAAAAACAATTTCTCGCCGACGTAACCGGCGACGGTAAGGATGATGCGATTATCGTTTTTGTCAGATAATTATGATTTCAATCTTTTCATCTGAAAAAGGCAGATTCGTCTGCCTTTTTTATTTTCTAGTTTTTTTTTGTTTTACGTTATAAAATAAATTCACCGGAGAATTTTATGAGTATTGCAACCTACAAAGGCACTATCGAAAAAGGAAAAATCAAACTGCATATCAATGTAAAACTGCCTGAAAACACGGAAGTTTATGTCATTGTTCCCGACGAAAAGCCGAAATTCGATTTAGCGGAAATGGCGGCAAAAATGCCGGATGACTATCAGCCGAACGAAGAAGATTTCGGAAAACCCATCGGCAAGGAAATTTGGTAATGGCAAAATACATTCCCGAAAAAGGTGATTTCATCACGCTCACATTTGATCCGCAATCAGGACACGAACAAAAAGGCAGAAGACCTGCGCTTGTCGTCAGCAATTATCTTTTCAACAAGGCGACAGGATTGGCAATTGTTTGCCCGATTACAAACACCGACCGCAAAATTCCGTTTCATCTTTCCGTTTCCGCTTCAAGTTCGCTGACAGGTTTTGCAATGGTCGAACAAGTTAAATCGGTTGATTTTAACTCGAGAAAAGCCAAATTTGTCGGGAAAGCATCGCAGGAATTAATTGACGATGTACTTGCCGTAATTGATGTTTGCGTAAAATAGTTTGTTTGGAGATTTTTAACGATGAAAATAATTCTATTTTTAATTTTATTAATTCTTGGATTCTCAAATTTTGCTTTTTCGCAAAATAAAGAAACTGAAAAAGTTGAAACAGTAATTACAGTTTGTCCTGTTAAATTACTTGTCAAAGCTGCAAACTTTCGTTTTGGATATCGTTATATTGTAAAAACAGATAATAAAGGCGCAGTTACTAATGTTGAACAATTAGGCAAAGATGATTTTCCCGAGTTTATTAGAGATGAGGAATTTATTCCTTGTATAGAAAGTTGGAAATTAAAGCCTTCGGAATATTATTAAGCAGGTGAGCAAAAGTTTTAAGATATTATGAAAATTCTAAAAATCCCTTTAAACATAAGATGTAAGAGAATTTAAGAGTTTTCTGACATTATCCATTATCCATTTTTAATTATCCATTGGTGCTTATGTAATGTTTGATCTTGGAACAGGTTCAGGGAAAAATTACATTTCAATATCAAGCAAGACGGAAAGAATCACAATAATTTTGGGAATAATTGGTGAAGAATTAATTGTTGAAGACAAAAAATAATAATGACACAACCGAAACAAACAAAAAATCGAATTTCAAACAAAGCCGCAAGTTTTACCGAATCTGTGATCCGCGAGATGTCGCGTGAGGCGGCGAAATATAATGCGGTCAATCTCGGACAGGGTTTTCCCGATTTTGCCGCGCCGGAAGATATAAAACGCGCGGCGATGCAGGCGATTGCAGACGATCACAATCAATATGCGATCACCTGGGGCGTGAAAAATTTTCGTGATGCGATTGCCGAAAAGACGAAATGGTTTTTGAATTTGGACGTTGATCCCGAAACGGAAATTACCGTCACCTGCGGTTCGACCGAAGGAATGATCGCGGGAATGCTGGCGACGGTTGATAAAGGCGAAGAAGTCATCGTTTTCGAGCCATTTTACGAAAATTACGCGCCGGACGCGATTTTGTCTGATGCAAAACCAATTCACGTTCCGCTTTATCAAACGAAAAACGGCTGGCATTTTGAACGGGACGAACTCCGCGCCGCGTTTAACGAAAAGACGAAAGCGATAATCATCTGCAACCCGAACAACCCGACCGGCAAAGTATTTTCGATGGAAGAACTGGAATTTATCGCCGAACTTTGCAAGGAATTCGACGCGCTTGTGTTTACCGACGAAATCTACGAACACATTATTTATTCTGAAGGGACAAGTGATGAGGGACGAGGGACGAGGGAAACCCAAAATCCGAAATCTAAAATCCAAAATCGGGCGCATATCTCAATGGCGCAAATTGATGGGATGCGTGAGCGCACGATTGTTGTCAATTCGCTGTCGAAAACTTATTCGGTAACGGGTTGGCGCGTCGGTTACTGCATCGCGCCGCCCGATATTACGGGCGCGATTCGCAAAGTTCACGATTTTTTAACGGTCGGCGCGGCAAATCCGCTGCAGCACGCGGGCGCGTATGCTCTGAGTCTGCCGCCGAGTTATTACGACGCGCTGCAGAAAGAATATCAAGCAAAACGCGATTATATCGTGCCGGTTTTGCAGGAAGTCGGACTAAAATGCGAGATGCCCGAAGGCGCGTATTATGTGATGACCGATATTTCCGCTTTCGGCTTTAAGAACGATATTGATTTTACGCGCTTTCTGATTCAGGAAATCGGCGTGGCGGTCGTGCCGGGTTCGTCGTTTTATCACGATAAATCTCTGGGTTCGCAAAAGGTTCGCTTTTGTTTCTGCAAAAAGGACGAAACTCTGGAAGCGGCGGCGGAAAGGCTGCACCAATTAAAATCGAAGATTTAGCGATTTTTTTAGATGAAGTTCATTAGTTTATATGAATCAAAGGTAAAAACTTTGTAACTGATTACGACTAAATGAAGGTGCAGAAAAAGACATAAATGTTTCGATGGAAAAACTATTCACTGTCAGCTATTAACTATTCACTATTATGCAGTCATAAAATTGTAAAATAGTGAATAGTTGACAGTGAATAGTGAATAGTTTCAGCAATTAAAAGGCTTTAGATACTGTCTTAAAAATCAACCTTAAAAAGCCAGATTTGGGTCAAACGGTTTTTTGTGTTTTAAGACTCCAAAGGCAATGTGCAGCAATTTTCGCATTGCGGCACAGATTATCTGCATTGAAGTTTTGCCGTTTTTCTCCAAACGATTGGCGAAATCGTTGATGATTTTGTTATATTGCTTGGCGACAATCGCCGGAAAATAGAGTCCTTTGCGGATTCTGCCGTTTCCTTGTTTTGACAAATGTGTTTGTTTGAGACTCGTCCCTGACTCGCGTTTTCTCGGCGTTAAACCGGCATACGCCGCGATTTGACGAGCTGAATCGTATCGCGCAAACTCGATTTCGGCGAGCAGCAAATGCGCTGTTTTTTCGCCAATCCCGGGAATTGTTTGCAATAATCGGTCTTGCTCTTTCAAATTCGGATTTCGGTCAATGTGATCTTTGATATTATTTTGTAAACTTTCGATTTCTTTTTCAAATGTTTTGATAATGCGTTTGATGCTCGGTTTTGTTTTTGGCGGCGAAACATCAAGCCGGTTTTTCTCCATCTGAAGCATTTCTGCAAGCACTTCGATTCTTCTCGTTAGTGCTTGCAGTTCAGCGACCGGCGGTGTCGGCGGAAACCATTGGGCAGGGTTTTGAGTCAGACAAAAATCGGCAATCAAACGAGCATCCGCCTTATCGGTTTTGTTTCGTTGCGACTTTGCCGTGGCGTAACCTTTGATCCGAAACGGATTGACAATCGAAACAAAATGTCCGTGTTCGTGTAGAAAAATTGCCACCGCATCGCCGTAAGTTCCGGTCGCTTCGAGGCACACGTGAACTTCTCGGCAATGCCCGGATTTGAGCCAAGCGTTCAATAAATTAAAGCCTTTCGGCGAATTATCGAATTGTTTCGTCAAAGTTTTCGACTCGACAACAAGGGCGACATCAAGTTTTTGTTTGGCGACATCGATTCCTAAAATGGTTTTTGACATAATAAACTCCTTGAAAAATGTTCGCTTCCGGTCAACCTTGTCCAATGCAGACTCTTTCGTCTATGATACTGTCCGACCTGCGAAAGTGAACAAAAACGGAAAAGAGGTCTTATCTAAAGCACAGACTAAAATTGTCTCAGCCGAATCCCAGACTCATCTTTTCCAACAATTATCAAGCGTCCAAGATAATTGTTTAGTTGTCAATTTTTAAGATACAAGCCGTAAATTCAGATATTTACCGGACAAACCGAAGATTCAAAAAAAATTATGACCTAATCAGTTACTAATTTTTAGCTAAAAATCTTTACTCTTTATTCAAATAAATTTATTCGTTTTTATAAATCTCATCTTCTAATTCGGCGATTAATTTTCCGGTTTCGCCGGAAATTTGTGATTCTCTGTCGCTTAAAACGGCTTCCGTAAAATCTTTAATTAAAGGCAGATGCACGTTTTCGTGAGCGGGATAAAATTCTCGTCTTTCCCCGCTTTCGGTTTTGATAAAAATTTCGTCTTTGTTTAGAACGGGAACGAAAATCGTGCCTTTTGTGCCGAAAATCGAAAGTGTGTCCTGCGGCTCAAAGGCGGCGTGCGTTACGGTTAAATTGGCAAAAACGCCGCTTTCAAATTTCAAAACAGCGATTGCCGTGTCTTCCGTTTCGCGCTTCTCAAATGCGGCGTTTCCGATCACCGATTTTATTTCCGAAACCGCGCCGAAAAGATTCGTTAAAACTTCCAATCGGTGACAGCCGAAATCCATCATCGGACCGCCGCCTGATTTTTCTTTTTGAAGCAGCCAAAAGCGCGGGTGCTGCGCAGTCGGGTTAAAATATTCGAACGAATTCATCTGCACGACCGAGATCCTGCCGATCTCGTTCGTTTGAATAAGTTCTGTTATTCTTTCAATTACGGGATAAAAACGGCGGTAATAGGCGATGCCGAGTTTGACGTTATGTGTTTTGCAGGCGGCGATCATTTCCGCGCAATCCGCCGCATTTAACGCCATCGGTTTTTCGCACAAAATATGTTTTCCCGCCTTTGCCGCTTCGATTGTCTGCTCCTTGTGCAGAAAAACGGGCGTGGCGATATAAACCGCTTCGATTTCGTCGTCTTGTAAAAGCTCGCGCCAATCGGCAAACCATTTTCGTGCGCCGAACTCCCTGGCAAAACTTTCGGCGAGTTCGAAGCGCGAACGGCTGACCGAAACAAATTCGCAATTTTCCAAATCCCGCAGAGCCGGCGCGATTCGCTTTTTTGCAATATCGCCCGCGCCGATCAATCCCCATTTTAATTTTTTCATTTCGTTCATTTAAGATGTCTTTCGCCCTTTATTTTCTGCAAATAAGACTTTTGGCATTGATTTTGCTCGATTTATCTCAAAACAATTTATTTTGAACGATTTTATTACATACTGATGTTACGCATCACAGGATTTTCAGCCCGATTGATCGGGCTTTCCGCCAAAGGCGGCGGTTATCCACGCTATTTATGGCGTGGTCGGCAGTTACAATTTTTCTAAAGGGCGTTTATAACGTCCTATTCTACGGCTTAAACCAAATAAAGCACCAAGCACGTTAAAACGCGCTCTATGATAGTTCCGTTGCGGACCCCGCCATAAA
>JBBRVS010000042.1:0-31589 GCA_038246645.1 Pyrinomonadales bacterium
GTTTCCTGCGAAACAACATCATTGAAAACTGCGGTTTTCTGTGATGTTACATCATTAAAAACCGCCGTGTCCTGTGATTGAAATTCGTTGTAACTGAGTTCGATCGTTTGTTTCAGCGTCGGATTCGTGCTTACTTCAATAATTTTATGCAGAGCCTTCTGCATCTCATCCGCCGTATTGAACCGATTCTCGCGGCGGATTTCCATTGATTTAAGTAAAAAATCAGAAAATTCTTTGGATATTTCGGGATTTAATTTTGAAGGGTTTTCGAGCGGATCGGGTTTTCCGTCCCAGACATCAATCGCCCGTTTAACGGCTTCTGCCGGAGAAACATTGGTTGCCAGATGATACATCGTCGCGCCAAGCGCAAATAGATCGGTGCGGACATCGGCATTTTGTTCTAAAACGTCATCAATTTGTTTTCCGTATTTATGCGTAATTACTGCCAAAAAAGTCGGATCAAGAACACGCAGCATTTGTTCGAGCGGCGAATAATTCAGGGTTGCGGCGATAAATGTCTGATTCGTTACAGTATTTGCGGCGGTTGAATCCGTACCTTTGGCAATGCCGAAATCGAGCAGTTTGATTTTTTTGCGCGTCGTTAATTTCAGATTCTGCGGTTTTATATCGCGGTGAATAACCGGCGGATTTTGCGCGTGCAGATAATCGAGCGCGTCGAGTACGCGATCCGTCCATTCGATAATCGTCGCAATCGGAAAAGGCATTTTCCGCTGCATTAGAAGTTTGCCGAGATCATCACCGTCAACGAGTTCCATCACGAGAAACTGGGCATCTTCTTCGGTAAAATAATCTTTGACGTGCGGGATATTTTCGTGGTTGACCCGGGCTAAAATCTTGGCTTCGCGTTCAAATGCCTGCTGCGCCATTTCCTGCGCTTTTGTATCGTATGCGGAAGATATATTAATAGTAACTTCTTTCAGCGCAACAGATGTATCAAAAACATTATCGTGCGCTTCATAGACCGCACCCATCCCGCCCTGACCTAACTGGCGGATTACTTTATACCGATTTCTTAATATTTCACCTTGTGTCAACATTTTGCTTCACAATTATTAAACAAATTTGAGTAAAAGAAAAGTTTTAAACCTTATTAATATCTGAAATTTTTAGAATTTCAATGGCATCATAGCCTAAAATGATAAAAACTTGAAGACTTTCCGGGAATTTTTTGCCCTACTTGCGGATTTATCTTAACGAAACCGTTTTTTAAGTTTGAGCGAATAAAATTATATGGCAGATAAATTAACGAACGACATAAAATCAAGCGAAATTACGCCGGAAAGCGTTTATCTGAACCGGAGAAATTTTATTCGTGCGGGAGTTTTAGCCGGAACTGCTCTGACAACTGCCGGAGTTTATAAATTTATCAATCCGCCGCCGCCGAAACAGGTAAACACGGCGGAAATTGCCGATATTGTGAAAGACACAGAGGCGAATGCGTCGGGCGAAGATGAATTAACATCGCTGGAAAATATTACGAATTACAATAATTTTTACGAATTTTCAACGAGCAAAACAGCCGTGGCAAGCGCGGCGGCAGATTTTCTGGCAACGCCGTGGACGATTTCGGTCGAAGGTCTGGCGCAGAAACCGCGAGTTTTCGGCATTGAAGATCTGCTGAAATTTACGCAGGAAGAACGCATCTATCGGTTCCGCTGCGTCGAAGGCTGGTCAATGGTCATTCCCTGGGTCGGTTTTCCGCTGAAAACTCTGCTCGAACAGGTCGAACCGCTCGGGGCTGCAAAATATGTCGCGTTTCAGACATTTTACGGCGGCGCGAATCCTTCGGGCGAAGATGTTAAATTGCCGGAAGGAAAAAACTCGATGCAGTCGAGCCTTTTCGCCGGAATTCCGTTCCCATACGTTGAAGGCTTGCGGCTCGATGAGGCATTGCATCCTTTAACTATTTTAGCGACAGGCATTTACGGCAAACAATTGCCGAATCAAAACGGCGCACCGATTCGTCTGGTCGTTCCCTGGAAATATGGTTTTAAAAGCATTAAATCAATCGTCAGAATTACTTTGACCGACCGGCAGCCGCCGATTACCTGGCAAGCGTCCGCGCCGAACGAATACGGTTTTTATTCAAACGTCAATCCGGAAGTAAATCATCCGCGCTGGTCGCAGGCGACCGAAAGGCGCATCGGCGAACTCGGACAGCGTAAAACCTTAATGTTCAACGGTTACGGCGAAGATGTGGCGAAGCTTTATGAAGGAATGGATTTAAAGAAGAATTATTAATTTTGGTCATTCGTCATTCGTTATTCGTCCTTTGTTTTAAGATTAAGCGGCGATTTTTCAAAAATGACAAATGACGAATGACGAATGACAAATGACAGACACACAATTTAACAAAATAATAATCTTTATCAACTGTTTGATTCCGCTTGCTTTGCTCGGTTGGGATGCTTTTGCGGGAAACTTAGGCGCAAATCCGATCGAGTATTTTCTCCGTACGACCGGAATTTTGACTCTGATTTTTCTCTTGATAACGCTTTTGATTACGCCGCTTCGCCGGGTTTTCGGCTGGAATCAACCGGCAAAATTCCGCCGAATGCTCGGACTTTACGCGTTTTTTTATGCCTTTTTGCATCTTGTAACTTACAGCGTTTTTGACAAGAGTTTTAACATTCCGGCGATTTTTGAAGATGTCTGGCAGCGTCCGTTTATCGCCTTCGGAATGGCGGCGTTTGTCTTATTAATTCCGCTCGCCGTAACTTCGACCAACGGAATGATCAAACGGCTCGGCGGGAAAAACTGGCAAAAGCTTCATCGCCTGACCTATTTTGCCGCAATCGGCGGAATCATACATTTTTTTATGATTCAGAAATCCGATTATTTTTACCCGGTTTTGTTCGGCTTGATTCTGGCGGTTCTTCTCGGTTACAGAATTTATAAATCGAAGTTCGTGGCGGAAAAATTTGCGGCGAATGTGAATTGAAAGATTCTGAAAATTGTAACGCCGTCCGTCCCGGCGGCTGTCCTGAGTGCGTCCCGCACTCAGGCTTCGTTAATTTTCAAATAATTTGAGCAGAAGAAAGAGTGGCGGCAAGATGCCACCAAGACAGCCAGCGGGACGCTGGCGTTACTTTTTTAACTATCTTGTACTTTTTTTGATCGGTGAAACCTTATCGAAATTTTTCCGGTAATCTTCGCCGCCGATGACGACCGTCCGGCACATCTCGCGAAGCCGTGAACGCAGGCGAACGCCGATTCTCTCTTCCAGAGTTTCTTCGCGTTCGGAGTTTCGCTCGTCGTGATAATTGGTCGTAAAGATCGTCAGCTTCCGGTCGTTGTAGCGCGAATTGATAATATGCGCCATCGTGTCGCGCACCCAATCGGTCGGTTTTGCCGCGCCGATTTCGTCTAAAACGAGGATTTCCGCGTCAAAAACGGGCGAAAGAATCTTTAGTTCCGAAGTTTGCGAAACGCTGTTATAAGAATCCTGAATGCTTTTCAGAAGCGCGCCGAATTCGTAAAAAAGACACGAAAATCCGCGTTCGGTCAGACTTTTCAGAATCGAAACCGCGAGATGCGTCTTGCCGACCCCGACCGTGCCGGTGAAAAGAAGCCCGCGTTCGACCGCCGGATACTCCATCGAAAGCCGCGAAGCATAGCGAAAGGCGCGTTCCTGCGATGCGTTGAAAACTTTGTAGCTGTGAAAATGACAATCCGTGTAGCGTTTCGGAATCCGCGCCCGTTCGATCAGATTACTTTGTTTTTTCTGTTTGCGGCATTCACACGTTCGCGCTCCTTTGCCGGGAACGACTTCCATTCCCGAACCGAAGCAAAACGGACATATTTCTTCCTCTTCGCCCGCGTCCGGCGTTTCGTAATATTCGTGTTCGGGCAGTTCCGTTGATTTACTCGGAACGGCAAACAGCGGATGAATTGTCGCTTTTTCTTGTGGCATCTAAATTAGTGAATTGATTTCTTTTAAGACGAAAAATGCAAGCATTCAGCAAAAAATCATTTTGAAGCTGTTTTGGATTATAACAATTTATCGCTCGATTTCAAGTTTTATTTTGCTTTTAAAAACCCAGTAAACATCGGGCTGAAAAGAATCTGCAAAATGCCGGAAAAGCGAAGTTTTTGAAAACACAGGACTTAGGAATTTAACAAAAAATTCACATTCCGAAAAAATATTTTTTCTTGTTTTTACTCTCTTAAACCTGTGCTATATTATAAAACTTTGATTAAGCAAGACTTTCACAAAATATGAGTATTATACAAAGCGTTTTAATAAAACTCGGTTTAGCAAATTTCAAAGCCGAACGAAGTCCGATCTCGGTTTTTTTGCTTGATGATGACCGCCGCCGTCATCGCTGGTTTAAGAAAAGATTCGAAGGCGACGATCTGGACATTGCCGAAACGGTTGATGAAGCCAAAGAACTTCTTCAACAATATGCTTACGACGCGATTTTTCTCGACCACGATCTACTGCCGCATCATTACGAATCAAACACGCACAGCGATTTTGAAAATACGGGTTACGAAATTGCCCGCTGGCTCAACGAACACCGGACTTTGCAGAGAGCCGCCACCGTTATCGTTCACACACGCAACGCCGATGCCGCGATCGGAATGGTCGAAACCCTGCGCGAATCCGGCAGAACGGTTGAATATTGCGCCTTTCCGATGCTCGATCTGAAGATTAAAAACTACTGGAAAAGATGAGCACCAATGGAAAATGGAAAATGGAAAATGGAAAATGGAAAACGGATAATGGATAATGGATAATTGTAAGAGCACTCATAAACCGTTTCAATTTCGCTAGTTAAAGAAACCTTTTAGAATTTTTATAATGAAACCATTCATCATTCACAATTTACAATTCACCATTCACCATTAAGAATGCCAATCAGGAGTTAAAAAAATCCAATGTTGAAAACAAAGGGTTTATAAAATTAGTTTATTGTTATCGCTAAAATTAGGCTCGTAAGTTGTTGATTTACAAAGCCAGATTTCAACTCCTGATTCGCATTAAGAATTCGTATCCTAAAACTTTTGCTCGAACTGCTTAGTTTTATTTTCGATTTGCAATTTGCGATTGAAGAAAATTTCTTGTTTTGAAAAGACTGCGTCAAAAGCGGTCTTTTTTTGTTGGCGTAAATATTTTTATTTCTTGAAACAAATAAAATAAAACCGTCGTTTCTATATTTGACTGGAATTTAATTTTGGTCAAAACTTAATAAATATGAAAACAGGAGTTCAAAGCAGGGAAGTCAGAGAAGCACTTCTGGATGCGACCGACCGATTACTGGCGCGTTCGGGTTATCAAAAAATGACGATTGACGAATTGGCAAACGAAGTCGGAATCGGGAAAGGCAGTATTTATCTGCATTTTCCGAGTAAGGAAGAAATCGCGTTGTCGCATATTGATCGAATCATCGAGCGATTAAAAGGCGAATTGGAAGTAATTGCCGAACAAAATTTTTCCGGCGCGGAAAAATTGCGCCGGATGCTTCTTAAGAGAGTTTTGTTTCGTTTTGACAGCGTTCAGCATTACACGCAGAATCTCAATGATCTATTGGCGGCGTTGCGTCCAAAACTTCTGGCGCGGCGCAAAGGTTATTTTGAAGAAGAATCGAGAATCTTTGCACGTGTGATCGAAGAAGGAATTATGGACAAAACATTTTCTGCGGGAAACGCGCAAGAAATTGCGGAAACGCTGCTGCTGGCGACAAACTCGCTGCTTCCGTTCAGCTTAACGACCAAAGAACTCGGCGAACGCGCCGACCTCGAAGCCAAAACGCTTCGGCTGGCAAATTTGCTGCTCGAAGGTTTGTTAAACGGCTGAAAATAAAAGAATTTTCAAACAATTTGAAAGTGTTAAAACGCGGCACGATCGTCGGCGAAACGACGGGCGGCGGCGCGAATCCGGGCGGAATGTTTCGCCTCACGGAAAATTTCGGAATGTTTATTCCCACGGGGGGCGCAATAAATCCTGTAACAAAAACTAATTGGCAAGGCACGGGCGTTGAACCGGACGTTAAAGTCCCGAAGGAATTAGCCCTCAAAATGGCATATTTAGCTGGCTTTGAATAAATCTCTGGAACGCGCTAAAAACGATCAGATAAAAAATGCGCTCAAACAAATCATCGAAAAAACGCAGAAAGAACTCGATGAAATGAAAAAGGAAACGGCTAAAAAATAGGAAATACCGTTGTTGATTAATAATTTTTCAATAATTTCAAATTTCAAATTTCAAATTGAAAGATTAAGCCGAAATGTTTTGCAGGCAAAATTAAATATAAGAAAATAAAAAACTAAAAAAGAGTCGAAGCAACTAATTTTGCTTCGACTCTTTTTTTATTAAGCCGTTAAGCAAAAGTTTTAAGATATTATGAAAAATTATGAAAAATTCAAAAACTCTCGGTAACTTTCAGCCTTAATGTGATTTAGGGGTTTTCTTACATTTTCCGTTATCCGTTTTTCATTTTGCATTCGTGCTTATAATTGCATCCAGCTAAAATATTGTTAGACTAAATTCACTAAAATCTGATAAAGTTTTGTTGTTTTTCTTTGGAAAAATTTACAGCCCGTCGAATACAAAAATCTTTGCGATTGTCATTTCAACAACAAAAGTAAGTAAACAAAAGTTATTCAACTTTGGAATAGCCGGGATTTATGTCTTTTCCGATTAATTCAAGATGAAAAAAAATCTATTGTCCAAAATTATCTTTTCTGTATTTCTTGCGGCGGTAGTTTTTGTTTTTCCGTTAATTTTAGCGCAGCCCGAACAGCCTGAAATTCCTGCCGGAGAAAAAAAGATCACGGAGAAAGGCACGACCGATCCGGCTTTTTTCGGAAGATACAATCTGCGTATTTTTACCGACAAAGACGGTTTGCCGCAAAATACGGTGCAGGCAATGACTTTTGATCAAAAGGGCTATTTATGGGTTGGAACTCAGGACGGCGCGGCGGTTTATAACGGCAGAAGCTGGAAGGTCGTTAATATGCCGCAGCGAACCGTTTCAAACTTTGTCAGAAGTATTCTAGCGGCAAGCGACGGCAGTCTGTGGTTCGGCAAATCCGAAGGCGGCGCAGTTCGTCTCAAGAATGGAGAATGGACTGTCTATTCATCCGAATCGGGACTTTCCGGTAAAAACGGGAATGCGCTGATCGAGACGAAAAATTCCAACGGAGATTCGATCATCTGGATCGGAACCGAAACCGGTTTAAGCGCGTTTGACGGAACGAATTGGACAACTTACAACTCGTCAAACGGTTTGCCGGCAAACGAAATTTTAAGTTTGGGCGAAACTTTTGAAGAGAACGGAAAAAGCAGTTTGTGGGTTGGAACGGCTAAAGGATTATCGCGTTTTTATGACGGCGTATGGGAAACTTTTGTTCCGGAAGATGCCGCAAATGTAAGAATAAGATCGCTTTTGCCGACAAAATCCGCAAACGGACAAAATATGCTGTGGGTCGGTGCGGGAAATAGTGTTCTGTCTTTTGATATAACCGAAAAAAAATGGACAAATCTTGATGCGGAAGCACGCTTTATTAAAAATAGTGTGGTCGCTTTAGCCGAAACTATTAACAATAACAAGGAAAAAAGTTTGTGGGTCGGACTCGACGGCGGCGGATTGGCGCATCTTGACAAGGGAAAATGGCAGTTATTGACGATGCGTGAAGGTCTTCCGGTCAACAGCGTGTTCGGGTTGCTGCAAAGTCCGGGCAGAGAAGCGACGGAATCTTTATGGATCGGCAGCGACGGCGGCGGTTTGGCGCGGCTGCCGCTGGACAGCTGGAAAAGTTTCAATACCAAAAACGGTCTTCCGGCGGATTCCGTTTTTGCCATTTATGAATCGCAAAACGATGCGGGAAACGCCTTCTGGTTCGGCACATACGCGGGCGGTTTGGCGCGGCTTGAAAACGGCGAGTGGACGATTTTCAACACTTCAAACGGGCTTCCCGACAACACCGTTTTCGAAATTTTCGAAACCACGCTCGATAACGGCGCAAAGGTTTTATGGGCTTGCACTAAAGGAAGCGGTTTGGCACGCTTTGAAAACGGACGCTGGGTTCAGGGAAAAGTAGAAAAAGAGATCGGAAAAGTCAGTGTTCGCTCGATGTTTGCCACACTTAATGAGCAAAAAGAAAGAGTGATCTGGGCAGCGACCGGTCGCGGAGTTGCGCGTTTATATAAGGACGAATGGACTTTTTACAATACTTCGAGCGGATTTCCGACCAATAACATTTTTGATTTTGAAGAAAGCATCGGTGAAGACGGCAAATCCGTTTTGTGGATCGCCACCGGCGGCAGCGGCGTAATTCGTTTAGAAGATGAAAAATGGCAGGTTTTCGATATGCACCACGGTCTGCCGACGAATTTTGTTCTCAGCATTCATTTGAGCCGTCCTGAAAACGGTAAGGAATATATGTGGGTCGGAACGGAAGGCGGCGGCGCGGCGCGAATGGACATCAGAGCAAGCGAGCCGCGCTGGGAAGTTTTCGATGACGCCAGCACGCCGAGATTATCAAATAATACGATCTATCAAATTCGTGAAGACCAAAATGAAAGACTCTATTTTTTCCATAACAAAGGCGTGACCAGATTTACGCCGTCCGCCAATTCGGAGAATGCCGCGACTGAATATGAAATCCGCAATTTCACGGTCGAAGACGGTTTGCCGTCGAATGAAGGAAACGGCGGCGCATCATTCGTTGATTCCAAAGGTCGGATTTGGGGCGGAACGGTCGGCGGCGCAACCTTCTTCGATCCGGCTTTGGAAATAGCGGAAAAAACTTCAAAACCTTTGCATATCGAAAGTATTTTTGTCAATGACAAGCCGCGAGATTTCAGCACTAACAAAACGCTCGAATACAATGAAAATCATTTGATGTTCGAATATTCACTGCTTTCTTTTACCCACGAACAGGAAATTCAATATCAAACTCAGCTGATCGGAATTGATCCCGCGCCGTCTGCCTGGACAAAAGATTATAAAAAAGATTATGCCGCACTTGCGCCGGGAGATTATGAATTCAAAGTTTGGGGAAAAGATTATGCGGGAAATGTCTCCGAACCCGTAACTTATGCGTTCACGGTAAATCCGGCTCTCTGGCAAACGTGGTGGGCTTATCTGTTTTATGCGTTGGCGATGATTTTTTTGGTTTTTGCCGCCATGCGTTTCCGCACGGCAGCTTTGCAAAACAGAAACCGCTCGCTCCAGAGCAAAGTCGGCGAACGAACCCGCGAGCTTGCCGAAAAGGTCGAGCAGCTGAAAGAATCCGAGAAGAAAGCCTACAGTTACGCGCAGGCAAAAAGCCAGTTTTTGGCTAATATGAGCCACGAAATCCGCACGCCGCTCAACGGCGTTATCGGAATGACCGGACTTCTGCTCGATACGAAATTGACCGGACAACAGCGCGAACGGGCGGAAATGGTCAAGCGTTCCGGCGAATCGCTGCTCAGAATTATCAACGACATTCTCGATTTTTCAAAAATAGAAGCGAAAAAACTGGAATTGGAAAAGATTGATTTTGATTTAATCGCGGCGGTCGAAGACGTTCTGGAACTTGCCGCTTATAAAGCACAATCCAAAGGACTGGAATTAATTTTACTCACAGAACGCGGAACGCCGACGTTGGTCAACGGCGATCCGCTCCGCCTGCGCCAAATACTGATAAATCTGGTTGATAATGCCATCAAGTTCACCAAAAAAGGCGAGATCAGCGTTCGTCTGCGGTCGGTCGTCGCGGAAGATTCGCAGAAAATTACCATTCGTTTTGAAGTCAAAGACACCGGAATCGGAATCGAACGGGAAACTCTGAGCGATCTTTTTCAGCCGTTCACGCAAGCCGATAATTCAACCACGCGCATTTACGGCGGAACGGGTTTGGGATTGACTATTTCAAAACAACTCGTTGAAATGTTAGGCGGACAAATCGGAGTCGAGAGTGAAACCGGAAAGGGAAGCACTTTTTGGTTCACCGCCGATTTCGGCAAACCCGAAACCGTTCAAGAATCTTCCGGAATTTTGACGGATTTTAACAAGAAAAAAATTCTGATAATCAGCGCAAACGAAAACTTGCGGCAGAGTCTTCTCGCACAGATCAATAACTGGAATTTAGAAACCGTCAGTTTTGATAAAATCCCCGCGCATTTTGAAGACGTTGAATTTACCGATTCGATAAATGCGGTCATATTCGACGCGGTTTCATTAGAAAATGACCGGAAAACAATTGAAGATGTGCGAGCCGAACTCGGTAAATCGGGAATACCTTTAATCATTCTGACCAGAGTTTTTGAAAAAAATATTGCGGCGGAAAACGTCTATTGTTTATCAAAACCGGTTCGCCGTTTATCTTTGAACCGGATTTTGTGTGCGGCATTATTTCCCGGGCAATACGACCACCGCGCAACTTTGCCGGAAACAAACGGAAATTCGACATATTCGGACGAATATAAAACGGTTTCCGAAAACCGAACAAATGCGGCATTTTCTAATGCAAAACTGCTTTTGGTTGAAAATGACTACACCAATCAAAGAGTCGCCGTAGCGATGCTCGAACCGCTCGGTTTTGAAGTGGACGTGGCTGATAACGGATACGAAGCACTTAATAAAATGGAGAAATCCGAATACGATCTGATTTTGATGGATTGCCAGATGCCGGAAATGGATGGTTTCGAGACGACCAAGCACATTCGCAAAAATGAACATAAAGACCGGCATATTCCGGTAATCGCTTTGACGGCAAGCATTTTGCCGGAAGAAAAATCGCGCTGTTTTGAGGTCGGAATGGATGATTATCTGACAAAACCCTTAGATAAAGAGATATTTTATTCCGTCCTCGACAGATGGCTGCCGAAATCGGAATTGCTTTCCGCAAATAATTCCGATGATCCGGCTTCTGAATTTGAAGAAAATGATTTAACTGCCCTAAATCAACTGAATCCTAAAATCCTCAAAACCCTGCGCCGCCTCGATGCGGCGAATGAAAACTTTTTAGAAGAAATCATTGATGTGTTTAACGTCGAAAGTCTGCAAAGAATAGAACTGCTGAAAAAATCTCTAGCCGAATTTAATGCGGAATCCCTCCGGCAAACAGCCCACACACAAAAAGGCGCATCTTTGAGTCTGGGCGCGGAAAATTTGGCAGAAATTTGTGAAAAGCTGGAAAATGTTCAGGAAATTGACGAGTTTGAAACGATAAAAGAGTTGATAAATGAACTGGAAATCGAGTTTTTACGGGTAAAAACGACGCTTGAAAGGGAAAAAAATAAAAAAGATTAAACTAAACTGAGTTCGGTATTATATCAATTTGCTAAATAAAATAAGAAAAAACTTGACCGTTAAGCAGGCGGTCTTTGACCGCCTGCTTAACGGTTCTCGATTTATTTGTGCAACTCGGTATTAGTTTGCAAATTGACGTTAAAATATGACTGATTCGAGTCAGGAACGAATTGATTTCTGTCTTTTTTTCTCATACATCATAACATCGGCTTGCGCCAGAAATCTCTGAATGGAAAAATCTTCTTCGACGCTGATTTTTGTAGTTCCGATACTTAGCGATAATTTAAAAAGATAATCAGAGGTTTTATTAAATTGGCTGATGTTATCTTCGAGTCTGGTTACGCCTGTTCCGAAACCGCTCGAAGGAATCTGCGATTCGAGAATGACAAATTCATCGCCGCCGATTCGGGCGATGATGTCCGAAGCGCGAAAAGTCTGCTGCAAAATATTCGCCGTTTGTTTGATCGCTTCCGAACCGGTTTCATGACCGAATGTATCATTGATAATTTTCAGCCCGTCCATATCCGAATAAATGAGCGAAATTTCATTGCCGGAGCGCAAGGATGCTTTGATATGCTGTTCGGCAAGCGTAAAAAACCCTCTCCGGTTGTAAAGTCCCGTCAGTTCATCCGTCAGCGAAAGATTTCGCAGACTTTCCTGCGCCATATTCAGGTCTGCCAGAGCTTTTTCCAGTTCTTTAACGCGCTGCTCCAGACTTTTTTGCAGTCCGATAATTCTCGAACCGGAATCAACTCTGGCACGCAGTTCGTCGTGATCGAAAGGTTTCGTAATATAATCGTCCGCGCCGGCTTCGAGTCCGCGGATGACACTTTGTTTTCCGCTTAGTGCCGTCAGAAGGATGATATAAATCGGGGTCGAATCCTGATTTTCACGCACTCTGCGGCAAACTTCGATGCCGTCAATTCCGGGCATTGTCAGATCTAAAACCGCCATTTCGACCGTCTCTTTTTGCCGCAGAACTTCCCACGCGGCAATTCCGTCGGAGGTTTCGATCACATTGTGTCCCCACGATTCTAAGACCGTACGTAAAAGACGGCGGGAAACTGTTTCATCTTCGGCGATCAATATCTTCAAAATAGGTTTCGGCTCCCGTAAATAACGGGTATTTTGACAGGAAAAGAATGTGAACTCAAGTAATCCGGGCAGCTTTTGAAATTTTCGGAAAGCGGAATTTTGAGGCTGAAACTTAAACTATCTCCAGTCTTAATTGGAGATACAAGAGAAAATTTAACACAGAGAAGATGCACACGGATGAAGCCGGATAAAGGCAAGATAAAGACCAATGAATGTTCCTAAAGCAATGAATTATCTGTCCTTATCATCTTAAATCTGTGTGCATCTGTGTTAAAAACATTGCTGATTTTCTAATCAAGACTCAGGTTAAACTAAAATCTCGCGGCTGTGCATTTCCAGTAGGTCGCGCAGTTCGGGAAATAAAGATTCGATTTCCTTGAAGGTCGAATTTATATTTTTCAGGTTGTTTGCCGTCGCCTCCGTTTCAATCCTAAAGCATAGATCGGCAATATATGTCGCACCCATATTTCCGCAGCTGCCCTTTAAACCGTGAGCCTCGGTCTTTATGCGGGAAAAGTCTTTTTCTTTTACAGCGTCGCGCAAATAATTTATTTTTTCTGCCGAATCTTCAATAAACAGCAAGATAATCTCATTAACAACATCGAAACCGATGTCATTTTCCAGTTCGTTTATCCGGGCTTTAACGGTTTTGGCGATAGTCTTATCAGCATTTTCGTTTGAACTGTTTTCTGTAAATGCTTGATCATCCGGTAATTTTTCGCTTTTTTCGGCAACGCCCGAATCTTTTTTCAGCCACTTTCTAATGGTATTTTCGAGGTTTTCCTGAGAAAAAGGCTTGGCAAGATAATCGTCCATTCCGGCGGCAAAACATTTTTCGATTTCGTCCGGCATCACATTGGCGGTAATCGCAATAATCGGAATTCGTTTTTCGCTCTCTTCATTGCGGCGGATTTCTTCCGTCGCGCCGTAACCGTCCATTTCCGGCATCTGGCAATCCATCAAAACCAGAGCGTATTGATTTTTCTTTAGTGCGCTTAAAGCCTCAAAACCGTTTTCGGCAATGTCGGCACGATAGCCGATGCGTTCGAGCTGGATTTTAATCAGTTTTTGATTGACCGCATTATCTTCGACGAGCAGAATCAATTCCTTGTTTTTATAGCGATTTTCTTTGATCGTATGTCTTGTTACGAGTTGTTTTTTAACGGGCGTTTTTTGATCGTCGGGTTTAACCCGGGTTCCGGCGGAAACGGCGGAAATGCAATCGAACAGATCGGCTTGCTTGATCGGTTTGATGAGATAACCGTCAATGTTGATTTTTTTAGCGACTCTGCCGTGTCCGCGCCGCCCGAATGAAGGCATCAAAATTATTCGCGTGTCTTTGGTGCGCGAATCGGCTTTGATTTCGCGGGCGAGCTTGAAACCGTCCATTTCCGGCATTAATAAATCGAGAATGACGAGATTAAAAGGATTGCCGCGTTCGGCGGCGGTTTGCAATGTTTCCAGGGCGGTTTTCCCGTCTTCGGCTTCTTCGCCGCTGATGCCGAATGATTTTATCTGATAACTCAAAATTTTGCGATTTGTTTCATTATCGTCAACAATCAGCGTTCGCAAATTAGTCAGATCGGCGGGCGGAATTTGCTTTTGTTTTTTAGCGGCGGGCTGTTTTTCAAAAACAGCGGTAAATGTAAAGGTCGAACCTTCGCCGAAATTACTTTCGACCGTGATATCGCCGTCCATCATTTCGATCAGCTGTTTGGAAATGGTTAAACCGAGTCCCGTTCCGCCGAACCGGCGCGTGATCGAACCGTCGGCTTGCGTAAAAGCGTGAAAAAGAGTTTTCTGCATTTCGGTGCGAATTCCGATTCCCGTATCACTGACCGAAAAACGCAGGGTAATTGTTTTTTTCGTTTCCGTTTCTTTGGCGACACGCACGATAATTTCACCTGTTTCGGTAAATTTTACGGCGTTTCCGATCAGGTTTGTCAAAATCTGCCGCAATCTGCCCGGATCGCCGCACAGATCAACCGCGACATCGCTGTTGACGAGCGAAGCCAGTTCGATCTGTTTGCCGTCGGCTTGTTCGGCAAACATTTCGACCGAATTTTCAACCGTATTGCGCAGGTCGAAATCAATCTTGTCAAAACGCAGTTTGCCCGCTTCCATTTTTGAAAAATCAAGAATATCATTGATAATTGCCAGCAGAGACTCGCCGCTTTTCTTGATCGTTTCGAGATATTCGCGCTGAGTTTCATCGAGCGATGTGTCGGCTAAAAGATCGGTCATTCCGAGAACGCCGTTCATCGGCGTGCGAATTTCGTGCGACATATTTGCCAGAAATTCCGCTTTTATCCGCGCCGATTCAATCGCGACATTGCGGGCGTTTTTCAATTCGGTTTCCATCTGCTTGCGCTCGGTTACGTCAACCGCGTGTCCCAGAATATACGATTCTTCATCCGGCTTTTCGTAGAACGTGTTGTTATATTCCCAAACTCTTATTTCACCGGATGTGCAAACAACCTTAAATATTCCCGAAAGTTCGCCGGTTTTCCGGATTTTTTCCAGATATTTTTCAAACGCCGGTCTGCCGGAAGGCGGAATAAATTCCGACAGATTTTTGCCGATCATCTCGTTCGGATGATAGCCGACCGAATTTGCCGCCGCCGGATTTATGGAAATCAGTGTGCCGTCGAGTTTGTGCGTGCAGATAAAACCCAGACTTTTTTCGACAATATCGCGGTTATGCTGTTCGCTGATGCGAAGTTCTTCGCCGGCGCGATGGCGTTCCATTATTTCATATTTCAGATCGTGATTTGCCCTAACCGATTCCCGGTTGCGCCGCCGCGCTTCCTGCGTAAAATAAACCGCCACAACCAGCAGCCCGGACATTATGAGTCCTAAAATCAGCGTTGCTTCGTCTGCCGGAGAATGCAGACTTTGAATCGTTCGAATGTTCGGGAAAATACGTGCATTCCAAGCCGCGCCGTGAGATTTTATTGCTACTTCCGTTACCCAATGCTCGTGATTTTTCGTCAGTTCTTCGCCGTGTTGAAAAACAACTTCACCGTCGTCAATTAGTTCAAGCGAATAATTTCCGGCAAAATCGGGCGGCAGAGCGGAATTGAATAATTCTTCCGTGCGAAAGACACCGATGATAAATCCGCCGAATTTATCACCGTGATAAATCGGTGTGTAAATTATGATGCCCGAACCGCCTTGCGAGAGCGTATGCTTTCTGGTTAAAACCGTTACGCGATTGTCGCGGGCATATTCCAGAGCGATTCTTCTGTCCGTATAAGTTTTCAGATTCAGGTTTATCGCTTCTTCGTTTCCGGCTTCCGGCTCGACCCAGCGAATAAAAAACGACGAATCAGCCCATTCGATTGTCTGATAACTGTCGTAATCTTTGATATAGCGGCGGGCATCGGCTTGCCACTCATCACGCGGCGTTCCCCGGGGACGTTGCGCCCAGCGGTTTGCCATTTGTTCGAGGGTGAGAATGCGCGTATTCAGCTCCATTTCAAGCTGTTTTTTCAAATTATGCGATTCAATCTGAATCGTATGCTCGATATTGCCGTGTTCCTGATTGTAAAGTGCCTGCCACAAACCGAATGTGACCGTGATTGCTCCGACGGTTACCAGCGACGGCAGCCAATGCGGGGCATTTATTCTTTGACGTTTGGCTCTCGTCCACGCCAACGCGACCAAGCCCAAGCCGATAAAAACAATGCCGATTGCCGTATGAAACGCCATTTGTGCTAATTGTCCCCAGCCGTGCGTGGTCGGAACGTCAGACCAATAGGCAAACAGAGCAATCAATCCGAGTGCCGTTATAACTGCGCCGAGTAAGGCTGTAAACAGCAGCGAACTATTTTTTGAAGTGATTTTTTTACCCAGTAAAAAGGCAATTCCGGTAAAGAAAAAACACAATGCGGCAATCGGCGACATTCTGCCGGGATAAGTATTTTCGACATTAATATAAGCCGGCATCAATAACTCATCAATGCCGAAATTTACGCCGAGAGGATATTGAACAAAAGTTAGTAAAGAAAAAATTATTAAGATTATGCCGATTAAAAATGCCGGACTTCGTTTCATTAAACTAAAGAGAAAGCCGATTCCGCATAATAAAAATCCGAGGGCGGCATTGTATTGCATCGGCAAGAAAACCGGGAGGATTTTAATCAAAGTCTCGTTACCCGTATGCCAGCCGATCAAAACCGTCAGACCGATCAAAATAATAATACTGCTGATAATTAACTGTCCGATTTTTATAGAAACAGAGTAGATTTTTTGTTTTTTGGGAAGTTCCGTTTTCATTTGCGGTTTTTGATTTTACTTCTGATAAGAAACCTTTGAATCGGTAAATCAGTTAAGGGGTTAAATTAGTGAGAATATTATACCGTTTACCATTAGAAATTGGGCATTGGTCAGTAGCGTCGGCGTGAGCCGACGCGTTATCCCTGATGAGCAATTGACGCAGTTGCTTACGCAACCGCTACTAATTTTTAAAGGGAAAGCGTATTAGTAGGTAAATAATACTGAAACCTGCGGCAGGTTAAATTTTTTCAAAGCAAAAACATTTTGCTTACACTATATAAACTAACAAGTTTTAACGAATATAGTCAAGGTTATTCGTTATGTTGCAAGAATAAATAAAGCGAAAACCCGCGCGGATATTCATTTTTGGAGTTTACTTTATTTTTCAATTTTACCGTATTTTTTCAAGATTTTAAGCGTTTCATCAATCGGCAACGCTTCAATCGTGCGGTTTTCGTGTCCGGTCATTGTTTGGGCGCGGAAAAGCGAATTGTAAATTGCCTCTTCGGTCGCTTCGATTGTTGCCAGAAACAGCGGCGACATTGCATCGTTTGATAAGAGTTTGACATTTCGCGGACCGGAATCGGTTGATCTGATGCGGACTTCCGAAGCGGTCGAAAAAGCGACGGCATAATCGCCGCTGCCGTTCGTTCCCGCCGCGCCGGTTCGCGCCAAACCCCACATTGCCCGCGCCGCAAGTCTTTTCAGATTTCGCGCATCAATCGGTGCATCCGTTGCAATGACAATAATTATCGAACCGTCCGCGCTGTTGTTCGGATCATTTTTATTAACCGGGTTTTGCGATTTTTCAAGCGTGTCTTTCAAGTAATATTTGCCGAGTTCGACTCCGACGGGCGCACCGTCAATTGTTAAAACGCCGCCGTAGTTGGTTTGAACAAGCACGCCGACCGTAAAACCGCCGAGCGAAGCAGGAATTTTTCTGGAAGATGTTCCGATTCCGCCCTTCCAGCCGAAAGCAACCGTTCCCGTTCCCGCGCCGATCGCGCCTTCTTCCGCCACGCCCGTTTTGGCATTTTTGATTGCGCTGAAAACATCCGTCTGCGAGATATGCCGCCCGCGAATGTCATTTAAAAATCCGTCATTTGTTTCGGCAACCAATGGATTGATTGACTGAACCGCTTCGTTTCCCGGCAAGGCAAGCATAAAATCCATCAAAAAATCCGCCGTTTTCGGTACGCTCAAGGTCGAAGTCAGCAGAATCGGCGTTTCAATTTCGCCGAGTTCTGCGACCTGTGTCGAACCCATAAGTTTGCCGAAACCGTTGCCGACAAAAACCGCGCCCGGAACTTTTTCCCGAAAGAGATTTCCGCCGTGCGGCAAAATCGCGGTTACGCCCGTTCGCACATTTTCGCCTTTGATAACCGTCGAATGCCCGACCAAAACGCCTCCGACATCCGTTATCGCATTAAATTTTCCGGTCGGCAGAATCCCGATTTTCAAACCCGTTTCACGCGCCCGAGGTCTTTCGTTTTTCGGCATATTTGTTTGGGCAAAGTTTGTCGAAATAAAAATTATTAATAAAAAACCAGTTGAAATTTTCCGAAAGTTTGAAGATATTGGAATCATAACTGTTTATTTTACAACATCTTCAAAATATTTTTCTAATTTTTGCGGCAATCAGCGGTGAAAAAAGCAAAAAGAGCAATCCGAGGGGAAGCAAACCGCCGTTTAAAATGTTGTAATCTTCAACGATTCTTTCCCATGACAGATTCAAGACAAATTTTCCGAAAGCGATTTCAAACGAAATTGTTAAAATCAGCCAAAAAAATCCGATGATGAAAAGCTGGAAATAATTTGCGGCGCGCAGCCATTTGATAAAGAAAAAAGCGATTGACAAAATAATCAATGCGCCGGTAAAAACGGCAATTTGCCGGGCGCGAAAATCTCCGACAAAGGGTTCGAGAAACAGGGAGCGCAAGACGGCGTGCAAAATTTCCGCGCAGATTATGATTAACCAGACAACGAGTGCGCGAAAGAAAATTTTTGATAGCTGCGCGGTCAAATTTTATAAATTCAAATCTTTGCGCCGGATGATTAAAACCGAACACGGCGCGTGGTGCATTACGGCATCGGAAACCGAACCGACCAGCATTCTTCCCCAAAAACCGCGTCCGTGCGAACCGACGACCACTAAATCCGCCTGCCATTCCTGCGCCGTTTCGACGATTTCGCGTTCCGGTGAGCCTTTTTTTACTTCCTTGGTCGGGATGAGTTCGGGAAAATTCCGCCGGATTA
The DNA here is from genome assembly GCA_038246645.1 of Pyrinomonadales bacterium. Lineage (GTDB taxonomy): Bacteria > Acidobacteriota > Blastocatellia > Pyrinomonadales > Pyrinomonadaceae > JAHCHG01. The sequence continues at coordinate 18,897 of JBBRVS010000042.1, forward strand.
TTTCTTTTGCCTCTGTTGTAAATTCTTCCGCCTGAGCTTTTGCATCATCTTCGAGTTCCTGATAATAATTAGCCGAAAGCGCAAAAGGTTCGCCCGCCAGCGGGAAAACTTCTTCATAAACCGCAATGATTTTTACCTCGTTATTAACCGCTTCGGCAAACATCCGGCAGTATTCTTCGATTGCCGCCCGGCTGTATTCCGACCCGTCGGTTGCAATTAAAATTTTCATTCTACACCTCGTTTAAATAATTTTCGCGGAAGAAATTTTCCATTTTCTTCCAAAGTTTGATAAGTTCCTTTCAAAACTTCGCTCGAAGCCGTTAAATCGGCTTTTTCCGCTTCGCTCACTTTTAGTTGGATTATTTCTTCCACACCGTCGCGCCCGATGACAGACGGCAGATTCATAAAAACTCCGCTGATGCCGTAGTGTCCATTCGTCATTACTGCAACCGGCAAAATCACGCGTTCGTCGTCGAGGATCGCTTCGCAAATTCGCGTTACGCACGAACCGGCGGCAAACGAGAAAGAATTTTCGCGGTGCGTAATGGCGGTCGGTTTTTGCCTGTCGGCTTCGAGCATTTTGCCGAATTCGGGGCAGTTCGGCTGGCAAAAATCTACCAGCGGTGCGCCGCCCGTTCGTGCCGCGCACCAAACGGCAGACGGCATTTGTTCGGCTTCATTTTCAAAATCCGATTCCTTATCCAAAATTTTGCGAAACTTTTTTTTGTCCAAAAGTTTCCCCGAACCGACGATTTTATTTGACGGCAAACCCGTTTCTTTCAGAACAATTTGCGCCAAAATATCAACCGGATCGGTTGTTATCAAAATTACGCCGTCAAAACTGTTTTCCTTTAATTTTCCGGCGATTTTGCGGATGATTGCGGCATTTTTTTTGAGCAGTTCAAGCGATGATTCGTCCCGTGTTTTATTCGCGCCGGACGCGATCACAATGATTTTCGCGCTTGCCGCATCCTTAAAATCGCCTTGAAAAACGCGCGCCGGACGAGTGAGCGGAAGAGCTTCCAGCAAATCCGAAACTTCTTCGACAAGTTTTTCGCAAGTTTCTCCGATCAGTACAAGTTCGGCGACCACGCCGTTCATCAGGAGCGAATACAGATTTACCGCACTGAAATTTTGACAGCCGATAATTGCCACACGATTTGAATTTTTCCGCGATTTCATATATTTTTCGCTAAACAAAATACAATTTCACGAGACTTCGGAAATCGTTGACATTACTTCGGTTTCCGAATATGTAATGATCACCGGCAAAGATTGCGTGAATTTTATCAGCGTTTTTGTTTCGCTTTCGTCTTCGATGTCGAGCGTGCCGAACGAACTTCCTTCCGTGCTTTCAAACGCGACCATTTTCGGATTGAGAATATTGTGCGTCTGATGATTTTCCGTGCCGCTGCCGACGATCAATTCGATTTTGCTTTCGCCGCCCTTTTCATCAAAAGTCAAACCGACAAACGGCAAACCTTCGCTCAAAACTTGCGCTCCGATTTCATCGGATAAAACCTGTACGTTTGTTTCTGCATCGAGTTGCTTGCGGCTGAGTTCATCAAAAAATTTCTTCCAATTTTCTCTTTTTATTACTTTTGTCATCACCTTAACCTCCGTAATTGTTTGTATTTCAAATCTCTTTACAAAAAACTTAAAAGTGCAAGACTTGTTCCATTTCGTTTCCACTGGAGAAACGGTGAATGTTTTGGCGGCGATTCTACCAAACCTATCAATTGGCAGCGACGAGAAACTGCGAAAAATTTCGCGGTTTAAGCGGCGGGTTCGCGGAAAAATTCGCATATTAATTTAGAGAAACTCAATAAATACGGACTTTTTATTGTGGAATAAACATTGCGAAACAGTCTTGTCAGAGAGTTCGCATTTTTCGGACGAGCAAAATTTTTAATTCAGGAGACAAATAAAATGATTGTAAAAATTTATGGAATGATTTGGACAGTTATCGCAACGGCGGCGACAGTAGTTTTTTTAACAGGCAATTTCACGCAGTTGACCTCAGTCGTTTTCGGATTTATCGGTTTCGGGATGATTTTTATGGGAATAATGGGCGTTTTGCCTGCTACGTTCTCGCATCATACGCCGGTGAAACAGCAATTGGAAAAAGCAACCGTTAAAGAAGCAAGCAAAGGCTTTGCCAACGCCGGACAGGTTTCGGTTCATTAAAAGCGCACGGCAAAAGTTTGATAACAAATATCGGTTGAAATTTATTTTGCCGGTTCGGTAAAATTTACCCCGTAATGGATATAATGAATTTTTCACGCCGGCAGTTTCTTAAACAACTCGGAGCGGTTGCGGCACTTGTTTTAGCCGATGGAAATCTGGTATCGGCAAACGGCGCAGATAAATCCGCTTTTGAAATTCTGGTGGCGGGTGATTCTCTGGTTTGGGGACAAGGTTTGAGCGAAGAAAATAAATTTTATTCGCTTGTCAAACAGTGGCTGGAAAAAGAGATATTCAACGGATCACGGCAAGTTAAACTCAAGGTCAAAGCGCATTCGGGCGCGACCGTTATTATGCCGCCCGAAGAACTTGAAGCCCATCGCCAAGCCGGCGACGACATCGGCAAAATTTATTGTCCGGAAGTAAATGTTTCATTTCCGAGCATTCAGAATCAGATTGAACTTGCCGCTCGCGAGTATGAAAATCGAGAAGGGGTTGATTTAATAATGCTCAACGGCGGCATCACCAATATCGGGATCGCCAATACTCTAAATCCGTTTTTCAGCGGGAAAAAGTTTCGTCGTTTAATTCATCAGTTCTGTTTTCAGGAAATGCACAAACTCCTCGATCAAACGGCGGGATTTTTTCCGAACGCAAAAATCGTCGTCATCGGTTATTTCCCGATTATTTCAACCAAAAGTAAGGTCAATAAAATCTCCCGGTTTATTCTGAAAATCATAAAATTTCCGTGTGAACTGCAATTTCTCGTCACCAACGGCATCAGCAAGCAATTCGTCAAAATTCTCCGTAAAAAGATGGCAAAACGCTCGCAAATCTGGTTTGAAGAATCAAACCGCGAAACAATCAAAGCAATTGATGAAATCAATTCAAAACTCGGCAGTGAGCGCGTAATATTCGTCAAATCACCGATTACGAGCGAAACTTGCTATGCGACCGAGAAAACCCTGCTTTGGGAACCGGGTAAAAAAAATCTGCCGGAAGATGAAAAATACGGCGAGCGAAAAAAGGAATGCCGAAAGGTTTTTGATGAAACCAAAGTTGATCCATACGGAAAATACTCAACCCGCATTTGCGAACTTGCCGCCACCGCGCACCCGAACATCGAAGGCTCAAAAGCCTTTGCCGAAGCCGTTAAAAAAAGTCTGAAACCGTTTTTCAGTTGATGGAAAACTGTATTTTCAATCCGAAATTAAAAATACATCCGCACTTTATTTAAGATCGCCTGTTTCGATTGGGCGCCGATTATCCGGTCAACTTCGCGCCCGTTTTTCAAAATCAAAAGCGTCGGAATGCTTTGTACGCCGAAGCGTGCCGCCGTCATCTGATTTTCGTCAATATTTAATTTTCCGATCAAAACTTTTCCCGCGAGTTCCTTCGCCAGTTCGTCAATAATCGGCGCGATCATCCGGCACGGAGCGCACCACGCCGCCCAAAGATCGAGCAGAACGGGCAGCGCGGATCGTTCGACCGTTTCGCCGAAATTTCCGTCCGTTATAATTACGGGCTGAATTGAAAAAGCCGGCAGAGGATTTTTGCATTTTCCGCAAATCGCCTTTTTATCGGCATTTGCCGCCACACGATTATTTGCACCGCATTTGGCGCATCGAACGATTATCCTGTTATTTGCCATAAAATACTTCTTCAGTTTATTTTGCCGGTAATTTTTTTGATTTCTCTTAAAAAAAATCTTCCAATATTTTTGATCGAAACGCAATCAGCTAAAGAGCCTGTTTACGGGCAACTTCGACGGCTTCTTCAATTTTCATTTGGCGTCCCTTTTGATATGCTTCGGAAAAATCAGTTTTCTCAAATACCGAGTTTAATTCTTCAAGATACGCCTGACGAAAATGCCTTTCGGCGGGTTCGGTTTCAAAACCGAGCGATTCGCGTAAGTATTCCGCCACGCCCGCGAGCCGCGCCGCCCGCTCGAAATCGCCGTGCTTGACGGCAAGAGCCGCATAACCGTCAAGCGAATATGAGAGGGAAATTTTTTCACCCAGTTTTAAGACTTCGTTCATTGCTTCCTGATAATAATCGAGGGCTTGCGGATAATCGCCTTCGCCGAAACTGACCGCCGCGAGATTGTTAAGACTCCCGACAATCCCTTGTTTATTGGCGGTTTGCCGGCAAATTTCAAAAGCCTCCTCGTAAAACGGACGAGCCGAAGCATCATCGTTTTCCATTCGCGCCAAATCGCCGAGCGACGTGAGCGAAGCGGCAATTCCGCTCAGGTCTTCCAAATCGCGGCTGACCGCTAATGCTTCATTGTAAAATTCACGCGCCGCCGCAATGTCATTTTGCCATTTGGCGACAAAGCCCAAACCTCTGATCGAAATAGCAATTTGCCGTAAATTATTTGCCGACCGGCTTTCCGCCAAACCTTTTTCGTGAGCTTTCCGCGCCGTTTCCAGATCGCCTTGATAACCTGCCGTATGACCGAGACCGCTGAAAAGCTTAAAACGCACTTCGGGAGAAGCCGCATTTTCGTGGCAATTTATCACCCTTTCCAGCCATTTGCGTCCCTCGGACAGATGATTTTGCAAAATCCAAAAAGTCCGCAATGAAGCTGCCAGGTTTACCGCTCTAACCGGATCATTGACGATTGCCCAATCGAGCGCAGCGCGAAGATTATCCAGCGATTCTTCGAGCCGCGCCAGCCATTTTTCTCCGGTTTCGCCAAAAATTTCCGGTTCGGCTTTTTGCGCCAGGGCAAGATAAAAGGCGGTATGATTTTTTTTCAGATGTTCGATTTTACCGCTTTTTTCCAGAATTTCGCCGGCAAATTCGCGGACGACTTCGAGGAGGCGAAAACGCGATTCCCCGTTTGCCGCTTCCGTCTGAACAAGCAGACTGTTTTCGACCAGCGCACAAATCCCGTTCAGAATATCAATATCCGCGCTGCGATCATCTTCGCTCGATTCATCCGCCGCGATCAATAATTCGGAATTTACACAAACCGATTCCGCCGCTTCAATCGTGAAATTACCCGCGAAAACCGCCAACCTTTGAAACAAGACGCGCTCGTTGTCTTCAAGCAGTTCAAAACTCCATTCGATTGCCCCGCGCATAGTTTGCTGGCGTGTCGGTAAATCTTTGGCGCCGCCCGTCAGGAGTTTTAGACGATTTTCAAGCCGCTCTAAAATTTGCGGCGGCGAAAGAATTTTGATTCTCGCGGCGGCAAGCTCGATGGCGAGCGGCAAACCTTCGAGGCGGCGACAAATTTCCGCGACAATTTCAGCATTTTCTTCGGTTAGAGGGAAATTTTGTTTGATCGCCCGCGCCCGTTCGGCGAAAAGTTTGACCGATTCGTTTTCCGCCAGATTATTAAAGACCGAATTTGTTTCAGGTATTTTAAGCGGCGGCACGATAAATTCGCGCTCCGCTTTTAAATGTAAGAGCGCGCGGCTCGTTACCAGAATTTTTAAACCGGGCGCGGTTGAAAGTAATTGCGCCAAAATCGGCGCGGCGGAAATGATCTGTTCAAAATTATCTGCGACGAGCAGAATGTTTTTTTCGCGCAAAAAGCCTTTTATGGCAACGGTTAAGTTTTTGCCGCTCGATTCTTTAACGCCGAGCGTGTCGGCGATTTCCGACGGAACGAGTTCTGACTTGGCGACCGCCGCGAGCGCGATAAAAAACACGCCGTCGGGAACGTCCGAAAGCAGACGGCAGGCGATTTCCTGTGCAAGTCTGGTTTTTCCCGTCCCGCCGATTCCGGTTAAGGTAACCAAATTATTATTTCTCAACAGATTTTCTATCTCTGAAATTTCCTTTTCGCGCCCGACAATCGGCGTCAGCGGTAAGGTGAGATTATTCGGCAAAGTTTCGAGCGCGGCGGCATATTCGGGCAAATTATTATTTTCGTCAAATTCTTCGACCACTTGCCGCACCCGCGTCGTTACGCGGCGCGTCAGGATAATTTCCGTATCTGCTTTTATTTGTTCGACTTCGGCGCGAAAACGATAGCCGCGTTTCGGGTAAGTTTCGATATATTTTTCGCCCGATTGGTGAAGAATTTTCCTGAGCCGCGAGATATTCGAAGTCAGATTCGTTTCCTCGACAAACGAATCCGCCCAGACGGTTTCCATAATCTCGTCTTTCGAGAGCATCCGCTTATTGTTTCGCACCAGCAGTAAAAGCATTTCAAAAATCTTCGGCGTGAGCGGCACGATTTCGCCGCCGGACGACAGAAGCTTCTCCCGCGCATCAATTTCAAAGCGTCCGAAGCGGTAAATAATTTTATCTTTTTCAGGTGTTTCCGCCATTGCGAGAAAATTCCAAGATTTTTCCAAGAAATTTACAAGGACTTTTGTTGCGGACTTGGCAGATACTCGTTCTCGTGTTCAGAGAAAAAAATCTGTCGCAAGCCGATTCGGACTAATTGTAACGCCGAATTCGCAAAGCAGGCAAATTAAATAAATAACAACCGAAAACTTGAAGGAGAGAAAACGATGAAAAGCCTTAACGACGAAAAAACAGACCGGGAAACCGAAATCTTTTTTGCCGTAACCATAGTAATGAGTAATTTTTTGATTTTTTCTGCGACGACCGCCATCGGCTGGTTTTTTTACCGGCTGTTAACGCAATCGAATTTGTTTGAAGTTTTGATGAATAATTTCCGATTCGTTTAAACAAGAAATAAAAGGAGAAAACAAATGACCGGAAAATTTTCAATCGCTCAAATTATACTGTGGCTTTTCGTGATTGCGCGGGGCATTACGATTGGCGGTGGATTATACGAAACATTCGTAGTCATGCCGCTTTGGTCGCTCGCGCCGCCCGATTCAGTCATTGCTTATCATCATCACAACGCCGCCAATCCGCAATTTGCGATTAACGCCGGCGGTAGATTTTGGATGTTTTTTACGCCGCTGGTCGGGTTGCTGTCAATTGCGACTTTGCTTTCGGGCTGGCGAACGCGCCCGAAACATCGGAAATGGCGGATTACAGGAAGCGTTCTGACACTTGTTGTGGTTGTTTTCACGTTTGTTTGGTTTGTGCCGAACATCATCTTGCTGACGGGCAAAGGCGTTTTGGCGATGAATCCTGATGAGGTCAAGAGTTTAACAAATTGGTGGGTGCGCTTAAATTGGTTGCGGGCGGTTTTTTATCTGACGGGCTGGCTTGCCGCTTTGCGGGCATTGAGCATTCCGCCGAAAGTCCGGGAGCAACATTTAAATGAAACAAACAATTACTGAAATTTTTGTCGAGGTCGAAGAAATGATTCTCGTCAGGCAAACGGGAAAAAAAGCGGCAGACGAAAACGCCTTGCCCGGTAAAGATATTCAAATTTGCCCGCATTGCGGAGAAGCGATTGACCAAAGGGAATTATTGAAATCAGGAGAAAAAGAATGAAATACACGCAAATTTTGATCGTTGTTTTTTTAACGGTTTTAACAAATACCGGCGGGAACGCTGATTCAACAATTTGGCGCGGCGGACGATAAATCTGTTCCCAACGCTTTCGTGCCTTAGAAGAATAGACCAGGATTTTGACACGGATTAACACCGATAAAGTTAGTGAAAATCCGTCAAACCCGCGTCATCCGTAGTCTTTTTCAACCGCCGCTGCGCCGGAAAAATTTTTAGCGTTTTCCCGCAAGTCTGTCGCGTTAATGATTGAAAGCCGAAAAAATTAAACAGGAGAATCCTAACAATGAAACATAAAAAATCAACAATCGCCAAACTTTTGACAAAATCAAACGCCGTCATGCTGGCATCTGTAACGGCAATTTGCTTTCTGTTTCCGGTAATTGCTTTTTCGCAAGGTTTCAGATTTGTGAGTTCAGCAGGTCGCTCACAATCGCAATCATCAACAAATTCCGGGCAAATCGCGCAGGAATTTACGGTTTCAAACTTAAACGTCGGCGGCGCGGACAAATTGCGGCAAGCGATTCTTGCCGGCAGCCGAATGACGAGTTTGCAAACTTCGGCGGGCGCGGCGGACATTGCGGCGGCGCAACGCGGCAATCCGTTTATTAATTTCGAGAACGCCAAACCGCTCGCGGCGGACGGCGGAAATTTGGCGAATGCTGCGCCGCTTGCGCTGGCTTCGGCAGATTTTGACGCGGACGGCACACCCGATTTGGCTGTCGCCTACGCGGGCGAAAACGGCGGTTTTGTTTTAATCAGGCGCGGCAATATCGAATCAATCTTCCCGTCGAGCGCGGACGTAAACACTGCGCCGTTTTTCGCCGAATCGAGCAGATTTGAAATTTTGCTGGCAGCGGATTATTTGAGCGCGGGCGATTTTAACGGCGACGGACGCGCCGATTTGCTGGTAGTCAAATCGGGTTCAAATGTTTTGATTTTTCTCGCCGGAGCGGGCGACGGAAATTTTGCCGCGCCGCAGGCAATCCACCTTAAAGGCGTGGTTACAGCATTTACCGTCGGAGAAGTCAATAATTTTGATAACTTGCCGGATGTCGCCGTCGGGATTTTGGAGAAAGGCGCGGCGAAAGTTTTGATCTTTCAAAACCGCAACGGCGCGTTTGGCGGAAAACCGGAAATCGTCAAAGTTTCAAAAAGCGTTTCCGCGCTCGCTTTCGGCGCATTGGACGCGAAAACTCCGCGCGATTTAGTCGCGGCGGCGGGTGATAAAATGGTTCTCGTCAGCGGACAGGTCAAAACGGATGCGGAAGAAAAATCATCCGAAATTGAAAAATCAAGAATCACGCGCCGCAAACTCGATTTTCAGGCGACAAATCTGGCAGTCGGCGATTTTTCCGGCGGAAACGAAAACGAAATCGCCGTTTTGTCGAAAGACGGCGCATTGAAAATTTTGAGTCCCGACGCGGAACGCATTCGGCTTATTTCCTCAATTCAAACGCTGCCAGAAGGCGGAACTCGAACCTTTTTGCTTCCGGCGAAAGTTTCGACGCGGAAGAAAATGGATTTGATTGTCGGCGGCAATTATCAACTGAATCTCGCCGCGAGCGATGACGCGAATAATTTATCGCTTGCGGCTTCGTTTGACGCAAACGACGCGCCCGTTGCCGTTTTGCCGATGCGTCTGAACAAAGATGCGCTTGCGGATTTGGTTGTGATCACGAAAAACAACTCAACGCCGACAATTCTGATGACCGCGCCGATGTCTGTAATTACGGTCAACAGCACGAGTCCGATACATACTGTAGGTTCGATAAATTTAGAACAGGCAATTCACGCGGCAAATAATAATCCGGGTTTGGACGAAATTCGTTTTAACGTCCCCGATCCGAATGCGCCGATTATGATTGAATCGGATTTGCCGGAAATCTCCGAAGCGGCGACGTTCGATGCGACGACGCAAGCCGGATATAGCGGCGAGCCGTTAATCGAAATCAGTGCCGCGCCGAGTGTCGAGTTCACGGTTCCGATGCTTCGTTTTACCAATGCAGGAAACGGCGTTTTGCGCGGTTTCGTCGTAACGACCAATAATTACTTACTCGACATCATTCAGCTTGACGGCAATAATAATTTTATCGAGGGAAATTTTATCGGGACAAACCGCGCCGGAACTGCTTCGGGCAACACGATTGGCGGCGCGACTCCGCAGGCGCGAAACGTCATTTCGGGCGTTGCGGGTGCGCCGTCTTCGACCGGCGTTTCGGTAACGGGCAATAATAATCGAATCGAAGGCAACTACATCGGCACGGACAAAACCGGAATGTCGGCAATTCCCAACGGCGGCGGCGTTTATGTCGGCAGTATCGGGGACGGCAACATCGAGGGCAACATCATTTCGGGAAACGGCGCAAGCGGCATCAAGTCCGTTTCTCAGCCGAGCGCGACCAGATTTCTGCAAATCGCCGACAACCTGATCGGCGTTGATGCGAGCGGCGCGAACAATCTGGGAAATTCGTCGGACGGCATCAATCTGGAATTTAACGGAACCGCGCCGACGAGCATCGAGCCTTCAAAAATCTGGAACAACGTCATTTCCGGCAACAACGGCGACGGCGTTCGCTTATTTTCAAATGCGAATTTCAACCGTAATAATGCCTCGCCGCAAGCCGGTGTATTTTTCCTTGTTGACATTGCGGCGCGTCGAAACAATTTCAACGCGGCTTTGCCGGTCGCGCCGACGGGAAACAAGATCGGCACAAACGCCGACGGCACACAGGCATTGGGAAATTCCGGCAACGGCGTTTCGCTCACAAATGTTCAGACAAAAATTGGCGGCGCAGATTCGTCGGACGGCAATATAATCGCCAACAACGGCGCAACCGGAATCGCCGTTTTCAGCGGCGAGGGAAACTCGATTCAATCAAACGCGATTTATTCAAACGCGCTGCTCAACATTGATCTCGGCGGCGACGGTTTAACGCCGAACGATTTGGGCGACGGCGATACGGGACCGAACAATCTGCAAAATTATCCGGTTTTGACTTCGGCTTCGTCGAATGGTTCGCAAACTTCGGTCAGCGGAACAATCAACACCACGCCGAACACCGCTTTGACGATTCAGTTTTACGCGACTTCGGACGGCGCGACGAATTTCGGCGGCAGTCCGTTCGGAACGCTCGCCGTTACAAGCGATGCAGCGGGCAACGCTTCGTTCAGCGCGACGTTTCCCGTCGGCTTAACCGCCGGACGTTTTGTTTCCGCGACTGCCATGACCGCCGACACAAACGTCGGCAACGAAAACAACACTTCCGAAATTTCGCCGGGGATGATGATTTTTGCCCCGACATCAGCGAGAGTAACGGTTGCGGGCAGAATTTTGTCGCCGCAAGGCAGAGGCATTGCGCGGGTAATTGTCAGTTTGATGGATGTGAATGGCGTAACGCGAACGGCAATTTCAAATCCGTTCGGCTATTACCGATTTACCGCCGTTGCGGTCGGCGAAACATACGTTTTCAATGTTCGGGCAAAAGGCTGTCAATTTTTGCCGCGAGTCGTTTCGGTTACGGAAGAAATGGAAAACTTAAATTTTACGGCAAAATAATAAGCCGAAAACCGCAAATGATTCCGGCAAAACCAAAATAAAACAGGAGAAAAATAAAAATGTTACAAAAACTATTCGGAGTTGCGATTATATTAATCGGGGCAACAGTATTTGCTTCCGCGCAGGAGAAAAGCAATCAAATTAATAAAGATGAAACTGCCGTCAGACAAATTGTCCGGCAAGTTCAAGACGGCTGGAATGCACACGACGGCAAAGCCTTTGCCGCCCCGTTTGCGACGGATGCCGATTATGTCGTGGTCAACGGAATGTATATAAAAGGCAGGGAATCAATCGAAAAAGGGCATACGGGAATTTTTGCGACCATTTATAAAGACAGCACCAACACCGCGACGGTTAAAAGCGTACGATTTCTGCGAAAAGATGTTGCCGTCGTTCACGTCGAGTGGAATCTGGAGTTTCGCCTCGACGGCAAAACGAACAAAGGTCACGCATTAAATACGATGATAATGACGAAGGAAGCGGGCAACTGGAGCATCGCCGCTTTTCAAAACACGCCCATTCAGCCATTCGTGCCACAGGGAGAAAATTAAAATGTTTAAGCAAAACGATAAATTTAGCCGCGAAATGGATTTCTGTTTTGCCTTAACCGCAGCCTTGTTTAATTTTTTACTGCTCGGCGTTTTAGTCGGAACAATTCGGGTTTTGCATTTTTTGCTGACCCGGACCGACTGGTTAAATGCAATTTTAAGGGAATACCCGAAATAACAAACATTATGAGAAAACACATTGCATCTGTTTTATTAACAGCTTCGGTTTTTGCCTGGGGAATCTGGTGCGGCGGACAAATTTTCAACGAATTGATGGTTATTCCGATATGGAGCGCGTCTCCGCCAGAATCTATGAAAGCATACAGCGAACTTCCGAATATCGGCGGCTCACTATTCTTTCCGGTTGTCGGCACGTTGTTCTTTTTGTTTGCGCTTTCCTCGGCAATTGCGTCGTGGAAGTCAGCGCGGCGGGCAAAGAAATGGCTTGCGCTCTCGGCGGGAACTGCGATTGTTTTGTTTGGCTCATTAATATTTTATCTTGCGCCGCTCGTGGGGAGTATGTTTAAGCACAGCATCGCGGGCGATTTACCCGCCGCCGAAATCGTTGCCGGTGTCGGGCAGTGGAAATTCGGAAATCGAATTCGGTTGGTTGTTGAATGTACCGGATTTGTCTTTTCGATCATCGCTTTGCGCGTTTGGTCGGCAGAATCACAAATTAAAGGTGAAATAAATGACTAAATAATTTTCAATCGCCCAAATTTTTCTTCGGCACGGCATTCGTGATTGCACGGGAACTGACGATTGGCGGCGGACTCTGTGAAACATCGGTCGCGGGATGTTTTTGCGGAGTGCCTCGCTGCCCGATGATGAAGTTACCTTACGCCGTGCAACAAGTAGCGATTTAGAAAATTGTTGCACTAATGTTGCACTAAAATATCGTATAAAAGTTACGCAGTTGGAAAAAGAAATTTACAGGGATAACAGGATTGACAGGGATAAGAAAAGTTTTTAGTCATTGATTTTCCTATCCTATTCATCCTGACATCCCTA
>JBBRVS010000043.1:0-31517 GCA_038246645.1 Pyrinomonadales bacterium
ATGATAGATCAGCCAGTGCGGGAACATTACCCAGTCTTTTTTCGGCACTAATTTCTCCAAATCCTTTTCGATTTTTTCGGGCGCGTTTTCAACGGTTAAACCGAGCCGGTTGGAAAGTCGTTTGACGTGCGTGTCAACGACTACGCCGGACGCGATGCCGAAGGCGTTGCCGAGAACGACGTTGGCTGTTTTTCGCGCCACGCCGTTTAAGGTGAGCAATTCTTCCATCGTTTCGGGGACTTTGCCGCCGAATTCATTGACGATTTTTTCGGCGGTTGCTTGAATGTTTTTTGCCTTGTTATTGAAAAAATTGATTGATTTTATGTCTTGGGTTAATTCTTCGAGCGGAACTTCGGCAAATTCCTGCGGCGTGCGGTATTTGCGAAAAAGTGTTGCCGTTACGATATTTACGCGAACGTCGGTGCATTGCGCGGAAAGAATCGTGGCGATGAGAAGCTCAAAAGCGTTGGTGTGATTCAGAGCGCAATGCGCGTCGGGATATTCATTTTTCAGGCGTTTGATTATTTCGGCGGTTCGTTTTTTTCTGTCGGAAATCATTTAGAAATTTTAGCTGAAAAGCAAAAAAGTGAAAATGTGAAAAAGTTTAAAAGTGAAAAAGTCAGAACTTAAAGATATACCGGTTTTTTTGAAACTAATTCACCTTGTATCTTACGCAATTTTTGAAAATTTAGCCCGCCTAGCGGGTGAAAGCGTGTAGCCCGTAGCGTGAGCTGCGGGAACAAGTTTTAAAATCGTCAAAGCCCGTGTAAACGGGCGACAGATTAAATCAAACAGAAAAATCCGGCGCTATCTACGATAGCTTTGAATTCAATTATTCAAATCCCCACAGCTTGCGCTCTCGGGCTACCCGCTGCTGCCATCTTCGATGGCTAAATTCTTTTATTGCGTTAAGGTGAGAAACTAATTCAAAAAAATACGAGTTCACAGATTTTTATATCCAAATATCTTTGAAAAACGGCGGAGCGGTAAAACACAAAGCCGTACTTTTAAACTTTTTCACATTTACACTTTTTCACTTTTAAAATGTTGACAGGAAACTTTTACGCATTTTTGATAGAATCGAATTTCACAAAGAAAACATTCAAAAATTTGTAGAAATAAGTGGAAAAAGAAACAAATCAAAAAGTTTTAATAATCAGTTCAAAAAGCACGGGAGCGCGAATCGGTCTGGTTGCGGCGGTTATTATTACGTTGCTTTTCGGCTGGTTTTCCGTGCGCTGGCAGTTCGGATTTATGCTGTCTGATCTGACTTCACCGAGTGAACCGAACGCGAAGAATATTGCCGAACTCGCTATTAATCTTTCGCCGCGCGATCCGCTGGCAAACTGGCTGCTGGCGAGCGCCAACAAAAACGATTTCACCGATCAAAGCATCGAATCTTCGGTCAGCGGTTTTGAAAAAGTAGTCAAGCTCGCGCCGCATAATTTTAGTTGGTGGGTCGAACTCGGTCGCGCTTACGAGCAATCGAATCAGCCGGAGAAAGCCGAAAAAGCCTTTCTTCGCGCCGTCGAACTCGCGCCGAATTATACTTATCCGCACTGGCAGATCGGAAATTTTTATCTGCGTCAGGGCAATGACGTAAAAGCCTTTAGCGAACTGCAAAAAGCCGCCGAAAATAATGCGGTTTATCGGGAACAAGTATTCTCGATTGCCTGGGATTTTTATGAGCAAGACACAAACAAACTCGAAGAATTAGCCGGAAACACTCCGGAAGTCCGAGCCGGTTTGGCAAGATTTTATGTCGTTAAAGAACGTCCGGCAGAAAGTTTAAAAATGTGGAACACGCTTACCGCCGAAGAGAAAAAATCAAATGCCGCGGTTGCCAAACTTATCGCGCAGTGGCTTTACGAAAAACGCCATTTCAGGCAAGCCATTGATTTTGTCCGCGATTTGGGAATCGAACCGAAAGCCCAAGCCGAAACCGTCCAAAACGGAAGTTTTGAAGACCCGATCGGCGAAAGAGATTATGTATATTACGATTGGCAAGTCGGGAAAATCCAGAAAATTGATGTCAAGCTCGATCCCTCGCAGAAACAGGAAGGAAACCGCAGTTTGCGGGTTAGTTTTAATACTTTTTCCGGCGGCGTTTTTTATAATTTACATCAAATTGTCACGGTCGAACCGGGGTCAAAATACGTTTTGAGTTTTTGGCTGAAAACCGATGAATTAAAGAGCGGCGGAATGCCGACTTTGGAAATCGTTAATTCCATCACCAATAAAATCATTGCGTCGAGCGAGTCTTTTCCGACCGGAACAAATAATTGGCAGCAAATAAAAGTGGAATTTACCGCCCCCGAAGATGCCGAAGCCATTGCGCTTCGCACCTCGCGGGCGTACTGCGGTGAGGCTTGTCCGATTGTCGGCACATTTTGGTATGACGATTTTCGTCTGGAAAAATTAAAATAAGGAATTTTTTTCACGAATTGTAAAAGAATTAAAATCGAATGAATCGTAATTTAGAACCAACCCGGGCAAACAAAATCGCATTTTTCTTGCTTTTTGCCCTGATTATTTTTACAACGCTCGTCTATGGTGCGGTGCATCAGCCGATCATCGCGCTCGTTTACATATTTACCGCGATTATCATGCTTTTGTGGGTTTACGATGCTTTTGCCGGCGGCGTTCTGCGTTTTAACAAAAGCCTTTTGCAAATTCCGCTGTATGCGCTGTTTTTATACGGAATGATTCAAATTATTCCGTTCGGCTCATCGGAAACGGCGGGGCTTTCGGGAATTCCGCGCACGCTTTCGATCGAACCTTTCTGGACGAAACTGACGTCAGTTCACATACTCGCGCTTGCCTTCATTTTTTCCGCGTTTTTGATTTTTATCGACAGCGCAAAACGGCTGAGAAAAGTGGTTTTGGTTATCACTGTTTTTGGTTTTATCTATTCTTTTTACGCGATTTTGCAAGCGGTCTTGAGTCCGAATAAAATTTACGGAATTTATGAAACCGCGTTTGCTTCGCAGTTCGGTTCATTCGTCAATCGCCATAATTTCGCGGCTTTTATGGAAATGACGATTGCCTTGCCGCTCGGTTTGGTTTTTGTCGGTGCGATTTCCAGAGATAAACGTCTGCTTTATTTTACGGCAATCGGTTTGATGGGAATCGCTTTAATTGCAAGCGGTTCGCGCGGCGGTTTGGTCGCCTTTCTGGCACAGATTTTCTTTCTGGCGATTTTAACGACAAATACGAAAAGTTACGCTCAATATGCCCTGAAAATCGGTCTTGCCGTTTTGCTTGTTGCTGTTATTATTGGGGGTTGGTTTTTCTTCATCGGCGGCGAATCTTCACTGACACGCTTTGCCGAAACCGCCGTCTCTAAAGATATTACGACAAACCGCACACATATTTGGTCGGTAACCTGGGAAGCCATCAAGGAAAATCCGGTTTTCGGCGCGGGAATCGGGGCGTTTAACGCCGCGTATGCCAGGCACGATACTTTTAACGGGATGGAGCGCGTCGAACAGGCACATAATGATTATCTGCAAGTTTTAGCAGATGCAGGAATTATCGGTTTGATTATCGGATTGTTTTTTCTCTTCCAACTTTTCAAAACCGGGCGGGAAAGTATTAAAACACAAAATCTTTTCCGGCGCGGCGTTGCCGTCGGGGCGGCTGCCGGATGTTTTGCGATTTTAGTTCACAGTATTTTCGATTTTGTTCTCCACACAACGGCAATTTCTGTCATGTTTTTATTGCTTCTCGCCTTAGTCGTTAAAAGCGGAGATTCCTACGAAGACGACAGCGAAGAACGGGTCGAACGCCACAAACGCCGGCAAAAATCTCGTTCTGCAAGCATTACGCCGATAGAGAAAGGCAGAAAAAGAATTTCAGGGAATAAAGAAATCCTGGATTAATTCGGTTTGTAACGCAAATTAACCGTGGAAATTAAATCAAGTCAAATACGGAAATAAAACTTTGCGTCTCTTTGCGACAAACTTTGCGTCCTTTGCGGTTAAAAAAAATCTATCTAAACGCAAAGAAGCGCAAAGATTTATCTTTTAAGCAGGTGAGCAAAAGTTTTAAGATATTATGAAAATTCTAAAAATCCCTTTAAACATCAGATGTAAGAGAATTTAAGAGTTTTCTGACATTATCCATTATCCATTGGTGCTTACTATTGTTCATTCATCAAAAATTAAACAGTTGATTCGCTGGTTTCTTTTTTTTTGCGTGGATTGAAAATTCCGGCGATATAGAAAATTATGCCGTGAGCAACATATACGGCGGTAATAATTAACAACAAATATTGAGAAAAAAGCCACAAAAGCATCCCCATTGCACCGATCAGTAAAACCAACCAGAATTTAATTTTGCCGGTTCCGAGGTCTTTAAAACTGGAATAACGAATTGTGCTGACCATCAGGAGTCCGAGAATCCCGACTAATATCATCACTAAAATACTGTGAAATCTGGCAAAATTTTCACCGTAGAAATTAAGAGGCAGAGGCGTAAAATGCACGATTGAAGCGATTAGTCCGGCGGCAAGCGGAATTGGCAGCCCGACGAAATGCTTTTTATCAATTTTCGGAGTTCCTTCGATTAAAACCCGCGGTCGCGTCGCTTGCAGATTAAACCGCGCGAGGCGAAATGCGCCGCACATCAGATACATAAATAAAACAAAAACGCCGATGCCGTGAAGCGAACTTTTTTCGGGAAAAGCCGTGCCGATTCCCCAGCAATACGCCAACACGATCGGCGCAATGCCAAAGGTTAAAACGTCCGCCAGAGAGTCGAGCTGCACGCCGATTTCCGTGGCGGTTTGCGTCATTCGCGCCAAACGCCCGTCGAGAGTGTCAAATAAAATTGCCAGACCGATGGCAATTGCCGCGTAATCATAATAAACGGCGGCTTTTTCCGCATTGACCGAAACAATCTGAAAACCGCGCAATGAAAACAAGACGGCTAAAAATCCCATCGCAATATTTGCCGCCGTAAATGAGGTCGGAATCAAATAAAGCCCTTTTTTCAAGCCTCTATGCACCGTCTGATTTTCTTCTTGTTCTGACATAATTAAATTTTTCGGGTTTACAGCGGAAATCAATTATTCCGATTTGAGTCTGGCGATAATTGATTCGCCGCCGACCACGCGATCTCCGATTTTTACGAGAATTTCAACATTTTCCGGCATCAATAAATCGGTGCGCGAACTGAATTTTATCAAACCGTATTTCTGCCCGATCTCCAAATCATCGCCTAATTTATTCCAGCAGACAATTCTCCGCGCCACAATTCCGGCAATTTGCGTGCAGACGACGGTCATTTTTTCGCCTTCGATTTTAATGGAATTTCGTTCATTGACAAAGCTCGCATTATTTCGTGTTGCCGGAACCTTCTTGCCGCGAATGTAATCAACCGCAACAATTTTCCCCGCAATCGGCGCACGATTGATATGAACATCGAGCGGCGACAAGAAAACACTGACCAGTTTGCCTTCGTCGTTTTCTTCGATGCGCGTAACTTTGCCGTCAGCGGCGGAAACGATTATATCGGCTTCGGTCGGAATCGTGCGGCGCGGATCACGAAAGAAATACGCCATAAAAAGCGTCAGAATCGCAAACGCGACCGCCGGAATCCAAAAACCGAAAAAAGAAAATATAACGGCGATCAAAAATGAAATTATTACAAACGGGAAACCTTCTTTAACCATAAAAAAACAAATAAAATAATAAAAGGTCAGACAGTAAGATGTTTGGAAAAAAACCGCCATCTGACATCTAACCTGAAAATAATTCAATTCTTATCTTACGTTAATTTCGTGAGTTTGGAAAATAAAAATGCCCGATGCCGTAAACATCGGGCGTAAAAGGAGGATTGCATGGAGAAAAAATTTAATCTCTGACCGGATGATCAGCGGCGTAACTGTAAGCACACCAGGCGGCAATAAGATGAACTACCCATCCTAAAAGTCCGGCTGAACCGACCCACGAAAAACCTGTTAATATCAGCCACAACAGACCGACTAAGACTCTGCCGTTGTAAATTTGTCCGAGTCCGGGCACTAAAAGACTCAAAATACCTGCTATCCAAGGTTCGCGCATAATTGTTAAATTACCTCCAGTTTGTTATACGCTAACTTTTTTTGTAAGTTCCACAAAATTAAATTTTTCAGGAAATCTTTTCTACATTGATAATTTTACCGCGAAATATTTTCAAAGCCTTTTTGACCAGCGGGTGACTTTCCGCATATTTATAAAGCTCTGCTTCGGTCGGATTTTCGGGCAGGACGGGGATTTCCGTGGAAATCTCCTCTTCATTTAGTTGCGGTATCATTCCCGCAATTTCCTTGGCGCGGGCAACACCCAATGCGCTGTGTCCGTTTGAACTTTCAACTTCAAACGTTTCTTTTTTAACTGAATTTCCGATTATATTTTCGACGATTTTCGAAGCATTCGGAATAAAAGTCAGTTCATCGCCCGAGATCATTAATTTTTTTTCATACGCCGCATCGAGCCAATTATCTTCGATATGTTCGAGTTCTTCCGAAGTGATCAGAGACAAATTTATCGAAATATTATCAACGAAATTTGCCGTAAAGTTTTCAATAAAACTGGAAGTTTCCGTTTTTTCGGGCGATTCAACCTCGGCTTTTTCCCCGTCAAAATCCCACGCTTCGCTTTGCGGTTCGGGGGCGGATTCTTCGCGTTTTTCTTCGATTTTCGGCGGATTTATTGAACCTGAAACCGGAAAGGGAATCTCTTCGGGCGGAATTTCAACGCTCAGAGTTTTTTTTTCTGCCGTTGGGTGCGATTGATTGATTGATTTTTCTTCGGAAACTTGAAAATTCCCGTTTGCAATTGCGCCTTCGAGTCGGGCAATTCGTTCGAGAAGTTTTTCAATCGGCGTAACGCGGCGCATCTCGATTAATTTGACCAAACCGATTTCCAGCATATAGCGCGGCTGAAGTGCGTCGTGAAGTTTTAACTCGGTTTCGCTCAGCGAGTTAAAGAAACGAATCAAATCCGATTCGGAAAACGGTTCGGCATATTTTTCGAGTTCATCGCTGCTTAAAATTGCCGTATCGAGCAGATTTTCGACATCTCCGGCAAGTTTGACGATTAATAAATCTCTGAAAAAAGAAAGCAGATCGCGGCAGAAATTCCGCAGATCCTGACCGCGAGAAACAAGTTCGTCAACCACTTGTAAAACTTCGGCAGGTTTGTTTTCGGCAATTGCGTTCAGCGTTTTTGTCAGCATTTCCGCGCTCGCAATGCCGAGTGCACTGACGACTTCTTCAGTTCCGATCTTGTCGCCCGAAAAACTGATGACCTGGTCAAAATTGCTCTGCGCGTCGCGCATCGAACCTTCGCCGGAACGCGCAATTTCCTTTAAGGCTTCATCAGAAATGTCAATTTTTTCGGCATTGGCGATCAGTTTTAATCTTTCATAAATTTTACTGAGCGGAATCGAACGAAACTCGAATTCCTGACAGCGCGACAAAATGGTGTCGGGAAGTTTATGCAGTTCGGTGGTCGCCATAATAAATTCGACACGCGGCGGCGGTTCTTCCAGAGTCTTCAAAAGAGCGTTAAATGAAGAATTTGAAAGCATATGTACTTCGTCAATGATAAAGATTTTGTAGCGGTCGCGTGCCGGATTGATATTGATGCTTTCGAGAATCAGCTCGCGGATGTCGTCAACCCCGGTGTGCGAAGCCGCGTCGAATTCAAAAACGTCAATCGAACGGCTTTCGGAGATTTCCTTGCACGAAACGCACGCGTCTGTTTCCCCGAAATCACACGGTTTCGGATTCGGTTTGGTTGTTTTATGGCAATTTAAGGCTTTGGCAAGAAGGCGAGCGGTCGTCGTTTTCCCGACACCGCGCGAACCGCTGAAAATGTAGGCGTGATGCAGGCGTTCGTGTTCGATGGCATTCCGCAAGGTGCGCGTAATCGCCTCCTGTCCGGTAACTTCTTCAAATGTTTGCGGTCGCCATTTTCGGGCGATGACTTGGTACGACATTTATTTAATGGAAAACGGAAAATGAATAATGGATAGTTTAAGCAATATTGCCGTAACAGTCTATCCTATTATCCATTTTCCGTTTTCAACTTTCCATTAAAACTGGAGGCTTCAGACTTAACCGCAACACAGGCTGAAATTGCTACCGTTGCTCGATTCCTCGTCTAGCGGAATTCACAACTCAAACCTTGTGCGGAGCCTGAAGCCATAGTGATTTTGGATTGTTGATTTCGGATTTCGGATTTTTATTCAATCCAAAATCGGCAATCTAAAATCCAAAATACCAATGGCGGAAAGGGTGGGATTCGAACCCACGGAACCCGTTAAGGCTCACAGCATTTCCAATGCTGCCAATTCAACCGCTCTTGCACCTTTCCGAAACTTTTTTTACAAATAACTATTCTTCGCCGACGATCGGCGGTTCGGTTTCTTTATCTTCCGAGAGCCAGGCATAAAAGAATCCGGCAATAACCGCACCGACAATCGGCGCAATCCAAAACATCCATAACTGAATCAGCGGTGTTCCGCCGACAAAAACCGCCACGCCCGTGCTTCGTGCCGGATTGACCGAAGTGTTTGTGATCGGAATCGAAATCAAATGTATCAATGTCAAACCGAGTCCGATGGAGATCGGCGCAAACCCGACTGGTGCGCTTTTATGCGTCGAACCCAAAATTATGACTAAAAATCCGAAAGTCAAAACAATCTCGGCAATTAACGCCGCGACCATCGTATAACCACCGGGCGAAAAAGCGGCAAAACCGTTGGTCGCAAAAGCACCGGCTTTGGTTGCGTCAATGGCAAAACCGGTTTTTCCGCTGGCGATTATGTAAATAATTGCCGCTCCGACAATTGCTCCGACGACTTGGGCGACGATATACGGCAAAATTTCATTTGCCGGAAATCTTTTTCCCGCCCAGAGTCCGAGCGTTACCGCCGGATTAAAATGACCGCCCGAAATATGCCCGACGGCATACGCCATTGTTAAAACCGTTAGCCCGAATGCCAGCGAAACTCCGGCAAATCCGATTCCGAGTTGGGGAAAAGCAGCCGCAAAAACCGCGCTTCCGCAACCGCCCAAAACCAGCCAAAGTGTTCCGACAAATTCCGCAGAAAGTTTTTTTACCAAAGACATAGATATTCTCCTGTTTATTTAATTGGAATAATTCCTGAGAATAAAAAGTAACTTTTGGTGAAATAATAATCTTAGAACAATAAAATTTTCAAAGAAAAATAATGGCGGAGAGGGTGGGATTCGAACCCACGGTACCCGCAAAGGTACAACAATTTTCGAGACTGCCCGATTCAACCACTCTCGCACCTCTCCGCATAGAAAGTAAAAAAAGTGAAAATGTAGAAAAGTTTTCGGATTCGAGAAAAAAGCTTTTTCACTTTTTTACTTTTAACCTTTTTAACTTAAAAAAATCCTGCATCAGTTTTCGGCATTCTTCTGCCAAAACGCCTGATTCGATTTCGATTCTGTGATTCAAAGAACTCGTGTTGCAGAGCTGGAAAACGCTCTCGACCGCGCCGAATCTTTCGTCGTGTGCGCCGAAAACAAGCCGTTTAATCCTCGCATTTACAAGCGCACCGGCACACATCGCGCACGGTTCAATAGTCGTATAAAGCGTTGATTCAGTCAACCGATAATTGCCGATTTTCCGTGCCGCTTCGCGCAGAACAAGAATTTCCGCGTGTGCGGTCGGATCATTGTCGGTAATTGTCCGGTTGCCGCCAACTGCCAGAATCTGTCCGTCCTTATCAATCAAACACGCGCCGACGGGAACTTCTTCAAGCCGAGCCGCATTTTCAGCTGCTTCAAAGGCTTTTTGCATCCATATTATATCGGTTTCGGTCATAAAAAATAATTTTAACCGATAAAACGGGCAAACAAAAAATATATGTTGATAAATTTTGAGTGTCAAGTCTTCCCGGAAAATATAATTTAATTTCATGAAGAAAATTTGCCAATTAAAATTACGGAAATTTTATCCGATTTCTTGCATCTAAAGACTGAAAATGATAAACATTTATAAGAGTTTTTGGCATTTTTAAGCCTTTCCCGACGGTCTTTCTTCAAGAAGCTATGAAAAACGAAGTTCGATTCGAAGATGAAACCGACGAAACCGACGAAAAATACATTAAATCAGACTTTTTATCACTTGCCGAAGAAGTTCGCGCACGCAGCGAAAAGCCTAAAACTAACTTTGTCAAAATTCCGCAGAAACTTTCGGTTTCCGAATTTAATACGGCGATAATTCATTTTTACCGCGGCGAAATCTCGCGCTCGAACGTCTGGCGCACCCGGCTCGATGCGACGACGAATTGGGCGGTAATTACTGCGGGCGCAACACTTTCCTTTGTTTTCAGTTCGCCTGACAATCCGGCGTTTGCGATTCCGATCAATTCGATTCTGGTTTCGATCTTCCTTTTTATGGAAGCACGCAGGTATCGTTATTACGAAGTCTGGGCAAACCGCGTGAGAGTTTTGGAAACAGGCTATTTTGCGCCGATGCTCTCGCACCGGACGATGCCGCCGGATGTGGAATGGGCGGAACATATTTCGGCGGATCTGCTTTCGCCGCATTTTACGATTACCGAATGGGAAGCCATCGGGCGGCGGCTCAGGAGTAATTATCTGTGGATTTTCGTGTTGCTTGCCTTGAGCTGGGGGCTGAAAATTTATATTCATCCGTATCCGATTCCCTCGACTACTCCGGCGGAACAGGCAGAATTTTGGAACACTCTGTTCAGCCGCGCCCAGGTCGGGATCGCGCCGGGCTGGTTTGTGATTCTGGTCGGATTTATTTTTAACACTATAATTTTATTTTTGGCGGTCGGAACTCTAAAACTCAAAGATGCTTCGAGCGAGGTATTGCCGACGGAAAATCAGGAATGGCATCCGCTCCGGCAGGTTTCAAATTGGGCGGGAAGCAATCTCAAACGCCGCAATACGGTTCGCCGCGCCAAACGCGCTCGGCAAAGAATCCGTTCGGTGCAAAATGATATACGCGAAACTACGCAAGGGTAAACCGAAAAAAAATCGAAATTTCCCGAATAAAACCGGATTTGAGAATTTGGAAGATAGCGGTTTGTTTGCTATTTTCAAAATACAACATTAAGGAGATTAACAACAAATGTCAGAACAATTAGATGAGCGCGGAAGAGCTTTGGAAAATGAATATTTTCATCGCAAGGAAAGGGAATTGATCGAGAAGATGAAGGCAAAACTTCAAGCTGATAATGCCGTGGATTTACATTTGAATTGCCCGAAATGCGACGGAACTTTGATTGAAACCGACTATGAAGGCATCAAAGTTGACGTGTGCAATAAATGTTCGGGAACCTGGTTTGATGCCGGAGAATTGGCACAAATCGTTGATAAAAATGAAAACAGCGGTTGGCTGAGCAGATTCTTTAAATAAAAAAAATGAGAAATAATTATATGTTCAAACGGCAATTTTTATTGTTGAGTTTATTTTTGGCTTTAACATTTTCGGCGTTTGCCCAGAAGACCGAAACTGCAAAAACAAATTCAGCCGGACGAGTTTCAAAACAGATTCTCGGCAGCAAATTGATGGCGCGTGAGATGCCGTATAATTTGCTTTTACCGAAGAATTATAACGATGAATCAAGCAAAGAAATGCGCTTTCCGGTCATTTATCTCTTGCACGGTTTGACCGGGCATTTTAATAATTGGGCGGAACTGTCCAAACTCGAAGAACCCGCGGCGAATTATAATTTCATCATCGTAATGCCGGAAGGCAATGATGGGTGGTATACTGACAGCGTAAATGTGCCGAACGACAAATACGAAAGTTATATCGTTAAAGAGTTAATTCCCGAAATTGATAAAAAATACCGCACCCAAGCGATGCGCGGCAGTCGGGCGATTGCCGGACTTTCGATGGGCGGTTACGGTTCGCTCAAATTCGGTCTGAAATATGCGGAAATGTTTGCTCTCGCCGGTTCGTTCAGCGGTGCGCTCGGCATTACGGATATTACCGATAAAAATTCGACGCCCTGGATTTCGAAATCGGTGATGAGCGTCTATGGCGAAGCGGCGAGCGAAACGCGAAAGGCAAACGATATTTTCAGAATAGTGCGCGAAACTAAGCCGGAAAATATAAAGAATCTGCCGTTTATCTATCAGGATTGCGGTACTGAGGATTTTTTGATTCAAAACAACCGCGATTTTGCCGCACTTTTGACGGAAAAGAAAATTCCGCACGAATACCGCCAACTGCCCGGCGCACATAATTGGAAATACTGGAATTCGCAAGTAGAAGAATTTCTGCGAGTGAGCGAGAAGTTTATCGGGAAATAAAAACTAAGCCTGAAACTTATTCCAATCACCCCAAATTGCCAGCGTGAAAGCCGGTTCTTGGATATTAACGAACAGAGTTTTTCCATCGGGAGTAAATGTCGCTCCGGCAAATTCGCTGGTTTCAAAACCGGGCGTGATGTTTTTGGCAAAATCGGCGATTTTTCCGTTCGGCGTTAAAACGCGCACGAAATTGTCCGATGTTCCGCCAACGCTTTTATAATCGCTGTCTTCGCATAAAAACAAAAGTTCGCCTTTCGGGTCGAGACAGATATTGTCGGGCATATCGAGAATTTCACGATTTGGTGATTCAAAAACGAGCGTTAAACGACCTTCGTCTTTGCCGGTCGGTTCGTAAGACCAAATTTGTCCGCCGCCCGCGTCGCCGCCGTTTGATGAAACGAAATAAACTTTTCCTTTGGCATCGGCAAAACAACCTTCGAGTTTTGAAAAATGCGCCGCGCCTTTTCTCGCACCTTGTTTGAAGACGGCTTGTTCGTCCGTATCGGCTTCAACCGGGTCGGGATTGTCAATCGTTGCCCAATTTGCCGTAAAAACCGCGCCGGATTTTTGCCCGAACTGTGTGTTGTAATTCGGTTTATCTTTAATTGCCAGAATTTGCAGCGTTCCGCCTTCCGCCAGCCGAGCGCGTCGTTTCGGCAAAAAACGGTAAAATCCGCAGAATGGTTTGGCATCTTCGGTTTCATAAATGATGCCGGTTTTCGGATCAACGGCAATCGCTTCGTGTGAAAATCTGCCCATCGCCGTCAGCGGAACAGGCGGCAGATTATTGTTCGCCGAAGCCTGCACTTCAAAACAATAGCCGTGCGGTTTTGAGAATCCGCCGCAGGGTTTGTCGTCTTCATCCAGATATTTAGTTTTGCCGTGCGTCGTTTCCTCGCACGAAATCCAACTGCCCCACGGCGTTGTTCCGCCCGCACAATTATTCAATGTGCCGCTCAAACTGACGAAATCGCGTTCGATCAGATGCGTTTTCGGATTGATGACCAGCGTCGTCGTGCCGCCGCCAGCCGCTTCGTCATAATGATTTTGTGTGCCGATGGCGACATTCGCGGTCGGGACATCGTGATTTATTTCGTGATTGCGAACCAGCCGAATCTCGCCGCGTGTGCCGAAAGCCGCCATTCCGTCGTGTTCATTCGGCGTTTTCCGTCCGTCTTTCAGCATATCGCCGGTTTTTCCAAAAACCGTATATTCAAAACCCGGCGGCAGCATCAGGAGTTTTTCACCCGTATTTTTTGTTGCCGCCGGTGCGAGTTTGCCGTAACCCGCGGCTTTGAATTTTGCCGAATTTCCGGTTTTCTCAAACGCTTCGGCGCGGTGCAAAAACCCGCCGAACGATAACGCCAAACCGCTTGCCGCGGCGCTAAATAAAAAATCTCTTCTTTTCATAATAATAATTAAATAGTCGCGTTCGCTTTTAGTTTAGAGCACAAACTTTAGTTTGCAAACAACCGCCGCGCTTCGCCGATAGTTGAAACACGCGAAAGCGCAGACTCTGAACGCCTGGAATTTTTACCAATCGAATTTCAACCCGAAAGTCGCCCACCATTTATAATATTCTTCCTGCGTCGGACGATCTTTTACGCCGACATAACTGCGGAACGGGCGATTATTCAGGTTAATAATTTCGGCGAAAACGCGGAAATTTTTCGTAATTCGCTGGCTTAAAGACACATCGAATTGCAGATGATTGTCAATAAAAAGGTCTTCGTCCGGGGAACCGGCAACTTCGCTCAGATACAAATCACGATAATGCCACGAAGCACGTCCCGAAAAGCCGAATCTTTCGTAAAAGACGGCGAAATTACCGATGTTTTTCGCCTGTCCGGGCAGAATTGAACGGCGACCGGGCGCGTCTGCATCTTCGCCCGGCAAGGTCGCTTTTGAATTAACGTAGGTGTAATTGGCATAAACGCCGAAACCGTCGAGCGGTTTCGGCAGAAACGTAAAACGGTTTTGAAACGCGAGTTCCAAGCCGTAAAGATACGCACTTTCGCCGTTGCGCGGTTCGATGATGCGGAAGGTGTCCATCGGTCCGTTCGGTCCGCCAATCGGTCGGTCTTCTTCAAAAGCGAACGGGAAAATGTAATTGTTCAAACGCTTGTAGAAAAATCCGCCGGAAATAATGCCGACCGAACTTAAATAATGTTCGATCATTACGTCGAAATTATTCGAGGTCGTCGGCACGAGAAACGGATTGCCGCGTTCGATTTCCAAATCTTCTTCCAGAATAAGTTGAAACGGCGTTAAATCAACAAAATTCGGACGCGCCAGACTGCGCGTATAAGCGGCGCGAAAGTTCGTGTTGTCGGTGATGCGGTAACGGGCGTGAACCGAAGGGAAAAGATTATTAAACGTATTGCTGCCAGGAAGTTCGTTGGACGCAAGAAAATCGCCTTCTTCGTCGAAAAGAACTTCAAAACCCGTATATTTGACATCGGTGCGTTCGAAACGAACGCCCGGCACGAGTTGGAAACGGTCGCCGAAATTAAGCTGCGTCAAAGCGTAGAGGGCGAAAACGTTTTCTCTGGCGCGAAAATCGGCGGCGTCTTCCTCAAAAAGTCTTTCGCCGTCAATCAGCGGATTGCTGAGAAAATTTCGGGCTCTCTGCGGATCAACAAACGCCGTTCCGATATTGTAGCGTCCGCCGTAATAAACCGTTTTATTAAAACCCGCGTCGAGATTGTCAATTAAAAGCGGCGCGTCGTCTTCAAACCCGAATTCAAATTCTTCGACGTTGCGGAATTTTTTCTTAAAACGATTTTTCACGCCGAATTTCAGGATTCCGGCAAAATTGTTTCGCGTCATCAAAGGTAAAGAAGCGTTAAATTGCGCCGTAAAATCGCGGTCAGACGTAAAATTGTCGGCTCTTATCAACTCGGCAAATTGATAAAGATTGATGTTTTCGTTAAGCGGATTTGCCTGAATATTGTCCGGGTCAATCGAATCCGGCGACACGTTCGGGTTAAAAATAACGTCTTCCTGCTCGAAAAGCGTGTCCACGCGATTCGGCTCGGTTTCGGCGGCATAAGCGTAGGAAAATCTGTAATCAATCTGTAAAAAGCGCGGCAAAAGATGCCGACCGCCGAAAGCGACCTGCGCGATGGTTTGTTTTTCCAGACGGTCTTTCAACTCGCGTTCGATAACACCGTCGCTCACGCCATAGACCACGCGCCGACGGAATTCCTGATCATTGAATTTGTTATAGATTCCGCGAATATAAATTTCCGAAGTATCGGAAAAACGATAATCGAGAAACGGATTAACGCCCAAGCGTTGGCGGTTGACGGTGTAATCGCGCAAATCGAGCTCGTCCAGATTGCCGTCGTCGTAAGAAGGTTCCGCGCTTTCCGAACCGCGATCCGTATTTAAATAACTGCCGGAAAAAAGAAGTCCGAGCCTTTTATTAAAAAATCTGCGCCCGAACGTGCCGTTAAAAGTTTGCAGATAATTTTCGGCAATGCGATTGTAGCCGAAACCTGCGGTTAGCGAAACACGGGTTCTTTCCGGCGCGCCTTTGGTAATCAAATTGACCGCGCCGCCGATTGAATCAGCGTCCATATCGGCGGTTAAGGCTTTGGAAACTTCGATTGATTCGAGCAAATCAGCCGGAATGACATCGAGCGCGACGGCGCGAATATCGCCTTCCGGCGACGGAATCCGTTCTCCGTTTATCATCATCGAATTGAGCCGCGCTTCCGTTCCGCGCACCTGCACGTAACGCCCTTCGCCCTGATCGCGTTCAATCGTGATGCCCGGAATTCTCTGCGCCGCTTCGGCAGAATTCGGATCGGGAAAACGCCCGATTTGGTCTGCCGAAACGACATTTGTAATATTAACCGCCTCTTTTTGCTGGTTCAAAGCCCGCGCCTGACCTTCGAGCAGAGGCGCGTTAACCGTTACCGATTCCTGAATACCCGTTTGCAGTTCGGCGTTTAGCGCGGTTAAATCGCCGTCAGCTTTA
This sequence comes from Pyrinomonadales bacterium, assembly GCA_038246645.1. Lineage (GTDB taxonomy): Bacteria > Acidobacteriota > Blastocatellia > Pyrinomonadales > Pyrinomonadaceae > JAHCHG01. The sequence continues at coordinate 16,299 of JBBRVS010000043.1, forward strand.
ATTTCAACATCGAAAGTTTTTGTTTCGTAGCCGAGATAGGAAACCGTTACCTTTTGCTGTCCAGCCGGAACACGCAAAAGACTAAACGCGCCCGTGCGGTCGGTTTCCGTGCTTAATGCCGTTCCTTCAATCGTAACATTCGCGCCCTGCAGTGCGTTTCCGGTTACGCCGTCCGTGATGCGTCCGCTCAATCCGCCGTTTTGCTGAGCTGAAATTTGATATGAAAATAAACAGGATGTTAATAATAAAATTATGCTGAAGAGAACCCGTTTAAACATTATTTTACTCCTTAAAAATTTTAATTTATTGCATTTTGGCTTTATTAGTATTTAAGCCTACTGAATTTTGGATAATGAAATACCACCCTAACTCTGACAAATTATGTTTCTGTTAATTTGAAATTAAATCTAAGTAAAATATCTGACGCGAATCTATAAATACAGAATTCCGACAAAACAAAAAGGGTGAACAAGCCAAAAATAGTGCTTGTTCACCCAAATAAATAAAAAATTCAATTTACTAAGCCGAAACGCAGAAAGAAAACTCTCTGCGATAAATTTCGATAATATTATTTTTGCGCTCTTAGTGCGGAAATAATAAACGAATCTTTAAACCGCAAATCTAAAATCTAATATCCGTATCAGTCCAATCTTACTGAGGTCCGGACTTCTCTTTATAATAAACTGTAATATTGCACAATTTATAATAGACATCTTTCCAAAATAAAATGGACTGAAATTAAACTAAAATATTAAACGCCAAGGCGCAAAGACGCGAAGGCGCGAATAAAGAATTTTCAAAGATAAGCAGGTCAGCAGAAGTTTTAGTGTATTTTGAAAATTCAGGAAAACCGACGCGCCTTATTACTTTTGTAATAAGTTAGAACCTTTTCTTCAATTGTCAATTGTCAATGGATAATTGACAATTTCTTCAATTATCCATTATCCAATATTAATTTTGCAGTCGTGCTTTTTTTTTGGCGTAAAAGTTTAATTTGAGCCTTTTAGTTGTTTCAAAAAACCTTCCGCGCCCGAAACATTTGCCGCCGGAGTTGCCGCTTTGCCGACTTGAATTGATTTTTCCGCCGCCGCTATCGCTTCCGGCTTTTTGCCCATTTCATTTAAGAGCCGCGCTTTTAATAACAACGCGCCGGACGTTTCCGAAATTGCCAGCGAATCGTCAATCCAAACAAGAGCTTCGGCGTAATTTGCAGTAAGTTTTGACTCAAGCACAAATCTTGCCGCCGTTAAAGAATTTCCGGTCATCTGTCTTCGCGCCGAACTTAAAAATCTTCCGTTCAAATCACCGACATCGAGTTTGAATGGAACGCGGACTTTTTCCCACGCAATAACGACATCGGCGGTTGTTCCCGTTACGTTATTTATGTCAATCGCCATCGTTTCACGATGTTCTCCGGCAACGGGTTTTGCTGTTACGCGCAAAGCATCTTCTTCGGCTTTATAATTAAAACTGCCCCATTGATTCCACGTTTTATTAAAAATAATCGTCCATTCGTCCTTGTTCGGGATCGTGTGCAAACTATATTTTCCTTTAGGAAGTTTTTGCCCGTTGATCAAAACATCGTTTGAAATTTCAAAAACGGTTGCTTCATTTGCACCCGTGCGCCAAACTTCGCCGAGCGGAACCAATTCGCCCCACACCGGACGGTTATTAATATTCGGACGATGATAGACGATGGAAATTTCCGTATCGCCGACCGTTTGCGACATCGCCGAACGTTGACTTGCCCGCGGCAGAGTTACCTGCGCGAAAACATTTGTTGCGAAAACTATAGTAATTATTCCGATCAGATAGATTGTTTTTTTCATAATAATTGATACATCTCCAGAATTTATATTTTTTTTGTAAATGATTAGGTTTTTGGTTTTTGAACATCAGAGCAAAAATTCAAAAACCAAAGACCTATTCAATTACTTTGTTTTTAAGATTTAAGCTTCTTCCATTCTTTGCCGCGCTTTTTGAACGAAAAGTTTAATCATTTCCTCGATTCTTTTGTTCATCTCGCTGCTGATCAAAGATTCGCCGGCAAGCGGAGCAAGCAGATGCAGGTGACTTGCCGATTTTCGACGAATTTCAACTGCTTGCGAAAATTGAATCATTGTTTTATTCACGCCTGTTTCAACATAATCAACGGCGTACCGCAGAAAATTTTTGGTTTCGCCTTTAATCGGCAGCCATTCTATTCTTTCATCGCTCTCTTCGGCGATCTCAACCGAAAATTTTTCCCGAAATGAACCGATCAGCGGAATGTCGGCACGGATTTTCCAGTGCGTAATGCCTTTTCCGTCCGTGTGTATGCTTTCAATGTTCGGCATCAAGTCTATAAAATTCTTTATATCGGAAAAAAATTCCCGAACCCGCTCAAGGTTTGTTTTTACTTCGACTTTATCGGTGTAAGCGGCACGTATTGTGAACATAATTTTTCAAGTTTCAAGTTTCAAGTTCAAAGTTCAAGGTTTATTTTAGATTCTATCAAATTACTTGAAACTTTGAACTTTGAACTTTGAACTTTTAAAAAGTACCGTTAAACAGCATCGAATTGACAAACGGACGCGTCATCGAACGGAAAATTCCGCGATAGAACGGTTCTTCGGCAAATAAAATGACGTGTCCCGCGCCCGTCGGTTCATCAATCAGATACGCCGTGCCATCTAAAAGTCTTTCCGTGTTGCCTTCCCAGACGAAACCCGAAATTGTCAGAGGTTTTTTCGGTTTTTGCCGGAAAATAATGGCGTTCGTACCTTCTTTGGAAATACGGAAAAAATAACCGGAAGCGAGCAGAACGGGAAGTTCTTCATCGGTCAGACCGTAGGTTAAATAGTTTGTCCGGTCAATCGTCCCGCGCATCACCGCGCCCGGAATTCCTTCGGGAACTTCTCCGGCATTTGCCGAAGGCGATGCAATCGGCGGCAAAACTGCGCCGACATCGCTCGTTTTGTCGTTTTCGGGAAGTGGTGTCGGCGCAGTTTCGGCAGCGATCTTTTCTTCCGTCGTTTTGCCTTTTTCCTCGTCTTCATCGCTTCCGACGAGTTTGGTCGAAGTCAGACCGACATCTTTGAGCGCGGCAAAAACGGACGCACCGCGCACCGTGATCAACGTTCCGCCGTTTGAAACCCATTGTTTTAATGTCGCAATTCCGCCGTTGCCGAGCGTTGCAAAATAGCGTCCTGCCTGACCGTCCGGCATAATCAAAATATTGTAGCCCTTCAAACCGCCGCCGCGAACGGAATTGAAAGTCATCGGCGTAAATTTAACGCCGTAGCGGTCGAGCGTCCACCAGATCGAACCGTAACTCGTTTGATCAACGCCTTCATCGCCGAGCATGGCGATGCGCGGCGGTTGAATCGAAACAACATTTTCACCGCCGACACCCGTATCGCCGGCTTCGTTATAACCCGTATTGACGGCAGTTACGCGCACCCCGAGGTCTCTCGCAAGTCGGGAAACAGCGTCGTGAATAGAATCGGGATTGCGGGAAATTCTGACGACAAATGTTCCGGCATCCCAATTTCTTCCGGCGGCGTTCAAAGTTCTGGTGGAAACCGCGACGCGGAAACCTTCCTGAGCCAGCCTGAGTGCCATTATGCCCGAACCGTCCGTGTTATACGGAATGATATAGGCAATCGAAGCGCGTCCCGAAACCGAGCCGGTTTTGATTTGAGTTAAATATTCCTGCGAAACAATGTTTGCGCTGACATTTCCGGCATCTTCCGTCCAGAAAGCGTCAATTCCGAAAGCGAGCGGCAGATTCCAGGCAGTAATATCGTAAAAACCGTAGCCCTCTTTGGAATTTGAATTTCCGCGAAGTTCATTGCGGCGAAAACGCGCCGTATTGTCTTTGACAAAATCTTCGTCCTGCGGCGTATCCTGTTCCATCAAAGATTTTATCCAGATTCTCTGCGGTTGATTCAGTTCGACAATATATGAACCGGCGGGAAATGTTCTGGTAATTGCCGGAGCGTTTTTCTCCATATAAGTATGCGCCCGCGCCGAATTAAACGAAGCTGTCGCCACCTTGACTTCGACCCTGGCATTCCGCAGAATTTCGATCATTTCCGCTGTTTTTACGGGGTCTTTTTCCGGCAGAATAACGATCCGTTTTAACCTGTCCTTGGCATAATCTTCAACTCCTTTTTTGCGGAAATTATAAAAATCCTGAAGCCTCTGTTGTTTATTCTTGGCTAAAACATCGAGCGTCGTCATTGAAGCAACGAAATGTTTGGCAATTGCCGAACGAAAAGTTACGATCGTCCCGTCGTCGCGTGTCCAGCGCAAGCCTTTGAAACCGCCGCCGTCGGTCTCATAAGTCATTCCGATTGCGCCATTTAAGGACGGAAAAGTATCCCAGTAGCCCGGATAAAACAGATCGAAAATATCGCGCACGTAATAATCCCATTTTCGCGCATCAAACTCGGCGGCGTTGGCGCGTCCGAATCTATCGAGCCATTCATTGGTTACGGGTTGCGGCAGATTCGGATTGATCGGCAGGGCGGCGGGCGGGAAAAAATACTGCGAAGGTTGTCCGTGATGGTCAACAGCGATCTGCGGATTCCATTCGAGATATGCCTTTTGCATATTTTTTGTTTCCTTCTGGGTCGTGGCAACATTATCGCGGTTTAAATCAAAACGATAATGATTATATCTGCCCATTATTGACCAGGGTTCGTGGTGTTCCATCGCGGCGGGATTTGCGTTGCCGACCGCGACCGAATTATACCAGGTCGCAAATCTTTCGTGTCCGTCCGGATTTTCGCCTGTAATAATCAACACAACCGTATTTTTCAGAATTTCGAGCGTTTGCGGTTCATTTGAAGCGGCAAGTTGATAAATAACCTGCATCATCGTTTCGAACGAAGCCGATTCGTTGCCGTGAATCGTGTACGCCATCCAGGCGATTGCCGGAGTATTTTGTGCGATTTGCGCGGCTTGCGCGGCGGAAGTCGTGCGCGGATCGGTCAATTTGGCGACGTCGCTGCGGATCTGTTCGATTCGCGCCATATTTTCCGGCGCGCTGATCGCGACGATATGCTGCATCCGGTGTTCATTGGTCGTCCCGATCTCATAGATTTTCACGCGGTCGGCGGCGGCTTTTTGAATCGCGTAGATGACCTGCTCCATCTGTCCGTAAGTCGTATGATGATCGCCGACATCAAATCGCAGAAGGCTCTGCGGACGCGGAACTTCCGCGCGATACGCGCCGCGTGTGTAAAAATCGAATTTTTCTTCTTCTCCTTGCGCGAAGGCAATTTGAGCAAACGAAATACAAAAAATGACGGCAAACAAAAGGCTTTTTATTTTCATTATATTTTTCCGAATTTTCTGGGTTGTTTTTTGTAGAACTTGTCTTAAGATATTAAACTTGTAAGTGTTTAAACGCAAAAGACGTATGAAAAGTTTTCAGGATAAAACCTGCCCGCAGTGCGGCGCGCCGAAATTAATTAATTGGAAGAATTTGACGGACGATCAAAAATTTCTCGTTGAAAGATTACCGAAAAACACCGAATTCTCGCCTGAACAACGAAAAAAGCACCGCTTTTGCGAGCGATGCTGGTTTGAAGTCGTTGATGTAATTGAAAAGTCTGTTTAATTTAATAAAGATTAATTTTTAGCTTCCGGGTTTGTTGAATCTGCTGATTCACTCAAACCGACACTAAATTTGCCGGACTCAAGCGGAATATCACCATTTATATAAGCCGTAATTTCGGTTCCTTTCGGAATTGAAATATCTTTTCCCTTCATAAACAGAAAAAACGGTGCGGCAGGGAAGAATAAAATACTCGAAGCGACAATCGCGCCGGTCATAACTCCGGTTCTTCCGTTTCCTTTAGTTTCTTTGATTGCCCGTAATGCAACTTTTTCATTTGTAGTTAAGCGAATAAAATCAACATTAATATCTAATTTTCCGCCTTTTCCCATTCTTCCTTTCGGTTTAGCTCTGGTAACGGTTGCAATTGCAATTCCGCCACGCGGAATTATTACCAGTTCATTAATTTTTATATCTTCAAGAACTTCAAAATCAACAGTATCTCCGGTCTTTGCATCAGCCGAAGAAATTGTTCGTCCAATCCGTAATTTGACCGGAGTTCCATCCAATAAAGTAATTGTTTCCGATGGATTTGATAAAACCGTGTTTTCTGTTGCAGAAAGATTTTCATTTTTATCTTCTTGACTTGAAGCGGATTGAACCAAAGCCAAAATCACAGCATCGCTGACACCGGATTTTTTCAATTCCAATATTTCAGATGGCGATGTGTCGAATGAATTTTTGGAAGTTTTTATCAGAGAAATGATAACTTCATCAGAAAATTCGTTTTTGACCATTTCGGCAACGGATTTGTTTGTCAGAATTTCCTTAGTTTGCGCTCCGCTTTTGATCGGTGAAAAAGCAAGGAAAAATGTGCTTTGCAATAAAGACAAAGCTAAAGCCAGAAACATCGTTTTTTTCATTTAATTTACTCCAATGGGAAATTTTAGATTTTTGAGCTGATACAGTCTAAAGAATAATTAAGTCTTTGTCTATAATTATTAAAGTAATTTTGTAATGCCTCAATAAAAAGTTACAGATGTTTTTTCAATAAAACGCCTTGATTGAAAATAAAAGACTTACGGGTTTTAAATGAACAAAGAAGTAGTTCCATAACTTATAGTTGAGGCATTACGTAATTTTGAGATTTATTTTTCAATTATTTACGGCATTCAACTTTTTTGTTATTTGACTTGCCAGATTTTTCGATAAATTTCCCCACGAAGTCGTTTCTCCGGCGGCGATTACCGTGCCGCTTTTGTTGTCATAAACGCGCCAGACGTAGCGGCGCGTAATCCAGGAAAGCGAAACGTAGCCGATTTCGATAAAAAGGTCTGCTCCTTCTTTGTGGCGGACGATATTTAAATCTAAATCCTTCCATTCCTTGTTTTTAAGCAATTCTTTTTCGAGAGCCTGACGCGCCGGATGAATCGAGGATTTTTCAATGGCAATGGTTTTGGCATTTCGCAAAGCTTCCTTCGGGTCTAAAACAATGTGAGAAACGGAAGTCGGAACATTTTCTGACAAAACGGAAGAATTTTTCTGCGTTTCAATAACCGAACTTTGTTTTTCCAACATCAGAGCGATCACTTCATCCGCCACGCCCGCTTTTTTCAAATCAATCAAATCCTGCGCCCGAGTTTCGTATTTGCCGGTTGATTCCGTAACTTTTCGAATAATCAATTCCTTGCTCAAACCGGCGCGGGTCATCAAAATTATTTCATTATTGGTCAGCGTTTCGGTTTGCGAATATACGCTGAAACTCAGAAAAATGACGAACAGAATTGTTAAACAAAATTTTTTCATAGAATGTCAGGTGAATAATTTAGGAATAGGTAAAAAATAACTTATAAAGATTGGCGAAAAAGTAGGTCAGACTGTTAGTCTGACCACCACTCTTTTATATCAAAGTTGTTAATTGGTTGCCCAAATTGAACAGACTGACAGTCTGTTCTACCTTTTGTTTCAAGTTATTTTTTACACGTTCCTTTAGGATTTAACAATTTTATTGATAAATCGAAAAAAAAGGATTATAAAATGTGATACTTTTACCGACTCTCACAATCAATCTTTCAAAATATTTTCAAACGACGCGCGGATATTTAGGCGGTGAAATGTCAGTTTTTCGTGCAGATCATTAATCGAATCGAGCTTTAATCGTTGAGTAATTGTCTGCAAAGCCTTCGAATTTGCCACCGGCAGAAGTGTCGAACGTCCGATGATTAAACGCAGATTGTGATCGAGTTCGGAAAGAAACTGATAACCGTCATAAAAATTTTGAAAATCTTCCGCACTCAAAGAATTATTCTCGCGCAATTTTATAAGCATTTCCGAAGTCGAACGATTTTGCTCATCGTCCGGCACATCGTCGCATAATTGCAGAAAGCGCATCGCAAAATAAATGTCGAGCATTCCGCCTTCGCCGAATTTTATATCAATATTTTTGCCTTTTCTGCCCGCCGATTTTTCCGTTTCCAGACGCACGCGCACGCGCTTCGTTTCGGTTTTCAACTCTTCTTTATTGGCATTCAGGGCATTTTGATGAATAATTTTCCGCGCCGCAAATTCGGTAGATTTTGCCAAGCGCAAATCTCCGGCAACGCCGCGGATTTTGACATATGCGAGCCATTCCCAGATTGCCGAGCGTGTTTCCAAATAATTGAGAAAAGCGGATTTTCCGGCGCTCGTCGCGCCGTTTTTGCCGTCCGGGCGCAAACGCAGATCAACGCGGTAAAGCAAACCGTCGCGCGTTAAACTCGAAAGCGCGGTAACAAAAATTTCAACGGCGCGGCTGTAAAATTCGGCGGGCGAAAGATTTTCTACGGAAAGAGATTTTTCGTCGTCATAGATCAAAACCAGATCAAGATCCGAACCGTAATCCATTCCGCCGCCGCCGAGTTTTCCCAGCCCCAGAACGGCAAAAGAGAAGTCTGCAATTTGTGTTTTATAACGGTTTTCGAGTTCGCCTTTCGTAATTAAAATCGCCGTTTCAAGACTGGCTTCGGCAAGCTCGGTTTGTAAGTTTTTTGTTTCGGTGCGCGTGATTTTTTGAAAAACATCAAACGCCGCGATTTCAAGCAAAAAAGCCGACCAGATTTTTCGCAAAGCAGCTAATTTTCCGGCAAAATTCTTTTTTTTGCCGACCGAATCAAGCAAAGTTTCTTTGTAATTTATTTTCTTGAATTCATCTGATTCGGTTGGAAAATTTTTTATTAAAACCGGATTTGCCGCGATCATTTCCGCAAAATGCGGCGAGGTTTTGCAAAATAATTTGAGCGAATCCAATCTTTCTTCGGTCAAATTATTTTCAATCTCCGACTTTTCAACCGAAGAAATAATTTGCTTAAATGCTTTTGATTCTTTAGTTTCCGTAGAAAATCCATCAGTTTCCGATTCATTTTCGGGAATAAAATCATCTGCTCCGATCTGTTTAACGGAATCGCGGATCTCGGCATTTTGAATCTGCGGCTCAATCGTTTCGCTGCCGAAAATTTTAGTAAAAATCCGATTGACGTTGGTTGTATTAAGTTCCAGAGCCTTGTTAAAATCAGCGACGAAAATAAAATCCATGCGCTTTGCAATCGGCAGACGTTTGATCAGATCATCCGGCACTTGGTGAGTTTGCAAACCGTTTTCCATCTGAAGCCGATGTTCGAGGCGGCGCAAGAATGTGTAAGCCTCGAATAATTGAGTCAATTCGTTTTCTGTAAATAATTTACGGTCTGCAAGCCGGTCCAGGCTGATCAAAGTGTGCGAAGCGCGAATCCATTCGTCTTTGCCGCCGTAAGCGAGTTGAAGAGCTTGCGCGATGAATTCTATTTCGCGGATTCCGCCTTTTCCGAGTTTGACGTTAAATCCTTTATCACTTATTTTTTCAACATTTATCTGCTCTTTTGAAAGCCGCACGTTGCGCAGGGCGTTTTCAACCGTTTCATTTTTTGAAAAAACATTGGATTCGACCTTTCGGAAAAAATCGTCGAATATTTCCGTATTTCCCGCCGAAGAACGTGAGCGAATCAAAACCTGCCGTTCCCATGTTCGCGCCGTTTTGTCGTAATAATTAACGGCATCTTTGAGCGAAATCGCCAAAGCTCCGACGCGACCGTTCGGGCGCAGACGCAGGTCAACGCGATACGCCGCGCCTTCGCCGCTCTGTCCGCCGACGAGTTTTGTTACCGATTGCGCGAGTTTGACGAAATATTCGCGATTTGTGATCGCGCTGCGCTCACCCTGACCGGAAGTCGTGCCTTCGCCCGAATATAAGAAAAGCAAATCAATATCCGAAGCGTAATTGAGTTCCTTCGAGCCTAATTTGCCGAGTGCGACGATACACAAAGTAGATTGTTTGGCGCGATTATTAGCGTCGCTTTCAAACGGTATTCCGTAACGATTATTTAACTGTTGAAGCGCGATTCTTAAGGCATATTCCAGAATCGCATCGGCAAGATTCGAGATTTCTTCGGTGATTTCGGCAATCGTGCCGAGATTTCTGATGTCGCGCAAGTAAATCCGCAAAAGTTCGCGGCGGCGAAAACGCGCCAGTAGAATATTTGTTTCGAGTTCGGAATTTGTTAAGGCAAAACGCGCCAGAGATTCGAGAATTTCTTCTTTTTCGCGCACTTTTTGAACAGTCTTTTGCCGTTTGAGCCAGGAAATGTAAGCCGGATTTTGCGAAAGCGTCGTCGCCAGCAAAGGGCTGAACGAAGCGAGCGTCAAAACATCCGAAAGCAAACCTTCATCTTTTTTTAACTTTTTTGCATCTGACGGAAATTGCGCGGAAAACTGAATAAAAAAACGTTGCGCCGATTCGGTATCGGGCAAATCTTGAACTAATTTTTGAATTTTTTCGTCTGACATTTATTGAAAGCGTTTTTTATTGATCTCGTATTTTCTGAGTTTATAGCCGATAATCCGTTCTGTCGAATCAAGCAAAGTCGCGGCTTTGGCAACATTGCCATGGGTTGTTTTGAGCGTGTCCTGAATCAGATCTTTTTCAAATGCTTCGACCGCCGCCGCCGGTGACATCTGCGAAATCGTGCCGAAAATTCGGCTGTTTGCAGAGTCGGCGGCAGATGAAAGATTGTCCGAAAGATAACATTAATTTATCAAGTTGTTTAGTGAATAATTTAGAAGAATTTGTGTAAAATGTTTGTCTACAATGATTTGACTAATTGTGGCACATCCATTGTTGATGTTTAAGAAAAATTACAAAAATTAATTTTAATATAATTTTAAACTTAAAAATTTGGAGAAATTTTAATGAGATTTATTCGTTTTACGAAATTTGTTTCGATTATCGGCAGTCTTCTCCAGAGATGCGTCTTTTGGCAATTTATGATGTAAAATCAATGTGTGCAGAAAAAATTTGAATTTCAGATCGAAGAAACCTTTCACCGCAAGCGGCTCGATGAATTTTTGTTTAATAAATTCGATTCGCTCAGCAAAATGTACTTGCGCGAGGTTGTAAAAGCGGAAAAATGCGAGATTAACGGTTACACGGCAAATTCTGGAAAAATTTTGAAAAAGAACGATTTTGTCGAGATCGAAGTTGACACTCAGCGCGAAACGGCGATGAAACCTCAGAAAATCAAGCTTGAAATCGTTTTTGAAGATGAATTTATAATCGTTGTCAATAAACCGGCGGGTTTGCTCGTTCACCCGACGCACCGCGAGAAAAACGGAACACTGCTCAACGGACTCGCCTTTTATTTAAACGAAGAAGAAAATGCGCGGCGCGAAAATATTCGCGCCGGTTTAGTTCACCGGCTCGACCGCCAAACTTCCGGCTTGATTGTCGTTACAAAAACGCAGAAGGCTCTGCGAAATCTGACGATTCATTTTAAGAGAAAACTGATCGAAAAAAGATATCTGGCAATTGTCGAAGGAATTATCAAAGAAAACGAAGGCAAAATAGACGCTCCCGTCGGACGTTTTGCGGAAGAAAAAATCTGGAATATCAAAGCGGACGGGAAATACGCCGAAACACGTTTTTGGGTCAAGGAAAGATTTTCCGGCAAAACTCTGCTTGAACTCGAACCCGTAACGGGCAGAACCAATCAACTGCGGATTCATTGCGCACATATCGGACATCCGATTTTAGGCGACATAAAATACGGCGCGAGGAGTTTTGAAAGGCTTTGCCTGCACGCCTTCCGGCTCGGTTTTCATCATCCGTACACGAATGAATGGGTAAAATTCGAAATAAATTTGCCGGACGAAATTAAAATATTGATAAATTGAATTTTTTTAATATAATCATAAGACAATGAAATCAAGGCTTTTCACATTTTTTTGCATTTTATTCATTTTTGTTTCGGTTGCCCAAGCTGAAGAAATCGAATGGTTCACGGATTTAAATACGGCGGCGAAAGCCGCGAAGAAGAGCGGAAAACCGATACTTCTCGATTTTACGGCGAAATGGTGCGGACCGTGCAAGAAGATGGATCGGGAATTTTGGGTCAGAGAAGATGTGATCGAACTTTCCAAAAAGGTTATTTTTGTCAAAATTGACAGCGACAATAATATCGAACTCAAGAAAAAATACGGTGTTCGCGGAATTCCGAACGTGACGATCACGGATTCGTGGGGATTAAAATTGACTTATCACGCCGGATATTCAACCGCCAGAGCCGACGAAATAATCGAAAAAATCGGTTCGGTACCGACCGATTTCGCGGAAATAAAGAACGCCGGAAACCTTCTGGAAAAAGATGCGAACGATATTATTTCATTAGCCGAAATCGCCGCATTTTATCAAAAAAAGAATTTTTACGCGCCGAGCAATGAGCTTTACCTGAGAATTTTAGAATTGGAAAAAACTCCTTCGCAGAGAGAAGTTTTGAAGCTTAATCTGGGTTTTAATTATTTGAGGATGGGAAAAATTACGGAAGCGGAAGATATTTTTAAGAATTTTCAAGCGGAATTTCCGAAAAGCAAAAATGCCGATATGGCTCTGCACGGCGAGATTTTCATTCTTGTCAAACAAAAGAAAATCCCGCAAGCCGAAAAATTATTTGAAAAACTTAAAACGGACTTTCCGAGATCATTGATGATTTCGCAGGCGAATCAGATTTTGAGCGATGCAAAATTGCAATAACGGCTAAATTTACGCTGTGGTTTTTGCAAGTTTTTCCAAACAATCCGGACATAAACAATCGTTAAATTTAGATTTTAATTCTGCGCGGGCTTCATCGTTAAGTTCGACGTTCATACACCAGCAGCCTTTGTCCGACGCACCGCAATTGAAATCCGCGCCGCACGCCTCGCACAGGATAGGTTCTTTATAATTTTCGGAACTAAAACTTACCGCTTTCTTTAATTTCATCGAAATTCTTATTTCATCAAACAGGGTTTACCCGCCGATTTATCCGCCAATTCACGTGCGCTTTCATTGGCGTTCGGCATCGGTTTAACAATGTCGGTAATACAAACAAACTCGCCTTCAAATTTTGCAACGACCAGATAGGACGTAAGTTTTTCAGGATTCTCAGGATTTTCGGCGGCATTGTAGCGCGTAATCAGAGCAATCGGCGTAATCTTCCCGTCGGTTTTTTTGACGCGCCATTCCGCTTTATCGCCGAATGAAGAGAACGCGTTCGAAACATTTGCCGGAAAATCGAGTTCCCATTTATCGCCCGACGTTGATTTAATGTTTATGGACTGGCGCAGATCGCCTTCGGTTACTTCCAGCTTATAAATCCCGATTCCCGGACATTCCTGAACGCTCCAACCGCCTTCTTCTTCATTTGATGAAATGGTTTTACATTTTTCCGCCGCCAGATCGGTGTAGATTGATTCGATTTCGCCTGATTTTGCGGCAGAATTATTATTTTCTGCCACAACAGCTTCTTTCTTTGCCGGAGAATTTTCGCTCGTTTTATTTTCGCCGGGCAAAGTTTTTCCGCCGTCGCCCGTTGTTTTGGTTGTAGTTGGTTGATTTGCAGTTTTTTCCTGGTTTGCCGTGCAATTTAAGAAAATGACAAGGCAAATCAAAATAATACCGAATTTGCTGAAAAAATTCATTTATTTATTTTATTTCAACATTTACCGTAATATCTAATTCTTCTTTGGTAAGATTGCTGACTTCAAAAACATATTCGCCGGTTTCTTTTAATTTTGCCGAAAAAGTATTGGTCGCCGCCAGTTCGGGAGCGTTACGAACGGGTTTAGGATTAATCATTGTGACAATCCCTTTATAAATTCTGACGGTCGAAGTTGGTAAATTCGTTGTCACAGTAAGAGTTCTGCCTTTTCTGCCGTTGATACTAAAGCGTTTTATTTTGTCATCCCGGTTTATTTTGATGTTAAATGACAATTGATCCGAGCTTTCGGGAAACTGGAGTCTGGTCGCCGGATATAACTCGACCGAAGTTTTTTCGCCAATCTGACTTAAACCGCCGTCCGTAAAACGGTAACTGGTGGTTTCGACAAATTCGGCGCAGCACGCCTCATTTGAAAAATCGGGACGACTTCTTTCGACGACAACCGAACCATTTTCAATGTTGACCGAGCGCAACCCGCCGAGCGCGCGGTCGCCGCCTTCGATTCGGGTTAAGAGCCCGGCACTGCCGTCTTTTATTCCGTAAATAAAACCCTCGGTGTAGCTTTCAATTCCGCCCCGGCTGCAGGTTGACAAAACAATCGCTTCATCAATTGCGTCACCATTTAAATCGCCGTAAATGGTTGCATAAGGCTTAAAATACCGGCGTTCGATGACTCGAATCGGTGTGGGGGTCGGTTTAGCGTTTTTTGCCGGAGTTTCCGGCGCGGGCGCGGGCGTAACATCTTTTTCTTCAAAAAATAAACCTTTTGTCACCGACATCGTTTGCGGTTCGGCATTTCCGCAATACGGCTGGTATGTAAAGTTGTTAAAATCAACGTCTTTAATCCCGGTCTGGGCAAAAATAAACCCGACAGATGCGAAATTCAAAAACAAAAATAGTTGAATAAACTTTTTCATTAAAATTTTCTCCTAAATGAATTTGTGAACACTCTTAACTTTAATAGTCTGATAACTTATAAATTTACAGAAAACTTTATCACAAATTCATTTTAAAACAATTTTTCAGAGAAAATTATTGGAATAAATAAGTGATTTTTTTCTAAAATTCTAAATTGAATTTTTGAACTTTAGCTGTCGCTGTTTGAGTGTTTAACTATGGAAAAAACGACATTCCGGCAATTAAATTTTTAAGTTAATTTAGCCGGAATATCGTTTTTAAGGTTGAAGTCCTGAATTTAACTTTCGCTGACAGCGGGAGTTTTATTGTCTTCAGTATAGGGAACGTGCAAATCAACCGGTTTGCCTTTTTTGCGAAGTCCCATATTAAGAAGTTCGACAAGGACCGAAAACGCCATCGCGCCGTAAATATAGCCTTTCGGAATATGTTGTCCGAATCCTTCGGCGACGAGCGTAAAACCGATCAGCAGCAAAAATGCGAGTGCCAGCATTTTGATGGTCGGATGCTTTCCGACAAAATTTCCGATCGGATTGGCAAAGAGCATCATTGCAATAATCGAAACGACGACCGCCGCGATCATCACCCAGATATTATCAACCATTCCGATTGCCGTGATGACCGAATCGAGCGAAAAGACCATATCAAGAATGGTAATTTGAATAATCACGCTGGTAAAAGAAGCATAAACCTTTTTGGTCGCGTGTCCTTCTTCGC
>JBBRVS010000044.1:0-31504 GCA_038246645.1 Pyrinomonadales bacterium
CGAGGTCACAAAACTCGCACAAAAAGCCTCTAAGTCGCGTTTACTTATATTTTAAAGGCTGAATGGGGCAAGAAGTTGCTTCCGCCATTAACTATTGTTTCTGTAACCTATTGACGGCATTGAAGTAATCCTTAACTTAATATCATTGGGCTGAAGCCCCCGCTCTTTTTCCCGACAAACTTTGTCTGAAACTTTTTATTGAGGCAATACGGAAAATTATGAAAAAAGTTTTACTTTTATCATTTTTGCTGTTTGTTTCGTTTAACATAAACGCGCAAAACAGCGAACTCATTTTAGAAAAAGGCGTTTCGGCGCATAAGGAAATTGACGCGATCTACAAAACATTCAGCGAAGCGTATCGCACATTGGATGTTGAAAAGGTTGTGAATCTGTACGCGGAAAACGCCGCTTATTTGCCGCCGGATAACGATATTCTGCAAGGTCGCGAAGCGATTCGCCCGACCTTTCAATCGTTCTTTGATTGGATAAAAAATGAAGGTCGGACGATGACGATCTCGTTTCAGATTTTTCAGCGCAAAGTTGATAAAAACTTGGCGTATGATGTCGGCATTTACACGATTCGTCAGTATAAAGACGGCAAGGAAAACGGAATCGGACAGGGGAAATTTGTCGTTGTCGCTGTTAAGGAAAAAGGCAAATGGCGTTTTCAAGTTGATGGTTACAGCGATCTGAAACCGCCGGAAAATAAATAAACTTCATAAACTAAAGTAAAAATTCGCAAATTTACGGGTTATAAATTATCCTTAAAAATAGTCAAAATAAATGCTTTACCGTGAACTTTTATCAAACGAACTCCACAATCAGCGCGAAGATTTCGCGCGTTTTGCCGAAACGCAAACAAGCGATTTGACGGCGTATTTGCACATTTTAAAGCAAATCGCCGAACTCTCGAATAAAGAAGTAAAACAGAAAATCTCGAAAACCGAAAATCCGGGGGCGATTCCTTCGGACGAACTGGATACCGGAAATTCTTTTTCGCGCATTTTTTCCGAATCCTGGGCTAATCACGAACAGGCGCGGCGGTGGGCTTGGGAAATTTTGAAAAACCGTACGACCTTTGCGGCGGACGCGAGCCAGATTTTGCCGGGACGCGACATCAGTTTGCCGGTCGCGGCGATTCAGGTCGGCTGGTTTGAAAATCCGCATTCCGAGACGCAAACTTACGAAAAAAACGCAAAATTCAGGATTTTATCACCGAGGGAATTACTGGAAAATCAAGACGAACCGATGAATCCCGAAACGCGCGTCGGCGAAATGCGTTTTCACGCCGAAGTTGACAGAGTTTCGGAATTTCTGATAAAGAAAAAAGGCTGGCAAACACGCGGCGAACGACTGCCGCTCGCTTTTTTTGACGGAACCTTGCTCGTTTCCTTTTCTCTGCCGCAAACAAAACTTCAAGAAAGTTTTATTGAAAAAATGCTCAAACTCGTCAATCTTTCGCGGGAAACAAAAGTTCCGGTCGTCGGCTATATTGACCGCAGCTTTTCGCGTGATTTGTTGAATCTGCTCGACGCTTTCGATCAAAAAACGACATCGGAGAGCCAGACGCTCTATGATGCAACTATTCTGCACGCGCGAGACTCCAATTTGCGGCAGGTTTTGAAAAACTGGGGCGACCGCAGCATTTTTTGTTATTCAAAACGCAAGGGTTTAAGCGCGTTTTTCGATGAAAATACGCAGAGATCGCTCGTCGGATTTACGTATTTGCAAACGACGAGCGAGAGCCAGCCGGCGCGGATTGATATTCCGGCGTGGATTTTTGAAGAAGGTTTTTTGGACGAGATTTTAGACGTTATTCGCGCCGAATGCGTCATCGGTTTGGGTTATCCGTACGCGCTCGAAACGGCGGATGCGACGGCAGTTATTACCGTCCGCGACCGGGAAATTTTTCTCGGGGCTTTACAAGAGTTCGCCAGTCGTGAAAAACTAAACTTCAGTGTTTCACGTAAAAGCACGAGCAAAGGACGCAGAAGATAAGTAAAAAGTAAAAAGGCAAAAGGCAAAAGGCAAAAGTGAAATCAAGTCCCGAAAAAAATCGCCAACGCCAATCGGCAATCCGCAGTTTGAACTGTTCGGCTTGCGGTGCGACATCGCGGCGCGGGAATGCGAAATTTTGTTTTACTTGCGGAAAATTGCTGAAAGAAGATTATCAACCGCTCGACACGCTGAGAGCTTCCTATCGTTTGCAGGGGAAAACCTTTCTTGCCGAAAATGCTCCGCGCGCCGAAATTACCGATTTATTTGCGCGAAACGAAAATGAGGTTTCACAAACCGCCTGGGCGTGTTGCGTTTATTCGATGGTTCCTTATCTCGGAATTTTATTTATTCCGCTGACGCTGATTCTCGGCAGCTTCGGTGTTGCCGTTTCATACAATAAGCCGAATTTGGGCGGCAGAAAACTCGCGCTTCTCAGCATCGGGCTGAGTTTCGGGGTTCTTTTGATCCAAATATTTCTCTGGTGGCTTCTTTACATTATTCCCGACCTCGGAAGAGCAATTTGATTCAAGTAGATGGTAAATTGTAGGTAGTAGTTAAAATCTACTGACTACTGACTACTGACTACTGACTACAACCTACTAAAAATGAAAATCGCAAAAATCGTCAAATCAAACTCGCATATAGATTATGTCGGGCGCGTGATTGATTCATTGGACGCGGAAAATCCGCCGTCTGACGAAGATTACGGCTTTGCCCAGTTTGTTTCTCTTCCTTCGGAATCGGAAGAAATTATCGGTGTTATTTATAATTCGATGCTTGTAAATCCCGAATATGCAAGCTACGGTCCGCGTCTGTCGCCGAAGCCCGAACTCGGAAATTTCAGCCCTGATTACATCAATGAACAGGGTTTTTTGATCGGGATTCTGCTGCTCGGCGCGTTAGCTAAAACGGGCAAAATCACGCACGGAGTGCCGCGCCGCGTCGTGCCGCCCGGACAGGAAGTTTTTAAGATCGCGGCAGATGAGATCAATAAATTTCATACCGACGAAAACGACTGTCTGCAAATTCATTATTATTCGCAAGTGGTTGCGCACGCAGGACTTTTCGCCGTTCCGCTGCTTGAAGCAATTATTGATCAATTAACGCTCGAATGCCGTGATGACGATAAAAACCGGCTCGGCGTTTTAAAACAGACGCTCGTCTGGCAACGCGCCTTCGGCGGAATGCGTCTATAAGATCGGAAGTTAAAAATCTCAAATTTCTTATTTCAAAAAAATAAAACTATGAAAAAAATATTATATATTTTTGCCCTGAGCTTATCGTTTTTGGCGATAGCCGTTTCGGCACAGCCGCGCCCTGTTGATAAAAATGCGGACGACAAAGTAATTGCTCCCGCGCCCGCGTCTTTTGAAGCGAAATATGAAGGCGGAATGCTCGGCTACAGCAAGAAGGAAAAGGGAACTCTCAAATTTGACGACGTCAATGAACGGATCGTTTTTTACGGTAAAGATAATAAAGAGGTTTTTGCCATCGCTTACGAATCAATATATTCGCTTTCGCCGCAATCGCAATCCGTGCGTTCAACGACCGGAACGGTTGTCGGCGCGATTCCCGTGCCGGGCGCAAGTCTTGCCGGAATGTTCATTAAGGAAAAACGCCGCTATTTGATCATTCAATATTCCGATGCGGATGTTGATCTGAACGGCGTGACGAGCTTTAAGATAGAAAACAAGGATTTGCTCGATTCGGTCATAAAAACTCTGGGCGAAAAAGCCGAACTGAGAAAACGCGGCGATGCTTATTTTCGTTCGAGAAGTATGCCCGACGACACCGACGACGATAATTAACGCAGATCGCCGAAATTATGCTGAACGAGACTCGCAATCGAAATGGCGGCGGTTTCCGCCCGCAGTATTCTGCCGCCTAAAGTAATGATTTGAAAACCGTTTTTTCGCGCCGAATCAATTTCAGAATCTTGCCAACCGCCTTCAGAACCGATGACGGCGGTTATTTTTTTGTCCGGTTTTATTTCGGAAAAATTTTCGCCGTTTCGTTCGGCAAATAAAATTTTCGCGCCCGTTGCCGTTTTAATAAATTCGTCAAAATCAACAAGTTCGGATATTTGCATAAGTTTTGCGCGCCCGCATTGTTTTGATGATTCGATGATGATTTTTCCCCAACGCTCGAGTTTTTTGGTTGAATCTTTTATTCTTACGTCGCATCGTTTTGTAATAATCGGCAACAAGCGCGTAACGCCGAGTTCGACCGCTTTTTGAATGACCAGATCGAATTTTTCGCCTTTTAGAATGGCAACCGCCAGAGTTAAATCCAAACCGGATTCGGGCGAAACCGGCGAAACTTTTTCGATGATTTTTAGCGAAGTTTTCTTTTTTTCGATTTTTTCAATTTCACACGAAAACTCATTTCCGAGTCCGTCAAAAACGTGAATTTTGTCGCCTTCCGTCAAACGCAAAACGCTGCTTAAATGTCTGGATTGTTCTAAATCCAAAAAAATTTGATGGTCGTTAAAATTTTCCGGCGAAGCGTAGAATCGGCGCATAATTTACAAGTCTTTCATTTCAAATTTTTCCCTGAAATCCTTCGATTTCTGCCGAATTTTCACCCAGCTTTCAAACACTTCGGGCGATTGCAGCCAGAGCGTGAACCACTCGGCGATCTCGGCTTTTTCAGCGCGTTTTTCTTGCTCGACCTTCGGATTTTTTGAAATCATCAACGCGCGGTTTTTGCCTTTGATCGCGGTTTCTTTGACGAGCCGCAAGCCTGCCTTATCGTTTTCCTGAGCGAATTTTTTCCGCAGATTCTCCAGTTTGCGAATCGAAATCAGTGTTTGCACAAAATCGGAAAATTTCAAAATATTGCGAAACATCGGCGCGTAAGGCGATTCAAGCCGGCGCGTAACGTCGAGTTCCATAATCTCCGCGTGGCGCAGTTCCGCGCCTTCATCGGCGAGCCGCCGCGCAATAATCATCGGGCTTTCGACCGCATTTGCGCCGTATTTTTCGCGCACCGCGTCTTCGACCGCCGTAATTTCCGGCGCGCCGACATTTTCGCAATCGAGTTTTTCCCAAACTTCGATAATTAAATCGTTTTTAGTTTTTGCTTGCCACATCCTTCAGTCAGCAGTAAGCGGTGAGCAGTAAGGCGGTAAAAGCAGAAAAAAAACTGCTTACCGCTTACTGCTCACCGCTTACTATAGAAATCAATTCCGTTGACGAATGATCTTTCGGATCGCCGACGATGGCAATTTGTCCGCCGCATTCTTTGACGATTTCGCGTTCGGGAACGGTTTCGGTCGTATAATCCGTGCCTTTGGCGTGAAAATCGGGGCGAATTGCGCGAATCAACTCTTCGACCGTCGGTTCTTCAAAAATCGTCACGAAATCAACAAACTTAAAAGCCGAAACAGTTTCGGCGCGCTCATCCTGCGGCATAAACGGGCGTTTTTCACCTTTTAATTTCCGAACTTGCTCATCGGAATTTATGCCGACGATTAAAACTCCGCCCAATTGCTTCGCGCCCGCCAGATAGCGAATATGCCCGACGTGAAACAGATCGAAACAGCCGTTTGCCAGAATAATTTTCTTTCCTTCGCGCCGCTCGATTGCCACCCGCGCCACGAGCCGCGTGCGGTCTAAAATAGGCGCAAAATTGTTTTTTGAAAAACTCATAAATATCTTTGGATTTCAAATTTCAAATTTCAAATTGCCGGGTATCAAAAAAAAATTAGAGTAGCAAAAGTTGTTTTCTGGAATCTGAAATCTGGAATCTGAAATCTGAAATTACCTCCGGTTTTCTTCGATTGATTTTAACAATTCCGCTAAACTTGCCGAAGCCGTGCCTTTTTTCATCACGACGATTCCGCCCGCGTGATTGGCAATTTTTGCCGAATCCGCAAAACTCAAACCGGAAGCCAAACCGAGCGCGTATGCGGCAATCACCGTGTCGCCTGCGCCGGTTACGTCAATCGGTTCTTTCGCGCCGACGGCATCGAAATGAATTGATTTTTTATCTTTTTCGACCAGCCGCATTCCTTTATTTCCGAGCGTGACGAGCAGAGACCTATAATTTAATTTTTCGCACAGTTCGATACAATTTTCTTCCGTCAAATTCTTTCCTAAAAGTTTCTCGGCTTCTTCCTGATTCGGCGTTGCGCTCGTTGCGTTCGGGAAGTTTTCAAGCCGGAAACGCGAATCTACAAGCAATGGAATCTTTTTATCTTCGCAAATTTTTCGGGCAAGATCGGCAAGTTCGATGCTTGCCGCACCGTAATTGTAATCGGAAATGATAATTGCGTCCGCATCTTTGGCGGCGGAAATCAGATTTTCTTTTAGTTTTTTATGCAATTTACGGCTGATTTCAGTTTGATTTTCATAATCAATCCGAATTACCTGTTGGCGCGGCGCATAATGCTGTCCGGCAAGAACGCGCACCTTTGTCGTTGTTTGAAAGTCTTTAGATCGGACAATAAACCTGCATTCCACGGAAGATTTTGCTAAAACATTTAAGAGATTTTCACCGTTTAAATCTTCGCCGATCAACCCGACCAAAACCGCTTTTCCGCCGAGCGAAGCGACATTGACCGCCGCATTTGCCGCGCCGCCGGCGAGAGTTTCGGTTTCGTCGTGGCGCAGAATAAAAACCGGAGCTTCACGCGAAACGCGGCTGATCGTGCCGCGCAGGAATTGATCGGCAACCAGATCGCCGACGATGACGATTTTTTTGCCGGAAAATCGGTCTTGAATAATTTCGGAAAGATTTGCCATCAATAAATTAAAATAAACAAAAAGGTTGAAGACCGCAAAAGCCTCCAACCTCTTGATTTGACCATTTAACAATAATTAGTGGGTATCGTAGCTGGCAACCGGAAAGTCGCTCGGTGATCCCCATTGAATAACACTAAGACCGCCATCCGTACTTCGCAGCACGTAGAATTTACCTTCCGAATCACGCCAAACTGAAATATCCGTTTTGCCGTCGCCGTCGTAATCGTTTTGAGTATTCAAATCCGTCGCCGTATTTCCAAAGGTATAAGCACTAAATCCGGCGGTACTTCCCAGAATATACCAGACGAGATTCGCCGGACCTTCACGAACAACTGCAATGTCTGTTTTGCCGTCGCCGTCATAATCGCCGGGAACGACCAAATCGTTGCTCAGACCGAAAGCCGTGATGGTAAATCCGCCGTCGCCTGATCTTTGTATAAAGAATGTTGCCTGATTGCCGGCAGTTGCGCCCGGACGTTGGATTGCATAATCAAATTTGCCGTCGCCGTCATAATCACCCGGAGCGGTAAAATCGGTCGAAAGTCCGAATTGATAAGCGGAAAAACTGCCGTCCAAACTTCGTAAAACATACCAGATCATTGCCCCGCCCGTGCGGCGCACAACGGCTAACTCTGTTTTGCCGTCGCCGTCATAATCTCTGGAAATCGGTTCATCACCCGTAATTCCGAAAGAAATTGCCGTGAATGTATTGTTGGAACTATTCAAGCGATACCAGACACCGTCCGTGTCGCGCCAAACCGAGATGTCGCCTTTGCCGTCGCCGTCATAATCGCCCGGTGTCGGGTAATCCGAATTAGCCAGCCCGAATGTTTGAATCACAAAACCGCCATCGCCGCTTTTTAAGTAATACCAGGCATTATTACTCGGTCTAAAAACTGAAAAATCGGCTTTTCCGTCATTATCAATATCCAATGCCTTTCGCAAACTGAGCTGAGCGGAAGCCGAAACCGCCAACAAGAAAATACAGGCAAACAACACGCTAAATTTGCCACTTCTGGTCAAAATATTTTTCATTTTATAATCCTACTTTTTTAAGAAATTGCTTTTAAGGTTATCTGGGCAAATTTTACGCCAAATAGATACAGATTTCAAATATACTACTTTGAAGAGTTTGAATGCAAGAAGTTCTTGCAAAAACCTTTCATTAAATAATTTTATCATCTTAAATTTTAACCTTAAAGTCTGAAACCTTAGACGCACCAACTTTGTAAAAAGTTTGATAAGCCGATAAATTTTCCGAATTTAACTGCTGCCAAGCATATTGCCGGGAATCTTCATCTCCGAATTTCCCCAACCGAAAGCCGAAAACCCCGACGACTCGGAATAAATATAAAATATTCCCGATTCATTTGCCGCCGGATTCGGTCGCCAAACCGAAAAATCGGTTCGTCCGTCGCCGTCATAATCGCCCGGTGTCGGCAAATCGCCCATTGTTCCGAATTGAAAAGCATTATAACTTCCGTCCGAACTCTTCAAATAATGCCAGACTCCGGTCGTTTCGCGCCAGACGGCAATATCTGTTTTACCGTCGCCGTCATAATCTGCCGGAACGATTTTATCAATCGTCGAAATTCCGAAAGGCACGACGATTAAACCGTTATCCGAACTTTTCTGGATGTAAAAAGTATTTGCCGGAGAATCCGATTCAGGACGATAAATGGCAAGATCGGCGCGTCCGTCGCCGTCAAAATCGCCGCGCAGCGGTTTATCGGTTTCATTGCCGAATTGTTGGATGCGAAAACCGCCCGTCGAAAGCGCGATATACCAGATCAATTTTCCGTTCACTTTGCGCGTCACGGCAAAATCGGCGTGTCCGTCGCTGTCGAAATCCTGAGTTATCAAAGGATTATCGCCCGAAGCTCCGAACTGGAAAATCTGAACCGTATTCGTTGCGCTGTTTATAACATAAAATGTCCCGTTTGAATTTCGCCAGACGGCAATGTCCGCTCTGCCGTCGCTGTCAAAATCGTTTGAAACCGGAATATCATCGGCAAAAAGCCCGAAATTCGTCGCCGAATAGCCTAAAATACTCCGGTAATTATGCCAGAGCATTCCGCCGTTCGTGTTTTGTATCGCGGAAAAATCGGTTCGCCCGTCGCCGTCAAAATCCAAAGTCGGTCTATTTACAATAAACGGCGTGCCTTGAATAATCGTAAAAGTTTGATCACCGATGAAAATTCTGCCGACGCGCTGCATATCCGGAAGATTATTTGCCTGAGCCGTAAAATTAACGGTCGAATTTCCGCTTCCACCCGTCGCTGAATTTATGACGATCCATTCAGCGTTGCTTTTAACCGAATAATCGCAATTTGCCGGAGCCGTTACATTTACGCTTGTCGTTTCGCCTGCGGAAGAAACCTGAATACTCGAAGCGGAAAGATTAAAACTGCACACAGTTTGATTATTTAGAGCATTTGCTACATTGATTCTGCCGCCCGTTTTGACAACGCCGTTCCAGGGCGAAAGCACATCAACCGAATTCATCAGCGTTGCTTTGAGCGATTGGGCGGAAAGGTTCGGATTAAATGAAGAAAGCAGAGCCGCCGCGCCAGCCGCGTGCGGGCTTGCCATCGAAGTTCCGCTCAAACTGCCGTAATTGGCGGCATTCATCGTCGTGCTTAAAATTCCCGAACCCGGTGCGGCAACGTCAACGCTCGTCGTGCCGAAATTTGAAAATCCCGATCTGGCATCGGTCGAGGTCGAAGAAGCGACCGACAAAACGCCCGGACTCGTATAACTTGCCGGAAAAGCCGGCAGCGTATCAATATTTCGTCCGTTATTTCCCGCCGCAAAGACATTTAAAATACCGGCATCGCCGAGCGCATCGAGCGCGTCCTTGGTCGCCTGATCGAAGCCGCACGCCTCATCACAGCCGCTGTAACTGTTATTTGTAACGCGAATATTTACGCCCCGTTCTTTCATCAAACGCACATAATTATAAGCATTTATCAGCATTGTCGAGGTCGTGCCGAAACCGTCCGAATCGTAAATTTTGATTGCCATAATCCGCACATTCCAATTTACGCCGACCACGCCGAGCGAATTATTGCCGACCGCGCCGATCGTTCCGGCGACGTGCGTTCCGTGTCCGTTTTCGTCCAGCGGATCGGAATCATTAAAAAAGAAATCGTAACCGTAGAAATCATCTGTAAAACCGTTACCGTCGTCGTCAATCCCGTTTCCGTTGATTTCGCCGCTGTTTGTCCATATATTCGCCGCAAGGTCTTCGTGCGTGTATTTAACGCCCGTATCAAGCACGGCAACGACCGTGTTTGCGTTGCCGGTCGTTAAATCCCAGGCGGCGGGCGCGGAAATTTTCTGAATTCCGTAAAGTTCGGAAAAACGCGGGTCATTCGGCGTTACGGCGAGCCGGTAATAATAATTAGGCTGAACCGCTTCGATTTCCGCAAATTTGCTGTAAAGTGCAATCGCTTGCTCGACCGAAAGATTCGCGGGAAGTTTGACTCTCTGCCACTTGAGCGCGGGAAATTCTTCTAAAACGGTTGCGCCGATCTGCGCATTCCGCGCCGGAGAATCGGCGGAAATCGTTCCGTTTCTGTATTTTACAAGCAGTTCGTTCTTCGCGTATTTTTCCGCCAAAACGCTCTGTGCGGAAAACAGAAACACTAATAGTGCAAAATAAATAAATTTAAACTTCGGCATTAAATAAACCTCGCGGAAAAATAATCGGCGAAAAGCAAACTGCTTGTTTCTTTACAGTTCGGTTTTTCGGTGAAAAAAGACAAAAAAGGGTAACGCCAGCGTCTCGCTGGCTGTCCGGCGTGCGTCTCGCGCGCCGATGGCGTTAAATTTCCAAAAAGTAATCAGGAGTCTGAGACCGAGACGGTCTCAGGACAGCCGCCGGGACGGCAGCGGTACCTCTTTTTAAACAGCTTCTTAGAGATTATAGTGTAAAAATTTTTTTGAGTATAGGTTTGAGTAAAAAAGAAGCGGGAAAAAATAATGGGGCGGCTAGAGGAGCTCGAATCCTCGACCTCTTGAACCACAATCAAGCGTTCTAACCAACTGAACTATAGCCGCCATAAAAAGTCTATTAAGTTAAAAGACTAATCGAAGTTTTTAATTATTACAAAAATTCTATCTTTTATTCAAGCCGAAATTCAAATTTCCGTTTATAAATTCTCTCATCTTTACAAAAAACTTTCATAATTCGGGGAACAAATCCCGAATTTTAGTGTCTAAAAAGATAACCCGCGAAGATTTTTAGAAACTTTTAGAAAGACAAAAAACAGGAGAAATTTTATGCAAAAACTAATAATTTTGCTGGCAGTATTCGTGTGTTCGGCTGTCGGCATTTCGGCTCAAAACTTTGAAACCACGCAAGGGACGCTCGCGTCATTTAATAAAAACGGGGAAAACCTCGGCACTTGCCCGCTCAAACATACGGCTGTAACGACGGAAATCAGCGGATTTCTGGCGCGTGTCCGTGTTACGCAGGAATTTGAAAATAATTTTAATCAACCGATCGAAGCGGTTTATAAATTTCCTCTGCCGCCCGATTCCGCCGTTGACGCGATGACGATGACAATCGGGACGCGAACGATTCGCGCCGAAATTCTTAGGCGCGAAGAAGCACGAGAAATTTATGAAACGGCGAAGACGGACGGGAAAACGGCATCACTTTTAGATCAGGAACGACCGAATATTTTTACTCAGCAGGTCGCCAATATTCTTCCCAATGAAAAAATCATCGTCGAAATCAGTTTTGTTCAAACGCTGAAATATGAAGACGGCGAATACGAATTCGTCTTTCCGATGACGGTCGGCGAAAGATATGTTCCAAATTCGATGAGCGGAAGAAATGCGGCAAAAGTAATGCCGAATATCGCCAAATCGCGTGCCGGACACGATATTTCAATCGAAGTAAAAATTGACGCGGGCGTTCCCGTTGAACGGGTTCGTTCGACTTCGCATCTGATCGAAACGCTCAATTTCAGTGCAAATAATGCGTCGGTCAAACTCAAAGATGAAAACGTCATTCCGAACAAGGATTTTATTTTGCGCTACGACGTAACCGGAAAACGGATCGAAGACGCGCTTTTGACGCACAAGAGCGATGAGCGCGGCGGATTTTTTTCGCTGATCTTGTCGCCGCCCGAAAAATTTTCTACCGAAGACATTACGCCGAAGGAAATAGTTTTTCTGCTCGATGTTTCGGGTTCGATGTCGGGTTTTCCGATTGAAAAGGCAAAAGAAGCGATGCGCCTTTCGCTGGAAAATCTGAATCCGAACGACCGCTTTAATCTGATAACTTTTGCCGGAGAAACGCGGATGCTTTTTGAAAATCCGGTTCCGGCAAACGCTGCAAATTTGCAAAAAGCGAAAAATTTTCTCGCCACGCTTTCGGGCGGCGGCGGAACGGAAATGCTTAAAGCGATCAGAGCCGCGCTTGCGCCGTCGGACTCGCAAAAACATATTCGCATCGTTTGTTTTATGACCGACGGCTTTGTCGGCAACGATTTGGAAATCATCAATGAAGTGCAGAAATATAAAAATGCGCGGGTTTTCGCTTTCGGCATCGGAAGTTCCGTTAATCGTTTTCTGCTCGACAAAATTTCCGAAACGGGACGCGGCGAGGTTGAATATGTCGGCTTGGAAGACGACGGCGAAAAAGCCGCGCGACGATTTTACGAGCGCGTCAGAACGCCGCTCTTGACGGACGTTTCGATTGATTGGAACGGTCTGTCGGTCGTTGATGTTTACCCGAAGCGAAATCCCGATCTGTTCAGCGCAAAACCCGTAATAATTCACGGGCGATATTTGAAGGCGGAAAGCGGCACGATTTTTTTGAAGGGAAAAGTCGCCGGACAAGAATTCGTGCGCGAAATAAATGTCAATTTTCCCGAAACGCAAAAAGAAAACGGAGTTTTGGCAACACTCTGGGCGCGGACAAAAATTGACGATCTGATGGCGCAGGATTGGCAGGGCATTCAAAACGGAACTGCGCCGAAGGAATTGGAAGATCAAATTACGCGGCTCGGTCTGGATTTTCGCCTGATGACGCAATTTACATCTTTTGTCGCGGTCGAAGACACCATCAGAACATTGGATAAAAGCGTAAAAATCGAGGTCGAAAGCGAAAATCCCGAAGGTGTGAGAAATATTCAAAGAATTGATGAAAGTCCGGCAATATCTGCTCCGCCAAGACCGACATCGAGCTTTATGTTAGGCAAATCTACTGTCAACGGAAATATCGTCGGCGGTGCGTCAGGCGCGGCGCGAGGTTCAAGCGGCGCGGGAAGTAGCGTAAATCCGGTTCCGAAAACAATTTCCGGCGGAGTCGTCAACGGCAAAGCGGTCAGTTTGCCCGCGCCGGCTTTGCCTTCGGCGGCAAAAATGGTTGGGACGAACGGTTCGGTTTCCGTGCAGGTTTTGATTGATGAAAACGGAAATGTAATTGCGGCAAATGCCGTGGGCGGGCATCCTTTGCTTCGCTCGGCGGCTGTCGGCGCGGCGCGAAATTCCAAATTCAGACCGACGCAGCTTTCCGGACAACCCGTCAAAGTAACGGGCGTTATTGTCTATAATTTCGGCAGCGGACAAACGACGATCTTGTCTTCTGCGAGCGAAATTCCCGAAGAAAACGAACCGCCGCCGACCGCCGAAATGAAACGGCAAAGAATTTTGAATGAAAAACTTCATCCGCAGATTTTGGCGATTGTCGAGCGATTAAAAACTGAAAATTCGCAAAATATTAAGGAAAATTTTGCAAAGGGCGGCAAAGCGAAAATCGAAGTTTGGCTCACGGAATTTACTCCCGAAGTGCTTGAAAAACTCTCGAAACTCGGCTTTGAAATAATCGAAGAAAAACAGCAGAAATTTATCATCGGCACGATTGCGCTCGAAAGATTCGCGGATTTGGCTGAAATTTCAGAAGTTCAATATATTTTGCCGAAACTTGAATGATTGAGTTCGGATAATCATTTAGAACTGATGTTACGCAAGCCGGGAGCGCAGGCAGCCTGCCTGCAACCGTCGCGAAAGCGGCGGAACAACGATTGAATAAAAACAAGCTTGTTGCAATCGAAGTCTTTTTCGCGCTCTTTGCGCTCATGCAGGCAGGTTGCCTGCGCTCCCGGCTTTTTTAATTTTTTGCGTCGGCATCAGTTAGAAGCCATCTCAAAATATGAAACACACAGTTAAGCAAGCGGTCTTTGACCGCGATTCCATCAGAAATCAACGGTGAAACGCGGTCTTGAGAGCGGCTTGCTTAACCAAATAAATTATTTTTGAGATCGCTTCTAATAAAAAAGCAGCCGTTTCAATTGAAGTTGAAACGGCTGCTCAAATTATAAAATAAAAGTTTTTTGTTAAAGTTTAATTATTTTCGTTTTCTTTTCCCGACGACGCTGACTTTTATGTTTTTGCGTCCGAAGCGTCGGGCTTCCGTGCAATTCGGCATCCAAATGTCTAAAATTCGACCTTTGACCGCGCCGCCGGTGTCGGCAACCGTGTATGTTCCCGAATAGGAACCGGCTTCGATTTGAATCTGTGTTCCGAGCGGCAGAACCCGCGGGTCGGCGGCAACGATTCCCCGTCTGACACCCGAACCGCTGGCAGTTCTTCCTTTCAGACAATAAGCCGTTGCTTTAAATGATCTTGTTTCTGATTTTGTTGTTGTATTATTGTTAGTTGCCGGAGTTACCGGATTATCCGTTAAAGATGTTTCGAATTCCGGCGTGTATAATTCTTGAATAAATAAATTGTTTTGTTGTAAAACTTGCTGAATATTAAATTGTGTATTATGCGAATCGTTCGCTATAACGAGAGCGGCTTCGGCGGTTGATTGAAAGACAAACATTGTCATCACCAACGAAAAAACTCCGAAGAATACGCTTCCTCTAGCTATATATTTCATTATCAAATAAGCTCCTTGTTGTGTTTTTTATAGTTAGTCATTTGATTTTTATTAAATCAATATATTTTAATTTTTATAAGTTTTTTGTAATTTAATAATGACTAACCTGAATATCTATGGGACTTCCCAAAGGTCTTCTTACGAAAAACGTTTTTGATACTATCATTTCAAAACGCGGGTTGTCCAGTTGAAAAAAGGGCGAAAAAACCGATATTAAGAAATCTTTCACAATCTTTAAATACATAAACTCGTGTTTAAATTAGACTTAAACGGGCGAATTTCGTATATTTCAATCGGCAAAAAACTTAATCTGGAGAACGATTTTTATGCAAGAAAAACGACTTGGAGCGCGACACGTCATTTCTTTCCCGATTCGCTTGACGTGGAAAGACGAGAACGGGAAAGAGATAATTCAGGAAGGTTTGACGGAAAATGTCGGACCTCACGGAACTCTGGTCTTTCTGCCGAGAGTTCTGCCTCCGGTCGGGAGCAAACTCAATCTGACGGTAACGGAAAACGCCGATGATGAGGTGAGCGTGACGGTGCAGGTCATCAGAGTCGAACGAAATCCGGCGCATCCGCAAGCCGCTCTGCAGCTGACGGATTCGCTCCGACTCTGGAAAAAAAAGGTGTGGGAATACGCCGGACAAGTTCTTGCCAACGAAAAACCCGAAGAGTGGGAAGATTGGAACTAAAAAATGAATGGTGAATGATGAATGGTTAATTAAAAAATTCATCATTCACCATTCACCATTCACCATTTTAAAAGTTATGAAAATTCTTGTTTTAGGTGCCGGGCGAATGGGACACGGCGCAGTTTATGATCTGGTGCATAATTCGCCTGAGGTCGAAGCGGTCACGGTTGCCGATTTTCATCTGAAAACGGCGGAAGAAGTTGCCCGGAAAGTCGGCTCGGACAAAGTAACCGCAGCGGAAATTGACGCTTCCAATTATGAAGCGGTCAAGGACTTAATGCGCGGACACGATTCGGCGATTTCGTGCGTAAATTACTGGTACAATCTCGAATTATCAAAAGCTGCGATTGAAACGAAGACAAATTTTTGCGATCTCGGCGGCAATAATTATGTGGTTGACGAGCAGCTTGCTTTGGACGAGCAGGCAAAAAATGCGGGAATAAACATCATTCCCGATTGCGGTCTCGCGCCCGGAATGGTTTCTATCCTAGCGATGCACGGCGCGCGCCGGTTTGACGAAATAGAAGAAATTCACATCAGAGTCGGCGGTTTGCCGCAGAATCCGAAACCGCCGCTCGATTATCAATTAGTTTTCTCGGTCGAAGGTTTGATAAATGAATATATCGAAACCGCTAGAGTTATTCGCAACGGGCGCATTACGGAAGTCGAATCAATGACCGAACTCGAATCTCTTGCGTTTGACGGATTTCCCTCGCTCGAAGCGTTTCAAACCTCGGGCGGAACTTCGACCTTGCCCGACACATTTCTCGGGAAAATCAAAGAACTGGATTACAAAACCATTCGCTACGCCGGACATTGCGAAAAATTTCGGGCGATGATAGATCTCGGACTTTGTTCGAGCGAAGAAATTCTTGTAGATTTCATCAAAGTCAAACCGCGCAAGGTTTTCGGCGAGCTTCTCCAGAAAAACCTGCCCGCCGATGAAGCCGATTATGTTTTGGTCAGACTTGAATTTGCCGGAAAATCTAACGGCGAAATGAAAACTTTGCGCTTTGATATTGTTGATAAATTCGACGAAGAAACAGGTTTGAGCGCAATGATGCGGACGACTGCCTTTCCGGCTTCGATCATCGCGCAAATGGCGGCACGCGGCGCGGTTGCGATGCGCGGCGCAACTCCGCAGGAACTCGCCATTGATTCCGAAAAATTTGTCGCCGAATTGGCGCGGAGAAATATTAAAACAAGTGAGAAGTGAAAAGTGAAAAGTGAACAAAAATTTGGAGTAAGTTCAAAAAGCAAAGACCAAAGACCAAAACCCAAAAAAGCATTATGAAACGGTTTTTACGAATTTTATTAGCATCTCTTGCACTCGCATTAATTGGAATTTTCACGCTTGCGCTCATAAATAAATATGTTCGCTCGAGTTTTTCGGAAAGAATGGGAGCTTCGATGCGGGACATTCCGGTCGAAGAACCTCAGCGCATTGCGATCGTTTTCGGTGCGCGGGTTTGGGAAAATAATCGTCTTTCCGACGCGCTTTATGATCGCGTGATAACCGCCGTCGAACTTCACCGCGCCGGACGCGTCAAAAAAATCCTGATGAGCGGCGATAATCCTTCGGAAAGTTATGACGAACCGACGGCGATGAAGGACGCGGCAATAAAATTCGGCGTTCCGGCGGAAGATATTGTTCTCGATTTTGCCGGGCGCAGAACTTATGACACGTGTTTCCGCGCCAAAGAAATTTTTGAAATCAAAAAAGCGATTCTCGTGACGCAGGAATTTCATCAGGCGCGTTCGCTCTATCTGTGTAATAATTTAGGCGTTGACAGCATCGGAATTACGGCAGACCGGCGGACGTATTTAAATGAAAATAATTGGGCGGTACGCGAATTTTTAGCTGTTGCCGGTGCGTGGTTTGAGATGAATTTTCTGCCGTTTGAACCGATTACGGGAAATAAAGAACCGATTCAGCAGTGATGAATTTAATTAGACGCAGATAAACGCGGATAAGACGGATTTGCGCGGATTTTTATAAAATGATTCAATAAATTATAATCCGCGAATATCCGTAAAATCTGCGTTTATCTGCGTCTAATTTTTATGAAAATCACCGATTTCGATTACGATCTGCCCGAAAATCTTATCGCCCAAAATCCGTTAGAAAAACGCGCCGATTCGCGAATGCTCGTGGCAAACCGGCTTGAAAAAACTTTAGAAGACAAACATTTTTATGATTTTCCCGAATTTTTGCGTGAAGACGATTTGATCGTTTTGAATAACACAAAGGTTTTCCCCGCAAGGATTTTCGGCACAAGCGACACGGGCGCGAAAGTCGAACTTTTTCTGGTCAGGGAAACCGAAAGCAAAACGTGGGAAACTCTCGCACGTCCGGCGCGGCGGCTTAAAACGGGAAAGAAAATCATTTTTAATGAAAATCTCTCGGCGGAAGTTTTGGAAAAGAGCGAAGAAGGCAGAATTTTTGTAAAATTTGAGGCAAACGGCGATTTTAATAAGATTTTGGACGAAATCGGGCAAACGCCTCTGCCGCCGTATATCAAACGCGAAGCGGGAAGTTTGGACAAAGACCGCGAGCGTTATCAAACCGTTTTTGCCCGGAAGCGCGGAGCCATCGCCGCCCCGACCGCCGGACTTCATTTTACGCCGCAGATTCTGGAAGAAATAAAAGCGCGGGGAATTTCGGTTGCCGAAATCACGCTGCACGTCGGTTACGGAACTTTTGAACCCGTTCGCGTTTCCGATTTGTCCGAACACAAAGTTATGCCCGAAAGATGCGAGATTTCCCCGGAAACCGCCGGAATTTTGAACCAAGCAAAATCCGAAAACAGAAGAATTATCGCCATTGGCACAACGACGACGCGCGCTTTGGAATCTGCGGCTCAGGAAAACGGGAAAATCAAAGCCGGCGAATTTTCGGCAAATTTGACGATTACGCCCGAATATAAATTCCGGGTAATCAGCGGACTTTTAACGAATTTTCATCTTCCGCAATCTTCTTTGCTCGTTTTGGTTTCGACCTTTGGCGGTTATAATTTTATAATGAATACTTATCGCCACGCGGTCGAATCTCGATACCGTTTTTACAGCTACGGCGATTGTATGTTGATTATTTAAGATGTCAGATATTAGCTGTTGGTGTTTAGTATTTCCTACTGACTACTGACTACTGACTACTGACTACTGACTTATGGCAGTTTTCCAAAGAATTCGTGAATTTTTTATTCCGCCGGGATTTGTCGAACCGGAAGTCATTATTCCTGCGCCGATGACGGAATACGCAATTCGACCTCTGACTGAAAAACAGCTGAAAGAAGTTTTGAAATTAAATCTGCGCTGTTTTAAAGCCGGAGAAAATTACACGAAATACACCTTTTCATATCTGCTTTCCGAGCCGAATACACTGAGTTACCGTATTGTTACGCCGAACGGAAATATGGTCGGTTTTATTTTTATAATGTGCCATGAAAACGGCACGGGACATATTACGACAATCGGCATCGCGCCCGAACACCGGCGGCGCGGTTTGGCGGTGAGATTGCTCGATCATACCGAAAATGCTCTGCAACACCGCAAGTTAAGTATGCTCACGCTCGAAGTTCGCGCCGGAAATATCGCCGCGCAAAACCTCTATCGCAGTTTGGGATATTCAACTATTCAAAGGCTGAAGAAATATTACAATAATGGTGAAGACGGTTTTTTGATGGTCAAATCTATATAAAAATGGACAATGGACAATGGACAATGGACGATGATTTTGCTTGAAATTACCTGAATTGTTTAATCATCTCCCGAATTCTGGAATCAAAAATTATCCATTGTCCATTATCCATTGTCCATTGTCCATTTTAAAGCTTATGTTTCTGCCGAAAATTTATCCGATTTCCGATACGCGTATTACAAAACTCTCGCACGCGGAACAGGTAAAAATCCTGGTCGAAGGCGGCGCCAAATTTATCCAACTGCGCGAAAAGTATCTTTCGCCCCGGGAATTTTACGCGCAAGCCGAAGACGCAATTAAATTTGCGCGGAAAACGGACACGAAGATTATCATCAATGACCGCGTTGATATTGCGCTTGCCTTAAAAGCCGACGGCGTTCATCTCGGTCAAGACGATCTGCCGCCCGAAAGCGCACGGAAAATCTTAGGCAAAAAAGCAATTATCGGCTTTTCCACGCACAGCGTCGGGC
Organism: Pyrinomonadales bacterium; assembly: GCA_038246645.1. GTDB lineage: Bacteria > Acidobacteriota > Blastocatellia > Pyrinomonadales > Pyrinomonadaceae > JAHCHG01. Next base: position 19,509 of record JBBRVS010000044.1, read on the forward strand.
AGGCAATTCAAGCCGCAAAACTTCCGATAGATTATATTGCCATTGGTCCCGTTTTTGCGACTAAAACAAAGGAAAATCCCGATGAAATCGTCGGAACCGAAGGCGTAAAACGCGTGAGAAAAGCAATCGGAAATTTTCCGCTCGTCGCGATCGGCGGAATAAATTCCGGCAATTTCCGCGAAATTTTCTCTAGCGGAGCAGATTCTCTGGCAATTATCAGCGAAATTCTTTCGCCGCCTGAGAAAATAATCGAAAACTTAAAAAAATTCTCAATCTAAAAGCAATAATGAACAAAAATGTTTATCAAAGTTAAAAATAACTTGCGTTTTAAAGGTAAAATGCGTAAGAATATATATGCCGAACGGTTCGTTAAGGCAAATCGTTTTATGCTCAAACCCTTTTTCCTGCCTTCTTTATAAATATTCTTTGGAGTAAATCTAACCGATGAGTTTGCTTGACGTAGCACCGATTATTGAACAAATGTTGCACATTTCCGATAATGTAAGCGACCTGAATTTCTCGACCGGACAGAAACCGCAAGTGGAAATCAGCGGAACACTCTATTCCGCCACGCCGCTCGGAATCGGGAGATTAACGGGTTTTCAGACCGAGATGATTGCCATGGCAATCGTCCGCGACAACCCCGAAGCCGCCGCGCAGCTCATAAAATACGGAACGGCGGATTTGAGTTACAGTCTGCCTTCGCGCTGCCGTTTTCGCGTCAATATTTTCCAGCAGCGCGGAACGTATTCAATCGTGATGCGCGTCATTCCGTTCGGAGTTCCGAGTTTTGAAGATTTGAATGTTCCGCCGCAGCTTGCCGATATTTGCGAAATCCGCAACGGTCTGGTGCTGGTTACGGGTCCGACCGGTTCGGGAAAAAGTTCGACGCTTGCCGCGGTAATTGACAAGATCAATCAAATAAAAGCCTATCACATCGTTACGATCGAAGACCCGATAGAATTTCTGCACAATCACAAAAAATCCACGATCAATCAGCGCGAGGTCGGTTCGGATACGAAGGATTTCGCGTCGGCTCTGCGGGCGGCTCTGCGCCAGGCTCCGAAAGTTATCCTGGTCGGCGAAATGCGCGATCTGGAAACAGCGGAAATCGCGCTTGAGGCGGCGGAAACGGGACACCTCGTGCTTTCTACTCTGCACACGATTGACGCATCGAAAACGGTTGACCGCATCATCGGGCTTTTCCCGAAAAACGAAGAAAAAATCATCCGCACGCGTCTGGCGCAAACATTCCGCTATATTATTTCCCAGCGTCTTATTCCGAAAGCTGACGGCAAAGGTCGCGTGGCGGCGGTCGAGATTTTGAAATCGAATCCGCGAACCCGCGAATATATCGAAAAAGGCGAAGGCGACGGCAAGACTCTGCTCGATGCGATGATGGACGGTGAAATTGACGGAATGCAGGATTTCGACAGCGTGATCCGCGATATGATCGAAAAAGGAACGATCAGTCTGGAAGACGGACTTTCATTTTCGACCAACAAGAACAACCTTTTACTTCAACTCAAAGGTCTTTCGTCAACCGAAGATTATGCAAATTCCGGTCAAGCAGCAGCTCAAGCCACAACCATTATGCCGCCGACACCGCCGAAAACACCGAATTCATTTCTCGATATGATCGAATAATTCTTTAAGTTCAAAGTTCAAAGTTTCAGGTTTCAAGTTATATATTTTGATCTGAAACTTTGAACCTTGAACTTTGAACTTTGAACTAAAACTATGATAATACGCTGCGATAATTGCTCTGTTTCTTTACAACTCGATGAAGCGAAAATTCCGGGCGGAAATTTCACGGTTCGCTGTCCGCGCTGTCAGAATATGATTCGCGTACAATCGGGCGCAAAAGGCACGGTTCAACAACTTGAAACGACTGCGCCCGCGCCCGCGATGAGCGATAATGCCCGGGAATTTTCGGCAAAGGAATCGGAATTTCAAATCAATAACGCGTTGCGTTCGCTGCTTTCGGCTCTCAAGACGGAAAATACGGTTTTGGCTGCCGATGATGATGAAGACATTAAACCGCGCCGCGTTCTGCTGTGTCTCGGACAGCATCAGGATCTGGTTTCAAAAACTCTGATCGAGGCAGGTTATAAGGTTTATGTCGCGCAAACTCCGGCGCAGGCAAACGAAAGACTGCGCGAAGGCAAGACGGAAATAATTGTTTTTTCGCCTGATTTTGCGGCGGAATTCGGCGGCGGAACGATTTTGCAGCAAAAGGTCAACAAAATGCACTCGTCGGAAAGACGGCGTTTATATCTGGTTTCGCTCGAAGACGGCGGCGCAACGCTCAATGCTCACGAAGCATTTTTGCGAAATTTGAACTTGATCGTCAACACCAACGACATCAATCAATTACCGATGATTCTGAATCGGGCTTTGCGCGACTTTAATGATTTATATCATTATTTCAATAAAGCCGCCGCTTTGGCAGCTATCTAAAGTGAAAAAGTGAAAATGTGGAAAAGTGAAAAAGTTTGATAATTTTTCAGGCAAACCATTAAATAAAAGCGCAAGCAAAAATGTTTGCGCTTTTATTCCTTTAAAACCCTTAAAACTTCCGCCACGCTCCACGCTTGAGCGAAACATCCGCGCGGGCTGTGCGGAGAATTGCCGTCGAAAATTTCGGAGATTTGTCCGATTCCGGCTTCGCTCAGGTGCGTTTTAAAACCTTCTAAAATTTCTGCGATTCGCGCATCGGTTTTGTGTCCGTTCGGGTGAACTTTGCGGTAAGCGTCAACAAATGCGCCGATCAACCAGCCCCAAACCGTGCCTTGATGATAGGCTGAATCGCGCTCGAACGGCGAACCCGTATAGATCGGACGATATTTTTCGTCATTCGGCGAAAGCGAACGCAGACCGAACGGCGTAAGAAGTTCGGTTTCGACTTTTTCGACGATTTTTCTTGCCGTTCCGATACTGAGCATCGTGTTCGGCAAACTGACGGCAAAAATCTGATTCGGGCGAACAGAGGCGTCCTTATCGCCGTTTTTGACGACATCGAAAAGACATTCTTCCGCTTCGTTCCAAAAGACCTTGTTAAAACTTTCTTTAGCAATATCGGCGGTTGATCTATACTGCGCCGCGCCGTCTTCATCGCCGAATTTTTCGGCAAAATCCGCCATAATGCACAGCGCGTTGTACCAGAGTGCCTGAATCTCGACGGGTTTGCCGATGCGCGGCGTAAAAACTTCATCGTTGTATTTCGCGTCCATCCAGGTCAATTGCAAGCCTTCTTCGCCCGCATAAAGCAAACCGTCGGTATCCACGTGAATATTAAAGCGCGTGCCTTTCAGATGCCAGACGATAATCTCAACGAGCTTGCCGTAAAGATTTTCTTCGATAAATTCATAATCGCCCGTTTTTTCCGCAAAGGCGCGAACCGCTTCAAAATACCAGAGCGTTGCGTCAACCGTGTTATATTCGGCTTCGTCGCCTGCGTCCGGAAAGCGATTCGGCAGCATTCCTTCGGAAATATGTCCGGAAAATTCCAGTAGAACGCTCCTGGCAACTTCGGCGCGGTTGGTCGCTAAAGTCAAACCATTTAAAGCGATCATCGTGTCGCGTCCCCAATCGGAAAACCACGGATAACCGGCGATTATCGTTTTTCCCGCGCCGCGTGAAACGATAAATTGATCTGCTGCGAGAACGAGTTGTCCGGCAAAATCGTCTTTTACGTCGGCGACTTTGAACAGATTTTCGCGCCGCTCGATTTCGCCTTTTTCAAATTTTTCAACATCGGAAACAGCTTGTTTTTCGGTTGAAACAATAACGCTCGCCGTTTCGCTCAGATCAAATTTCAGCTTAAACGGCTGAAAAAGGTCTTCCGAGAAATCAAAACCGCGCTGTTTTTCGATTTCATACTCGAAATTGCGATACCAGTAACCCGTTTTTTCAACTTCGGCGGAATTATGACTCAAGAAAAGTGCGGGCAAATCATTAAGCGGTTTGATCGAAACGCTGTTTTCTTGCGCCGTAAATTCCATATTTATTTCATTTGTTTCGTGTTGCAACGCGTGATAATCAACAAACGAAAAAAGCGGTTTGAGTTCGATGTTTAATTGGCGATGTTTAATTTGCGTTTGATTTTTAACAGCCCACTGACACACCGTTGTATTCTGCCCGTTGACCATAAAAATCCGCTTTTCAATCTCGATTCCTTCGACCTCGAAAGTCCAGACCGGAAACGGCTCGAGGCGGAAATTTTTGAGAAAAATATAACCGTCCGGGTGAACTCTGAGCGGATACTGATTCGATGAAAGCTCGAATTTTTCGCCGCCTAAGATCAAAGTTTCTTCAAATTTCGAGAGCATCGTGACGCGCCCGAGCGGCGGTCGGGTGGCGGCGGTCAAAAGTCCGTGATAGCGGCGCGTGTTCGCGCCCGATACGGTCGAAGCGGCAAAACCGCCGATGCCGTTCGTTTCGAGCCATTCACGGATTGATGATTCCTGAAAATTCGTGCAGATTTCTTTATCGAAATTTATCATTTTGCAAAGTTTTTTCCTTGAATAGTTTTGCTATTCAAAACTTTAACGTAACATTTTGATAATACAAAACGGAGACGACAATTTAAGCCGGCAAAAGAGAGAATTTCTATTTTTCTGATGCTACATAACGTGAGTCTTGATTAGAAACCGAGTAATTTTTTTTACCACAGATTCACACAGATATAAGAAGATAAAGACAGATCAGAAATGTTAAAAAACATCAAACCGATTGATCTATGCAATTGTTTTAAGTTTACCCTGCCTGTTATCAGCATTTATCCGGGTGGATCTGTGGTTAATTCCTACCTTTATTTCTAATCAAGACTGGAGTTTACATACAACCGGAGCGCGAGCTTTTCCGCGCTCCGGTCGTATTTTATTTTTTGCGTAACATCGCTTAAAAAGATTGATAACAAATGATCGCGCCGAGACAGGCGATGACGAATGAACTGAAAACGGGCAAGGCTTTGATAACCGGATGCGTGGCGAGTGATCTGTTTTCAAAAAATCTGCCGATATAGAGAAATATCAAACCGACGCAAGTCAGCGTTGCCGCCAGACCGATGCTGAACATTAACGTCAAAACAAGCCCGTAACCGATGCGATCCATCGAAATCGCTCCTAACATTAAAACAAGCGCCGACGGACACGGCAGCAAACCGCCGGAGATGCCGAGCGCGAGCAGATTTTTCCACGTAACTTTTTCGGGCGGAAGATGCGTATGAGTCGAGCCGCCGTGCGTGTGCGTCAAATTGTCGGGCGCATGCGTGGGCGTTTGATCTTCGGGTTCATCGTGAATTTGGTCGTGATGGTGCGTGTCGTTTTTATAACCCAAAGCGATCAGCAGACGATCTTTAAAAAGCGTCAGACCGATGAATAACACGAGCAGACCGGAAAAGAAATTAAGGAAAGGCATCAGGCGTTCGGGCAAGATGTAATTTGAGGCGAAAAGCGTTAAAACTCCGATGATGAAAACGCCGAGCGTGTGCGTTACGGTAACGGTCATTCCGAGAAAAATCGCGTGTTTCGGCGTGCCTTTCGAGCCGACGAGATATGCGCCGACGACCGCTTTTCCGTGTCCGGGCGACATCGCGTGCATTGCGCCCAAACCGAAAGCGAGAAAAAGCCCGAATAAAATGATCGTCGGCGTGATTTCCGGCACGGCGATCAATTCGGCGAATCTGTCTTTTTGAATGGCAACCGTAATATGACCGTCGCGGTTTTGCAAAACATTTGCGCTAACCGGAATTTCGCCCGAAGTAAAAGAAAATTCCGCTGTTCTCTCGCTCAGACGCGCGTTCAGAGTTTCCTGCGGATAAGCAGTTAATTCGTTGGAAATTCCGCTGCCGAACGCGCTGCTGTCGAAGATATTTATGCCCGAAACGCGCCCGACGACAATTTCGTTCCAGCCGATTCGCTCCGCGTAGTTTTTGTTTTCAAATTTTAATCGGTGAACATTTTTGAGATTTTCAACCGATATAACGCCCGTCAAAAACCATTCGACGCGGAGCGTTTTGAGATTTCCGTCGCCTTCGCGCAGAGAGATATTTTTTTCGTTTATTTTGAGCCGAATCGCTTGCCCGTCCACAAAAAGAAGTAAATTACTTGAATAATCCGGCGTGATTTTTTCTAAATATGCTTTGAGTTCGGCATCGGAAAGCGAACCGTTTTTGTCCGTGTCAATGTTTTGCGATTCCTGAAAGGTCGGAATTTCCGCCAGATCCAAAAATTGGCGAAGCCGCACCACACTAGAATCAACCTCAACCCCCGTGTATTGATTGATACTAAAATTCCCCAACGGATGCGCCTCCGCCAAACTGGAGAAGACAAAAATTAATATAACTGTTGTCAGACAAAATATATTTCGCATATTTTTATAAACCGGATTCAAAGTCAGAATCTAAATTGCCGAGGTTTGATTTTTATGATTGCCGCCAATCTAAACCTGACTTTGAATTTTTTCAAATGTACCGCTGTCCGTCCCGCTGGCTGTCGTGGTAGCGTCCCGCTGCCACTTTATTTGATATTTTAAGTCAAATTGGGAGCGAGACGCTCACTTGGGCAGCCGCCGGGACGGACGGCGGTACGTTTTTAAATATCTGCCAACGCCGTTTTTGCTTTTTCAGCTTCTAAAATGTCAAAATTCGGGCTTAATTCGAGAGCCTTTTGCAAAAATTCCTTGGCGGCTTTTTTGTTTCCCAATTCCATTTCGATCATTCCGGCGTGATAAAAAATCTGTGCGTCTTTTGTTTTCAGGCGCATCGCTTCCTTGATAATTTTCTGTGCTTCGGCAAAGTCGCCTTTTTTATAAAGACACCACGCTAGAATGTCCGCCGCGTAAATATCCCTGCGCGTTTCGTATTCCTTTCGGGCGATGGCGAGAGCTTCGTCCCGGTTTTGATTGCGGTCAGCCCAGAGCAATGCAAGTCTTCGCTGATCTTCATTCCCCGCACTTTTTTCGAGTATTTCGGCGAGTTCGTACTGTTTGGCGGCTCTTTCCGTATCACCTGTTTTCGCGTAGATATTGCCGAGCTGAATAACTGTTTCGGTTAAAGGCACGCGGTCTTGGGCGGTTTTATAAAATTTAACGGCATTTTCAAAATCGCCGTTTGCGGCGCGTGTTTTTCCCTTTGCCGCGAGGGCGAGATAATAATTCGGGAAAATTTTCAGCGCGTCGTCAAACTGTTTTTCGGCTTTATCATAACTGCCGATCTTAAAAAATTCTTCGCCGAGGCGAACCAGACACCACGCCTGCGCTTCTTTATCCATCGGATCGGCAATTCGTGCCGCGGTCGTCATCGCTTCGATCGCGCCTGCGCTGTCGCCGTAGAGCGAGCGGACGTGCGAAACGCGCGAATATGAAGCCATATCGGGACGCAGATCAACCATTTCTTGGACATTTTTTAACGCTTCGTCATAATTGCCGAGTTCGACATTGGCATCGGTCAAAACGCCGTAGAAAAATGAATCGGTCGGATGTTTTTCCTGCAAACTTTTGCCGAGCGCGAGGGCTTCCGCAAAACGATGAAGCGTTAAAAGCAGGGAAGATTTGATTTTGTTCGCTTCAAAATTATCCGCGTCAATTTCGAGCGCACGATTTACGGCAGAATCGGCTTTATGATTCAGGCTGAAATCGCCCGTTTCACGCGCTCTTCTAATATATGCGACGGCGAGTTTGTTAAACCCCAGTGCCGCGTCCGGCATTTTTTCGATTACTTCCTGCGCGTTGCGGATTTCGGCGGTTTCGGCGGTTGCCATTACTTTGTTTTCGACGCTTTCCGCCTGTGAAATTTCTTCGTTAATACACGAAGTTGTCGAAAAAGCGATGACTAATAAAAGACTTAACGCTGTTAATAAAGAAAGTTTTCTGCTAAATTTTTTCATAATTTTAATTGGTTCGAAAGATCGGTTTCAGCTTTGATTTTAAAGGGGATTTTCAAGGACTGAAGCCGATCTTCCGAACATTTTAAGTCGGCGAATTATCTAAATAAGCCGTCTTCGTTAACGACCGGAGCTTTGGAAGTGTCTCGTTTGCCTTCGGTCAACCGTTGATTTGACATACGCGGCTGATTACCTTGATTCGGCGTACGCAAATATGGGAAACGTGTCAGAAGTGGACCTTCCGGGTTTGAACTGACACCATCTCCGAGCATATTGTTCGGCGGAACATTTGTTGCCGGTGTGAACGGCGTTCCGCCTGCCATAGCGCGAAGTGCAATGTCGGTTACGTCATCAAATACACGTCTTCCATTGGGGAATCCGGCAACGTCTCCACCGAGTAATCCTAAGCGATCTTGATTCGCAATCGGAGTAGGCGGAATGGCGACGTTAAGACGCAGATATTCGTGCGGAACTCCGTCGGAAAGGAACGTCGTATAATTTGGTCCCGTTACAGCATTTACAGGAATTCCGGTCGCAAAAATTTGAACCAGATCATTACGCGGCGGCGGCGGAATAGTAATTCCGAAAATAAAGCTCATCAAACGCGCAAGTTCCGGATCAAGCACGAAAGGCGCGGCAATCGCATCGTTTTCAGGCGAAAGCGAATTGAACGCATCTTTCAAACTTAGCGGAATGACGACTTCATTAACGAGCGGATTGCCGAGACGCGAAATCTGCCGCCACGCGCCTTCGGTGCCGCGTGTACCGTCAGCATTGATAACCCTGGTCGAACGGCGACTGGCGGTTGCCCACACGCCGACGACGGCATCCGGCGCGGTCGAGCTTGTCGGAATCGCACGGGATCTAGTCAATTCCTGAATCGGAACTTCGATGGCAATCGAATTGACGTTGTAGCCTTGTGTCGTATCAATACCGCCGTTTGCACCGATTGAACGAAGATTCAAGCCGTCAAAAACACCGCCGAGATCAATGTAGAAATATTCGTCGCGCTGTCCGGCGAAAACCTTGCCGCCGCTCGGCAGAGCATTAACAGCCGGTTGTCCGAGATTTTGTTCGTAATTCGGCGTAACGCGCGGTCCGATATTGCTCGGCGGAACGATAAAACCGCCGCCGAGAAGCGTTCCGCCTCTGCCGGAACTATCTGAAACACGAGTTACTGAATAGGTCTGCGGCATATTGTAATCAATATCCGTCAGCGAACTGATCACCGCATCTTCATTAACGGTTGAATGACCGAGAACGGTATTGCCGTTTAATGTGCGGGTTTTGAATTGAAATTGATAAATAATGTCTGGGCGTCCGTCGCCCGTATTGTCAATTTTGATTTCGTAAAGAACGGAATCGTCAAAACGAAAATACTGCGGTCCGCTCGAAGGATCTTGGAGCGGGATATAATTGGCGATTAAAGTCACGAAACCTTCGCGTCCGGGTTCGACACTGCGAAAAGCGTAAGTGTCTGTATTGTCGGCAAACCTATCCATACTGATAAGTGGTGCTTCGGCGTGACTGGCGGCAAATGTCGGCACTCCGATCAGCCCCAAACACAACGTTAAGACCAAGAAAATGCGAGCCATTTTCAAACTTTTTTCATAATAAACTTTTTTCATATTTTCCTCCTTACTGAAAAGGTTTCGATTCTAGGTTTGCGATCAGAAGCTATTCATCAAACCGCAAACCTAAAATCGAAAATTCAATTTAATGAGTATCGTAATTGGCAATCGGATAATCGCCGTTTTGACCGAATGAAACCTGCATCTGCACGCCGTTAGAACTTCGCAACACGTAGAAAATGCCATTGATCGGGTCATAGACGGAAACATCCGTTATGCCGTCACCGTCATAATCATTTTGCGTCGTAAAATGCGTTTTTGTTCCGAATTCAACGATGTTTGCGGTATTGTCCGAACTTCGCAAGATATACCAGGTGTAGGGCACGCCTCCGCGAACAACGGCAAGATCGGTTTTTCCGTCGCCGTCATAATCACCCGGAACAACCAGATCGCTGCTCAAACCCCATTGAACTGCTCTAAATCCGGCGGTGCTTTGCTGGATGAAGAATGTTCCCCGTTCATCCGCGCCGCCGCGAAAGATTGCCAGATCAAAACGTCCGTCGCCGTCATAATCGCCCGGTGCGACAAAATCCGTATCCAAACCGAATTGTTCGATTCGGACAGTTCCGGTCAGGCTCTGGAAGAAATACCAGATCATCTGACCGTTTGTGCGCCGGACGACCGCCAAATCGGCTTTTCCGTCGCCGTCATAATCGCGTGCGACGGGTTCATCGCCATTAGAGCCGAATTGAGAAATCTGCACAGCTCCGTCTGAAGAACGAAGGATATACCAAGTACCGTTCGTTCTGCGCCAAACCGCGATATCCGTAATGCCGTCGCCGTCATAATCGGCAGGCGTTAAAATATCGCTGTCGCGAAGACCGAACGGGAAATGTTGTAATGTTCCGTTCGGACGCAAAATATACCAAGTGTTAATGCTTGGACGGAAAACCGCGTAATTTGCCAGACCATCACCGTCAAAATCAAGACGATTAACTGCTGCCGAACCGATTTCAACGGTTACGTCCGTAATATTTTGATTGCCGAGTGCGCCGATCAAAGTCGCCGCGCCGGTTTGCAGATTGATGTTGTAGAAACCCAAATTTCCGCCGACGTTCAAAGACGCGTAAGCGATATTGCTTGCCGCCGTGTGATCGAATCCGACGATGTTCGCTGCGTCAACGCCGAGTGCGCCGATGGTGTTAAGCGTTCCGTTATTCGGCGGATTTTGCGAAACCAGAATATTCAAGTTTGAATCAATATTATAAAGTGTTGTTGAAGTTGAATTGACAAAACTGTTCGTATAAGCCGAGCCGTTGATATTCGGCGTTTGTCCGGCGTTCGGATCACCCGCCGCAAACGCCAGATTGCCGTCAACGACATTCGTGCCGTCATTCGGATTGGCACGCAGATTTTGCCCCGTATTTGAAACAATGCGGATGCGGTCAGGCACGGGATTGAAATCGAAACCGAAATTCGTGCCGCTTAAAGTTGTTGTTAAAGTGCCGACGAAGGTTGCCGCCGCCGTTTGTTTATTGATCCGGTAAATTCGGCTGTTGCTGCCGAGTGCATAAAGCTGACCGTTAGCGGGGCGAAAGTCAATGCCCAGAACAGTTTCACCTGCCTGAAGCCCGGTAATCGCGCCGATTGTCGTTACATTTCCCGGCGTTGTCGCGCGGAAACGCACAAGCTGATTTGAAGAAGTCACGCCGTAAATTGCGGCGGCATTTGCCCCAATTACCCCTGCGAAAAAAAACAAGCCTAAAAATAAAGGTATAGCCATCAAGCTACGCCATTTGATTCTTTGCTTCATAATCATTTAATCCTCCTAAAGATTAATAAATAAAGATTGATAAAATTCTGCCAGGCAGAACAATAGAATTTGCGGATAGAGTTGAGATAAAAAAGGGGGTATCTTACACGCTTTCCAATTTGTCTTACAAAAAACAATTAAATTTTGTCTTACGATTGCTGTGTTCGACGGAAATGAGAAAACGGATTCACTTTGAGCAATATTTTTAGAAAAAAAAATTGTTGAAATTCCGAAAGTGCTAATTTTACTTGGTTTTGATATTGTTAAGTTTTATTCTATCATCGTTATTTTATTGGAATTGAACTCGTATTATATGGACTCTAACTTAATCAGAAACTTTTCGATCATCGCGCATATTGACCACGGAAAATCAACGCTTGCCGACCGCATTCTGCAACTGACGAACGCCGTCAGCGAACGCGATATGGAAGAGCAACTGCTTGATAATATGGATTTGGAACGCGAACGCGGAATCACGATCAAATCCCACGCCGTTCGCCTGGATTACAAGGCAAAGGACGGGAAAAATTATGTTTTGAATTTGATTGACACGCCCGGACACGTGGATTTTTCCTACGAAGTTTCCCGTTCGCTTTCGGCGTGCGAAGGCGCATTGCTCGTCGTTGACGCATCGCAGGGCGTTGAAGCGCAAACTCTTGCCAACACTTACTTAGCGATTGAAAATGATCTGGAACTGATTCCCGTTCTCAATAAAATCGATCTGCC
>JBBRVS010000045.1:0-31408 GCA_038246645.1 Pyrinomonadales bacterium
GAATTGCGATACTTTGCCGGTCTGACTTTTGACGAAATCGCCGCAGTTTTGCAAATTTCACGCACAAACGCTTTTCGTGAATGGACGTTTGCCCGAACCTGGCTTTACGACAAAATTTCAAACAGCTGAAATATTTGGAGAAAATTTCCGCGTTATTAAGCAGAGATAATATGCAAGATAATGAATGGCTGAAAATCAAAGAAATTTTTCACCAAACGCTCGATTTGCCAAAGAACGAACGAAACAGTTTTTTGGCGAATCAAGACGATTTTGTTCGATTGGAAGTCAGCCGTTTGCTCGAATCTCACGAAAAAATTGCCAATTTTATTGCCGAACCTTTAGCCGTCGAAATCGGGTTGGATACCAATTCGTATCTCGGCAAAACCATCGGCAATTATAAAATTCTCGAAATAATCGGCACAGGCGGAATGGGGCAAGTTTTTTTGGCGGAGAAGAATGGTTTGGATAAAAAATTTGCTCTCAAAATTATCAAACGCGGAATGGACACCGAAGCCGTTTTGAAAAGATTTGTCCGCGAACGTCAAATTCTTTCACGGCTCGAACATCCGAACATTGCCAACCTTTTGGACGCAGGTTCAACCGAAAACGATCTGCCGTATTTTGTGATGGAATACATCGAAGGCGAAACAATTACCAGGTTTTGCGACACTCATCAATTGAACACTTTTGAACGTCTGGAAATTTTTCAAAAAGTCTGCAAAGCCGTCAAATATGCTCACCAAAATCTGATAATTCACCGGGATATAAAGCCTTCAAACATCCTTGTAACAGCTGACGGAACACCAAAACTGCTCGATTTCGGCATTGCCAAACTGCTTGATTCCAACGAATTTGAAAACACGACGACCGCGATGCAGGCGCGAATGCTCACGCCTGAATATGCTTCGCCCGAACAAATAAACGGTTTGCAAATTACGATGGCGACCGATGTTTATTCGCTCGGCGTGGTTTTATACGAACTTTTAAGCGGCGTTCGCCCGTTCAAATCCGAAAAAAAAAGCTATCAGGAAGTTGCGAATTTGGTTTTAACACTCGAACCTCAAAAACCTTCGGTCGTGGTCAATAATCGTTGGTCGGTGGTTAGAAATACCAGCGAAAACCGAGATAAAACGCAAAGCGACGCAGTAAATCCAAAATCCAAAATCCAAAATCCAAAATCGCTGAAAGGCGATTTAGACAATATTATTCTCAAAGCCTTACGCAAAGATTCCGAAAGACGTTATCAAACCGTGCAGGAATTTTCCGAAGATATTCGGCGATTTTTGACCGGACTGCCGGTGACGGCAACTGCCGATTCATCATTTTATCGTTTCTCGAAATTTATCAAGCGAAACAAAATCGGGACGGCAATCGCTACCGTAATTTTGCTTTTGTCAGGCATTTCGATTTGGCAAGGAATTGCGGCAAATCGCGAACGCGCCAAAGCTGAAAATCGTTTTGAACAAGTTCGCAAACTCGCCAATATTGTGCTTTTCGAGTATCACGACGGGATTGCCAAACTTCCCGGCGCAACTGAAATGCGTGAAAAAATGGTGAAAGATTCGGTTGAATTTTTAGATAATCTATCAGCCGAAAATTTCGGAAATCTCGACTTACAGCGCGATATTGCCAGAGCCTATCGAAAAGTCGGCGACATTCAAGGCGATGGAAATACGGGAAATGTCGGCAAGTCTAATGAGGCTTTGCAGAGTTATCAAAAAGCGTTTGCCATCCAGGAAAAAATTATCGAAAAGAATCCGAACAATGTCGAAGACCGGCAAATGTTGGGAGATTTATACATTGAGATCGGCGGACAACAGCGAAATGTCGGTGATCTGCCAAATACGGAAAAAAGTTTTCAAAGCGCACTTCAAATTTTTGCCGATCTGCAAACTCGTTTCCCGAATGATTTTAAGATGAGAAGTGCTTTAGCCAGAGCTTTGTGGAATATCGCTTCGCTGAAAACCACCCAAAACAGCTTTGATGAAAGTTTGGAAAATTATCAAAAAGCGGTCGAAATTTACAAACAACTGGCGATTGATGACGCGCCGAATACTAAAAACCATCTTCGCAATGTCGCCTTAACCTACAAGTCTATGGGAAGCATTTTTCAAGTGCGCGGAGAAAACGAAAAAGCATTGCAGTATTTTCAAAACTCTTTGGCAATTGATCTGGAAAACGCCGGGAATAATCCAAACGATGTTTCCGCCGCGCTTGATTTATCATTCACTTACGGCTCGGTTGCATCGGCTTTGCGGGATGCAAAAGACTTTCAAAAAGCAAAAGAAAATCACCAAAAAGCAATTGAAATTCGAGCGAAAATTTTTAACGCAGATAACAAAAATGCCTTTGCCGAAAATGCTTTAGCGCGCGGCTTTCAAGAATTTGGCAGAACATTTTTAATAGAACAAAAATTCGACGAAGCACAAACACACATTTCAAAAGCGCAAACTTTTTATCAAAAAATGGCTGTTTCCGATGCCGAAAATTATGAAAAAAAGATGCGTTTGGCAGAAAACACGGCTTTGTTAGGCTACGTCAACGGGTTAAATCAAAACCTCAATAAAGCCAACGAATTTTATTCAAAATCGTTGGCAATTTACAGTGATTTATTAAAACGAGAAAAACTTTCCGCGCTTAATCAAAGACGTTTTGCCGCAGTTTATTTAGACTATGGTGAAGTTTTGCTGAAAAATAAACAACCGGCAAAAGCGTTGGAAAATCTGCAAAAAGCTCAGGAATTACTGGCAGACGAAAAGGTTAGAAAAGACGCGAAAGCAGAACTGGCAAAACTTGAAAAACTTTTGACTGAAACAAAATAAAACCTTCGCTTTGCTTAATTGTTTCGGCAAATTTTATGATTTTTTCAGGAAATATTGCATTACAATAAAAAATTTGTAATTCTTTAGCTGATGAACGTAACTTTGAACAGTTTGCCCGAAAATCTTCCGCGTGAAAATGCCGTCAAACTCGAAATTGAGCAAGGCGTTATAATTTTTCGCGCATCTTCGACCGTGCAAAAACGCGTTGAGGAACTGCTTGAAAAAGAAAAATCCGCCGCTTTATCGTCCGAAGAACTTTCAGAGCTTAATT
Source organism: Pyrinomonadales bacterium (assembly GCA_038246645.1). Classification (GTDB taxonomy): domain Bacteria; phylum Acidobacteriota; class Blastocatellia; order Pyrinomonadales; family Pyrinomonadaceae; genus JAHCHG01. The sequence goes on from JBBRVS010000045.1 coordinate 3,094, forward strand.
CTTACGAAGAAATTGACGATTATTTAAGTCACGTCAATCGTTTAATCCGTAATTCAAAGGAACTCGGCGAGGTGAATCTTGCCGCGTAAGTTCTCGCCTTTTATTCATAAAAAAATCCGCCAACGAGCAAACTTTCTTTGTAAATATTGTCATACTGACGAAAAATGGCAACTCATCCAATTTACGATTGACCATATAATTCCGGTTTCAGATGACGGTTCAGACGAACTCGAAAATCTTGCCCTTGCCTGCTTTCACTGCAACCGCAAAAAATCAAATAAACAAAGTTTTTATGATCCTCAAATCGATAGCAAGATTTTAATTTTTAATCCTCGCAAAATGTCTTGGAAAAATCATTTTATTTGGTCAAAAAACGCTTTGGAAATTCTGTATTTGACAGATATTGGTCGAATTACAATCGAACTCCTCGAATTAAACCGTCCGCGGATCTTGCAAATTCGGCAAGACGACGTTTTAGTAAAACGTCATCCGCCTGAAAACGATCCGATTGAAATGTAAAATTATTTATCTAAATGATCCCGCAGATAATTCTTTAATTGATCGGCATTCACTCTTTCCTGCTGCCAGGTGTCGCGGTCTCTGACGGTTACGGTGTTATCATCCAGAGATTCAAAATCAACCGTGATGCAGAAAGGCGTACCGATCTCGTCTTGCCGCGCATAGAGTTTGCCGATGCTGCCCGTGTCGTCATAAACGGCACGCATCGAGCCGAGCAGATCTTTTTTGATTTTTTTCGCCAGTTCGACGATTTCGTCTTTATTTTTCATGAGCGGCAAAATCGCCACTTTGATCGGCGCGAGTTCGGGTTTTAGTTTCAGAATCACGCGCTTTTCGCCGCGCTCGTCTTCTTTTTCGGTGTAAGCATCCATTAAAACCGCGAGCATTGTTCGATTTACACCCGCCGCCGGTTCGATGACATACGGGTAAAAACGCTTGTTCGTGTGCGGATCGAAATATGATAAATCTTCGGTCGTATCTTGATTAAGGCGTTTTCCTTCCGCATCTTCCGGCTTTTTGGAATGCGCTTTTAAATCATAATCGGTGCGGTTGGCAATTCCCATTAGTTCATCCCATTGTTTATCTTCATCTTCGCGTTCGGGAAAAAAGCGATACAAAATATCAACCGTCCGAACGGCGTAATGAGCGCGTTCTTTCTCGGTTTGTTCATATTTAAGAAGATTTTTTTCGGAAATTCCCAAATCTTGAAACCATTGCCAGAATGAATCAATCCATTCCTGCAAAATTCGCGGCGCGTCTTCGGGATTAACGAAATACTCCATTTCCATCTGCTCGAATTCGCGTGTACGGAAAATAAAATTTCCCGGCGTTACTTCATTGCGAAATGATTTTCCGATCTGCGCGATGCCGAACGGCAATTTGCGGCGCGAAGTGTTCAGAACATTGAGAAAATTGATAAAAATTCCCTGCGCGGTTTCAGGGCGCAGGTAAGCCAGAGCCATCGGATCGTCTTCAGCGGAAGTCGCGCCGATTGTCGTTTTGAACATCAGATTAAACGGTCGCGGTTCGGTTAAATCTTTTGAGCCGCAATTCGGACATTCCGGTTTTTCGAGTTTATCGGCGCGAAGCCGCGATTTGCAATCGCGGCAATCAACCATCGGATCAGAAAATGTATCTTCGTGTCCGGAATATTTCCAGACGAGGCGATTTTGAATGATCGAAGAATCAATTCCCTCAATGTCGTCGCGGTCGTAAACGAGCCAACGCCACCAATTCTGCTTGATATTATTTGCCAGTTCGACTCCGAGCTGACCGTAATCCCAGCTGCTTCCCAATCCGCCGTAAATATCGGATGAAGGAAAAACAAAGCCGCGCCGTTTTGATAAATTTACAATTGTTTCAATATTTTCTGCTGACATAATTTTGATTTTGGATTTCGGGTTTTGGATTGTTCTTTTAGTTCGATCAATTTCGCCAAGCCTTAATCTTCTTGATTTTATAATTTTAATTTCATAAAACGAGAATTTTACAACGGACAAAGGACAAACGACAAAGGACAAAACAAAAAAGGACGACTCTCAATAGAAGCCGTCCTTAATCAGATGATTATTTTGAATCAGATTAGTTGCTGCTCGGAACAGGTGTTTTTGCTCCCGGCGGAATCAGCCATAATTCATAAACGGTCGTCGGGCGGGCGCCGCCCTTCGTGATAACAATTCGGCTCGGATCAATTCCTCTCGCATTGACGAGATAATCCATCGTCCGTTTGCTCAGGGTGTCAACATTTCTGTTTCGCACACTGTTTGTGTCGGTTCCCTGATACATAATAATGTAGCCTTGGGAATCGGGACTGTTTTGCAGTTGAACGGCAAACAAATCAAGGCGTGCTTTATCGTCATCAAAGGCTTTCGATTCAAATTCGTCAAACTTAATTGCTTCATCTATCGGTATTGATTCGACCATCGTTGCAACCGGAAGTTGCTGTCCGCATTGTTTGGCATAAAGTCCGTCGCTGACATCGAGTTCGGCGTTGATGGTTTGTCCGCCCATTCCGCTGGTGTCAACCGTAATTGCCGAAGTGCCGAGTCCGCTGGTAATTTTAGCCGATGTCGGCGAAACCTTCCAGACATAATTAAGCGGTGTCGGATAATTCAAAGCATCAATCGAAGCAAAGGTGATCAGATCGCCTTCCAAAACCTTATCCGGTCCGTCAACCCTTACATTATACGGACAGGCTTGTGTTGTAGTTTTTGGTTCGATTTTCAAGCAAATACAATTTTTTCTATCTCTGACAATCTCGATTTGCTGAATATACGGTTTACCGTTAGGTATTTCAACTTCAAGCGTATGAAATCCCGGCGCAAGATAAAATTCTGCCGCTTTTTCGACTCCGCTCATTCCGACAACCTGTCCGTCAACTTTTACGGTTAGCGGATCGGGCGTGGTTATTACAGTTAAAGTCCCTGTATTTTTCGGTCTTTTTTTAGCTGCATCATCTTTGCCTCCGGCAAAAACGGTTGTTAAGCCTAAGGTCAATATCAAACCAAAAACAAACAATAAATTATATCTGATCTTTTTCATCTTCTTATTCCTCAAATCTTTAGCAAAAAGCAGTAAATAAAACGCTTTTTGATCAAACAAATCAACAGTTATTCAACACTTTCAGTTTCTTCTTCACCTTCCGTCTTCTTACCGAACCGTTTGCGGGCGGCAAGACCGACTCCGGCAAGTCCGGTTCCGAAAAGAAGCAGAGTCATCGGCTCGGGAATTGGTTCCTGTGGTGTCGGTGTCGCGGTTGTCGGTGTCGGTGTCGGCGTTCCGGTTGTCGGCGGTGTCGGTGTCGGTGTCGGTGTCGGTCCGTCCTCGGGAGTTTTGATAAAAGCAAGCGGCACAGCACCTAAGCCGAAAAGAGGCCACTTTGGAAATCCGCCCCTTTCAATCCCGATAGCTAGAACATCATCACACAGGCATGCTTCTTCAGTATTTTCCGTAATTTCTGCTGTCGTAATCGTAATCACACGCCCGTCTTGCGGTGTAGTTTCGGCAGTTTTTTTCTTTTTGTCGTCGCCGTCTCCGTCGCCGTCAGTAATTAAATTGACCGGATCGGAAACCACCCTCAATTTTGAGAAATTAGCGGTTCCGGCTTTGCCGGGTTTGGCGTTGACAACTTGAACAACCTGTTTAAATTTAACCGGTGCAGCGTTTATCGAAACAGCAACCATTAACATCGAAGCGAAAACAATGGTTGAGAACATTATCTTAAATTGTATTTTTTTCATTTCTTTTACCTAGCCGAACTGTACTAATATTTGTCGGGCTAAACAAATTCTTTTTTTAACGTATTTAAATAACAAACTTTTTGGCAAACTATACCAAAAATCCGTAAAAAATGCACGTTATTTTTTGAATTTCTTTATTAAATAACGATTTTCGGTTGTTCAATGTTATAGAAGTTCCAATAAACAACGGCTTCCAGAAAAATTTTGTTTTATTTCGGGTATTTAACAAACTTCCGGTTCAAACCCGTTATTTCCGCCGGAAATGATGAACACTGGAAATCGTTTAGGTTAAATTTGAGGGGTTAACCTAAACGATTCTCAATATTTATTTTATTGCTCTTTAGCGCGGGATTTTTCTTCGGTCAAAACAGATTTGCGCGAAAGTTTGATTTTATTTCCTTCCTTGCCGATACATTTAACGAGAACCTGCTGCCCTTCTTTCAGTTCGTCGCGCACGTCGCGAATCCTTCTGTCGGAAATTTCCGAGATGTGCAGCAGACCGTCAACGCCCGGGAAAATTTCAACGAATGCGCCGAAATCAACGATGCGGGAAACCGTTCCCATATATGTTTCGCCGATTTCCGCTTCCGCCGTTAACGCCCTGATGCGTTCGACCGCCGCATTTGCCGCGTCGCCGTCAGCGGTGGCGATATTGATCGTGCCGTCATCGGAAATATCGATTTTCGCTCCCGTCTCTTCGGTAATTGCCCGGATAATTTTCCCGCCGGGTCCGATCACATCGCGGATTTTATCCGGATGAATCTTGATCGTGATAATGCGCGGCGCGTAAGGCGAAATCTCTTCGCGCGGCGTATCAATCGCCTGTTTCATAATTTCCAGAATATGAAGGCGACCTTTTCTGGCTTGTTCGAGTGCTTCCTGCAAAATCATCGCGTTAATTCCGGCAACCTTGATGTCCATTTGCAGGGCGGTAATTCCTTCCTCTGTTCCGGTAACTTTGAAATCCATATCGCCGTAATGATCTTCCGCACCGGCGATGTCGGACAAAATGGCGTAGCGGTTTTCTTCCAAAACCAAACCCATCGCCACGCCCGCAACCATTTTCTTGATCGGAACGCCTGCGTCCATCAAAGACAGACAGCCGCCGCAAACCGATGCCATCGAAGACGAACCGTTTGATTCGGTGATGTCGGAAACAATGCGGAGCGTGTATGGAAAATCGGTTTCATCCGGCAGAATCGCTTGCAGAGCGCGACGTGCCAGATTTCCGTGTCCGATCTCGCGGCGCGAAGTTCCGCCGAAACGTCCCGCTTCTCCGACCGAATACGGCGGGAAATTATAATGAAGCATAAAGCTGCGGCGAACTTCGCCGGTTTCGAGATCGTCCGTAAACTGCTCGTCGGTTTTTGTTCCGAGTGTTGTCGTAACGATTGCCTGCGTTTCGCCGCGCGTGAACAGCGATGAACCGTGAACCCGCGGCAGCCAGCCGACTTCGCAGGAAATCGGGCGGATTTCGCCGAATTTGCGTCCGTCGGGACGGCGGCGGTTGCCGAGAATGTCTTCGCGGAAGATTTTTTCCTTTAAATGACCGAAAACCTTCGAAGCCATAGCGCGTTTTTCCGAATCATCTTCGGGAAAACTTTCGACAACTTCTTTCTTGAGCGCGTCAACCGCCGCATAATTGGTTATCTTGTCTTTTCCGGTCGAATCGAGAGCTTCGCGCATCTTGGCTGAATATTTCTTTTCGATGTCCTTGATAAGTTTTTCGTCTAATTTCGGAGCTTCAAATGTGCGTTTTTGAATATCCAAAGCCTTGAATAATTCCTTCTGCCACAGACACAGCCGCTTAATTTCCTTATGCGCGAGCATCATTGCTTCGACCATAATGTTTTCTTCGACTTCTCCGGCTTCGGCTTCGACCATTACAATTGCTTCTTCCGTTCCGGCAACAACTAAGTCCAATTTCGATTCGCGTCTTTCTTCAAACGTCGGATTGACCAGATATTTCCCGTCAATCAAACCGATCCGAACGCCCGCAATCGGATTTTCAAACGGAATGTCGGATAAATAAAGAGCGCAGGACGCGCCTGTAATCGTCATCACGTCAGGATCATTTTCCGAATCCGACGAGATAACCGTTCCGACAATCTGTGTTTCAAACCGGTAATTATCCGGGAAAAGCGGTCTGACCGGGCGATCAATCAGACGGCAGGTTAAAACTTCCTTTTCATTCGGGCGACCTTCGCGGCGGAAATAGTTTCCCGGAATTCGTCCGGCGGAATAGCTTGATTCTCTATACTCGACCGTGAGCGGAAAGAAGTCGAGTCCTTCTTTCGCCGTGCGGGCGCTGACGGCGGTGACTAAAACAATCGTTTCTCCGTAACTGATAACAACCGAACCATCGGCTTGCTTGGCAACTTTACCTGTTTCGACGGTAAAGTCTTTGTCGCCCAATTTTATTGATTCTTTCAAATATTTTTTCTTTGACATTTTTTTCCTCTTAAAAAGTAAATCGGATGTTTGTGAATTTAATTTTCAATTTTCTCAAATCTTTTTGTGGTGCTTTGTTTTTTTTTATCTCCTTCTACAACATTTATTCACCAATGCCGATTCACTGTTTTTAAACAAAAAGCGGCAAGGACTATCCGTGATGCCCTGCCGCTTTTAGATTCTTCTAATTGCGTCTGTTCTCTTTTCCCAAGTGATTTTTATAGGCTGTCACGTTCAGCAATCGTTGGTAAATCTTCGCGAGAACTTGTTGTCTGAGATGACTCGAAGAAGTCATTTTATAAAGTGAAAAGGTTAAAATGTTTAAAAGTGAAAAAGTTTTATTCTTAAAAATTATCGTTGTTCTTGTAAAGATTAACTTTTCTGCTTTTTCACCTTTAAACTTTTTATCTTCTTAATCCTAATTTCTTGATGATTTCGTGATACTCGGAAATATTTCGGCGTTTGAGATAATCGAGTAATTTCCTACGGCGAGAAACCATTTTTAACAAGCCTCGACGCGAATGATTGTCTTTTTTGTGGATTTTGAAATGTTCGGTCAATTCATTTATACGCCGTGTTAAAAGCGCAACCTGAACCTGCGACGAGCCCGTGTCACTATCGTGTGTTTTGTAATCTGTAACGATTTCTTCTTTTACTTCTTTTGGTGTCATAACTTCTATTTAAAAATTAATTTCTCTCCTTGTGATGCAGTAACTTCATCCTTTTCAAAATGATAACCGCATATATATTCTAGCTCTTTTATTTTCAACAGTTAGTTGATAATTGTCAATGTAAGTTTTATAAAAAACTTTTTGTTATTTTTCCTGATCGAAAAATTCTTCCATAAACTTGGTCGAAAAATCGCCTCTTTGAAATTTTTCGTCATTCATAATGGCGATATGAAGCGGAATCGTCGTCTTGATGCCTTCGATGACGAGCATTCCGAGAGCGCGCTGCATCCGCTTGATGGCAAGTTCCCGCGTTCGTGCGTGAACGATTAATTTGGCGATCATCGAATCGTAATAAGGCGGCACGAAATAGCCCGGATAAACCGCCGTATCAACTCTGACGCCGGGACCGCCCGGAATGTTAAAAGCCGTAATCAAACCCGGACTCGGCGTAAATTTTACCGGATCTTCGGCATTAATGCGGCATTCAATCGAATGTCCGACGATCTGCACATCACTTTGCTCGTATTGCAAATCTTCGCCCTGCGCGATGCGAATTTGATTTCTGACAATATCCGCCAGCGTTACCATTTCCGTTACGGGATGCTCGACCTGAATCCGCGTGTTCATTTCCATAAAATAAAACGAACCGTCTTCGTCAAGCAAAAATTCAAAAGTTCCCGCGCTCGAATATCCGATTTCCTTGCACGCTTTGACGGCGACCGCGCCCATTTTTTCGCGTTGTTCGGGTGTAATCACGGGCGAAGGTGCTTCTTCCAGAAGTTTCTGATGCCGCCTTTGAATCGTGCATTCGCGCTCGCCCAGGTGAATGCAGTTTCCGTGTTCATCGGCTAAAACCTGAATTTCGATATGACGCGGACGCTCGATATATTTTTCAATATAAACGCTTCCGTTCTTAAATGCGGCAAGTGCTTCGGTCTGCGCGTTGTCGAGCTGATTTTCCAGTTCTTCTTCTTTGCGGACAATTCGCATTCCGCGTCCGCCGCCGCCTGCCGCCGCTTTGATAATTACCGGAAAACCGATTTCCTTTGCCAGTTTGATGGCTTCTTCGGCGTTTTCAATCGGATCGGGACTTCCCGGCAGAATCGGAACGCCGGCTGCCTTCATCGTGCGTCTGGCTTCAACCTTATCGCCCATCATTTTGATAACTTCCGGGCTTGGTCCGATGAATTTTATGTTGCAGTCTCCGCAGACTTTCGCAAAAGTTGCCGATTCCGCCAAAAATCCGTAACCCGGATGAATCGCATCAACATTCGTAATTTCCGCCGCGCTGATGATTGACGGAATATTCAAATAACTGAGAGCCGACGGCGCGGGACCGATGCAGACCGCTTCATCCGCATATTTGACGTGCAGAGCTTCCTTATCGGCTTCCGAGTGAACCGCAACGGTTTTAATTCCCATTTCCCGGCACGTCCAGATGATACGACAGGCAATTTCCCCGCGGTTGGCAATTAAAATTTTACGAAATTCGCGTTTTTTCATTTTAATACAGTTCAAGGTTCAAATGTTAAAGCACAAGGTCATATTTTGGTTAATAGACTTTGAAACTTTAAACTTTGAACCTTGAACTTCAAACTATTTTTTAATTCCGAAAAGCGGCTGACCGTATTCAACCGGCTGACCGTTTTCGACGTAAATTTTGACAACTTCACCCGAAATTTCCGCTTGAATTTCATTCATCAGTTTCATCGCTTCGACAATACAAACGACCGAATCTTCCGAAACATTGCTGCCTTCTTTGACATACGGGTCTTTATCCGGTGCAGCCGAACGATAAAAAGTTCCGACAATCGGCGACGTTATTTGGTGTAAATCCGCATCAGTAGTTTTTGTTTCAGATACGCTTTCATCTGTGATTTCAGCAACTTGCAATGTCGGCGCAGAAACTTGCGGAACATTTTGAAAAGGCTGCGCCTGAATAAATTGCGGCGCAGGATTTTTGCTCAGACGAACTCTGATATTTTCGTTCTCGAACTCAAAATCGGTAAAACCGTGTTCGGTCACAAGCTCGGCAAGTTCCTGCAATTCCTTCATATTTAAAGAAGGTCGCGCCGTTTTGCTCACGCTCTTTGTCGCGGTCTTCTTTTTACCCGTTTGTTCTTTATTGTCTTCCGCTTTAGCTGAACCTGCGTTTTCACTCATTTTGAAATTGCTCCTCTAATCAGTCTTAACTTTTTGCCGCTAATTCCAAGGGGTTATCAACTAATTCGATCACAGCCATTTCAGCATTATCGCCGCTGCGTCTTCCCAGACGGATAATTCGCGTATAACCGCCGTTGCGGTCTTTATAGCGCGTTCCGAGTTCATTGAAAAGTCGCTGGACGGCTTTAACACCTGCCGTTCTTTCAATCGGTTCTTTCGGTTCGCCTTTGGCTCCGCGAAAACGGCTCTGTTCTTTTTTGAAATTATGATTTCCGGCGTGGAAATATTTCGCCGCCTGACGGCGCAGATGAACTTTCTTGATCGCCGCATCTTCACCGCTGATGTTCTCGGCTTTTTTTGCCATTGTAATTACTTTTTCGATAAACGGGCGAAGTTCTTTCGCTTTTTGAATCGTCGTTACAATATGTTCTTTTTCGGCGTTGATCAAAGAAGTCGCCATATTACGGAGCATCGAAACCCGATGCTCCGTTGTTCTGCCTAATTTACGATGTGCTTTTAAGTGTCGCATAATTCTATAAGTTCCAAGTTCCAAGTTCCAAGTTCCAAATTTTTATAGAGATCAAACTTGAAACTCATAACTCAAAATTTAATATTCAAAGCAAGTAAAAAATGGTTTAAAGTTTATCGAATTTATTAAAAACTGCCCAAATCGGATATTTTCAGATACTAAGTTTTACTTTTTACCTTTCACTTTTTACCTTACTATTTATAAATCCCGTCCGCCCGATCCGGGAATCGGATTGCCCTGCTCGTCAAAATCCATTCCGAAATCCAAGCCCATTCCGTGGAGCAGGTCTTTGATTTCCGTTAAGGATTTTTTACCGAAATTTTTGGTATTGAGCATATCTTTTTCGCTGCGGCGAATCAGATCGCGAATCGAACGAATATCCGCATTTTTCAAACAGTTGTATGAACGAACCGAAAGTTCGAGTTCATCAACCGAACGATCCAGCAGATCGTTGCGAAGAAGCGGCGGACGCGCAATATCTTCAAATTTATAATCTTCTTCCTCTTCTTCAAAATTGATGAAGATGGACATATGATCCTTGACGAGTTTTGCCGCCAAACCGATCGAATCTTCGGGTTTGACCGAACCGTCCGTCCAAACTTCGATCGTTAATTTATCAAATTCGGTGTTTGAACCCTGACGGGTTTTTTCAACGCCGTAATTGACCTTTTTGATCGGCGTGTGAACCGAATCAATCGGAATATAACCGACCGAAAGGTCTTCGTCATTATTGAATTCGGCAGAAACATAGCCGCGACCTTTTTGCAGACGCATCTCGATATTCAATTCGCCGCTCGTGCTGATCGTGGCGATATGAACTTCTTCATCAAGAATTTCAACTTCACCGTCGTGTTCGATATCCGCGCTGGTTATTTCGCCCGCACCGCTTTTGCTGATGGTCAAAGTTTTCGGACCTTCACCGTGCAGTGTGAACGGAATTTGCTTGAGATTTAAAATAACGTCGGTCGCATCTTCAACCACACCCTTGATGGATGAAAATTCGTGTTCAACTCCTTCGATTTTTACTGCCGTTACAGCCGCACCTTCGATAGATGAAAGAAGTGCGCGACGAAGTGAGTTGCCGATTGTTGTACCGAAACCGCGTTCAAAAGGCTGGGCGTAAAACTTACCGTATTTTTCGGTTAAAGTTTCCGATTCAACCTGCAGGCGGCTGGGCATTTGGAAATCTGTCCAATTATTGCTTTGTGTCATATCTGTCTTTTAATAAAAACTCTGTTTAAAACAAAGGACAACCGGAAGGCAAAAAACACTTGAATAACCAAGCAATTTTGCCTGCCGGAACTAAAAAAACTACTTGCTGTAAAGCTCGACGATTAACTGTTCGTTAATATTTGCATCAATGTCTGCGCGTGTCGGAAGAGCGGTAATATTTACAGTCAACTCACCCGAAGATGTGGTCGAAATCCAAACCGGACGACCGCGTCCGCCGGATGTCTGCCACGCACCTTCAACGTGCGGGTTGGAATGACTCTTGCCCTTGATGCTGATCACGTCGCCGACTTTGACCTGAAACGACGGAATATCAACCTTGCGTCCGTTGACTTCGACGTGTCCGTGATTGACAAGCTGCCGCGATTGGCGGCGGGAAGTCGAAAATCCGGCACGATAAACCGTGTTATCAAGACGCCGTTCGAGCATAAAGAGCAGATTTTCGCCCGTGATCCCTTTTTGACGCGATGCTTTTTCGAAATAATTGCGGAATTGTTTTTCAAGCACGAAGTAAATACGCTTGACCTTCTGTTTTTCCCGAAGCTGCAAACCGTAACCGGCTAATGCTTTACGTCTTCTGTTTGCGCCGTGTTGTCCCGGCGGATTCGTTCCGCGTTTTTCAATCGCGCAAGACGGTTTAAAGCACCGATCACCCTTTAAAAATAATTTTCCACCTTCGCGGCGACACAAACGGCACACCGCATCTCTATATCTAGCCATAATTTTTTTTGCTTCCGCAAAAATGATTTTGGATTTTAGATTTCGGATTTTGGATTTTTATAAATCCTCATTCGCAAAATTTTAATCGGCATTTCATTTTTGACGGAAAAGTTTACGGGAAATTCAAATAAAATCCCCTTCGTCCTTTTGATAATTTAAATTAATTTTCAAATTTTATTTGGATTCCGATTTTTCAATCCGAAATCCAAAATCCGAAATCCGAAATCGTTACACTCTTCGGCGTTTCGGCGGTCGGCAGCCGTTATGCGGAACAGGCGTGGTATCTCTGATCGAGGTTACGCGAATTCCCGCATTATTGATCGCCCGAATCGCCGATTCACGTCCGCCGCCCGGACCTTTGACGCGAACTTCAACTTCGCGCATACCGACATCCTGCGCTTTACGCGCCACTTCACTTGCCGCCTGCTGCGCCGCAAACGGGGTTCCTTTGCGCGAACCGCGAAAACCGCGTGCGCCGGAAGACGATTGCGCCACCAGATTGCCCTGCGTATCGGTAATCGAAATCAGCGTATTATTAAACGATGCCGCAATATGCACGATTCCTACCGGAATGTGTTTTTTCTCTTTTTTACGAAAAGTCTTTTTCTTACCTGCCGTTTTTGCTTTAGCCATAATTCAAAGTAGTTAGTAGTCAGAAGGTAGTAGATAGTAGAAAAGTGATATTTACTACTTCCTACTATCTACTACCTACATATTTTTATTTCTTACCCGGAGCTTTTTTCTTTGCAACCGCCGCTTTACGCGGTCCTTTACGGGTGCGGGCGTTGGTGCTGGTTCTTTGACCGCGCACCGGTAAACCGCGACGATGACGCAGACCGCGATAACAACCTATGTCCATCAAACGCTTGATGTCCATCTGTACGCGCTTTCGCAAATCACCTTCGATATCGCCTTGAGTATCTAAAATCAAACGAATTTTAGATAATTCTTCTTCGCTCAAATCCTTGATCTTTGTATCAATACTGATATCAGCTTCTTCTAAAATCGCTGTTGCGCGCGGCTTGCCGACACCGTAAATGTAGGTCAAACCGATCTGCGATCTTTTATTTGGTGGTAAATCAACACCTGCTATACGAGCCATCTTTTATCTCCAATTTTTGATTTTAGATTTCGGATTTTAGATTGAAGAACCTTTCAATCTAAAATCCGAAATCTAAAATCTGAAATCTATTTACCCCTGACGTTGTTTATGTTTCGGATTTTCACAAATCACCCGAACAACGCCTTTACGATGAATAACTTTGCATTTATCGCACATCTTTTTTACAGAAGGACGAACTTTCATAACTTTTCCCTCAAACTTTTATTTATAGCGATATGTAATTCGCCCACGGCTTAAATCGTATGGCGAAAGTTCAACTAAAACCCGGTCGCCGGGCAGGATACGAATAAAATTTTTCCGCATTTTGCCGGAGATATGCGCCAACACCTGATGCTGGTTGTTTTCCAGTGCAACCTTAAACATCGCATTCGGCAGAGTCTCCAAAACCGTCGCTGTCACTTCTATCGCTTCTTCTTTTGACATAAAATATCAAGCCCAATTTCCAACTTGTTGGACAAACCGTAAATGTTAGCTTTTTTCTCGTGATAAATCAAGTTAAGCCGAGGCACTTTCGATTTTTGACTCTTTTAACTTCGCTTTTTGCTCTTTTGTTAAAGTCAAAATTTCAGGACCTTCCGCCGTAATGGCAACCGTATGCTCGGCGTGTGCGCTGGCTTTTCCGTCTTTGGTAACGACTGTCCATTTATCGTCCAGAGTTTTTGTTTCGTGCGTTCCGAGGTTTAGCATCGGTTCGATTGCAAATACAAAACCGGCACGAATTTTTTCTTTTGTTCCGCGTCTGCCGTAATTCGGAATTTGCGGAGCTTCGTGCATATTGCGTCCGATTCCGTGTCCGGTGTAATCGCGGACGATTCCGTAACCGAATGTTTCGGCGTGTTCCTGAACCACTGCTCCTAAATCGCCGACCCGTCTGTTCGGATAACATTCCTGAATCGCCAAATCCAGACATTCTTCCGTCACGCGGATCAGTTGTTTGAGTTCATCCGTGATTTCGCCGACCGGAATCGTCGTTGCCGTATCCCCGACAAAACCGTTAAAAGTTGCCGCCATATCAATCGAAAGAATATCGCCTTCTTTTAAAGGAATATCGCTCGAAAAACCGTGAACGATCTGATCGTTGACCGAAGCGCAGATGGCATACGGGAACGGCACCATTCCGTGCGGTTTGTAGCCGATAAATGTCGGAATCGCGCCCGCATCGCGCATCATTTTTTCGGCAACGGCATTAAGTTCGAGCGTCGTAATTCCGGGCTTGACCATTGAGCGCAGAGTTTCACGCACTTCGGCGATCAACTCCCCGACTTCGCGCATCCGGTCTAAATCTTTTCTCGATTTGGCGATAATCATTTTCTTACCCAATAAAATCTGGCTGTATTTCCTGACGAAATTTCCGATCTCTGAATCTTTCAGCATTTGTCCTTTGTTAAATTTGATAACTTAAAGGATCAAATCAAACTTTCTATCTTTTTGTAAATATCTTCCAAACTTCCCTCGCCTTTGACTTTTTCAAGCCGTCCCGAATTTTTGTAGTACTCGATCAAGGGTTTAGTTTTTTCTTCGTAAGTTTTAAGGCGCGTCGAAACGCTTTCTTCGTTATCATCGGCGCGATGATTTAACTTTGCTTCCGGATGAAAATCACAAACATTGTCAATTTTCGGCGGTTTTGAATAAATATTGTAAATCTCTCCGCAAACCGGACAAGAACGCCTTCCGGTCAGGCGTTTCAACAATTCTTCCTTTGGAACATCAAGCTCGATTGCCTGAATCGTTTTTCCTTGTTCTTCGGCTAATACTTCGAGCTGTTCGGCTTGAACGGCGGTGCGCGGATAACCGTCAAGAATATAAGCGCCGTTTTCTCTCGAAGTCCGGTCTTTAACGATTTTGTAGGTCAAGTCGTCGGAAATCAATTTCCCTTCCGCCATTGTTGCCTGAACTTCTTTTGCCAGCGGCGTGTCCGCATTTTTCATTTCGCGGAACATATCGCCCGTCGAGATTTGCGGAATGCTGCGCCGTTCTTCCAGAAGCCTCGCTTGTGTCCCTTTCCCCGCGCCCGGCGCACCGATCAGCACAATTATTTTGTCCATAACTTTTCTAAAAGAGGCGAAGAGAAGAAAAGAATCGGAGAATTCTGTCGCTTAAACATTTTCTCTTCTTCTGCTCTTCCCCTCTTCCCCTCTTCTTAATTTCTTCTGCCGCGCAATCTCGAACCCGCACCGAGGAAACCTTCATAATTTCTCATCACGAGCTGGGCTTCGATCTGCGAAACCGTATCCATCGCTACGCCGACGATAATCAAAAGCGAAGCTCCGCCGAAAAAGAACTGATAGCCTAATCCGACCGGTATCCAGGTAAGTCCGGGCGTTGCGGTAAAAAAGTTGTCCAGCGGAGTTCCGATAAACGGAAGGCGTGCAACTCTGAACCCGCTCAGAAGAATCTGCGGCAAGAAACAAATAAAGACCAGATAAATTGCTCCGACGGTCGTCAGACGCGTCATAATCGAATTCAAGTAATCCGCGGTCTGTGCGCCGGGACGAATTCCCGGAATAAATCCTCCGTGTTTCCGCAAATTATCCGCAACATCATCCGTGTTAAAAACAATCGTAATATAGAAAAACGTGAATAGCGCGATCAGCGAACCGAAGACCAATTCGTAATACGGATCGCCGCCGTGAAATTGCTGGAAAAATGTGTAGATTTGCGCCCATGTCGAATTTGGATTATTCGGATCCGGCGGCATTGCCGTTAAAATTGTCTGCGGCATCGCCAACACCGATGAAGCGAAAATAACCGGAATAACGCCGCCCATATTTATTTTGAGCGGAAGACTCGTTTCCTGTCCTTTAAAAGTCTGATTGCCGACACGCCGGCTGGCATAGCTGATGGCAATATTTCTTCGTGCCGATTCGACATAAACAATCAGCGCAATCAGCCCGATAATTACTGCAACAAGAAAAATAACACCAAGCGTTTGCAAAGGATCACTGCCCTGAATTCTTGCAAAAACCTGCGTTACCGCATTCGGCAACCCGATAATAATTCCGGCAAAAATCAACAGCGAGATACCGTTTCCGACTCCGCGTTCGGTGATTTGTTCACCGAGCCACATCACAAAAATCGTTCCGGTCGTGAGTGTTACGACAATCATAACCGAACCCCACCAGGTATCCGCCATTACGCCGTTTCTCTGCAGCCACGTGGCGACAAAAAACGATTGAACGGTACAGAGTACTACGGTCAGATAACGCGTCCACTGATTGAGTTTTTGCCGTCCGACTTCGCCTTCTTCCTGAATTTTCTTGACTTGCGGCGAGAGAACCGGCATCAATTGCATAATAATCGAAGCCGTAATGTATGGCATTACGCCGAGCGCGAGGACGGAAATCGTGCGGAAATTTCCGCCCGAAAATAAATCGAGAACGCCGAGCAGCGTTCCGGCAACTTCGCCCCAAACTTGTTCAAGTCGCGCCGTATTTATTCCGGGCGCGGTAACGTGCGCTCCCAAACGATAGATTGCCAGAAGTCCGAGCGTGAAGAGAATACGTTTTCTCAACTCGGGAACTCTGAACATATTTTGGACGGCACTTAAAAACTTATCCATACTTCTCCTCTGAAGGTTACTCCAAAATTTAATTTAGCTGTTGCCTTTATCTTTCGCTTTAACGCCTTTTTCCAGAACTTTGCTGGCTTTTTCGATAACGGTCGCCGTTCCGCCCGCTTTTTCGATTTTTTCCTTAGCGGATTTGGTAAAACGATGCGCCGAAACATTTAAGGCTTTCGAGATTTCTCCGCTGCCCAAAATGACGAGATCGTGCTTGGCTTTTTTGATCAAAGCGCGTTCGTGCAAAACTTCCGGCGAAATTTCATCGCCCGCGTTGAAGTTTTCTTCGAGTTTTCCAAGGCTGATTTCAAGCCATTTCGTTTTGAAAATATTGGTAAAACCGCGTTTCGGCAAGCGACGCTGCAAAGGCATCTGTCCGCCTTCAAAACCGATTTTCTGGCTGTAACCCGAACGCGATTTTTGACCTTTATGTCCGCGTCCGGCGGTTTTGCCGAGTCCCGAACCGGGTCCGCGCCCGACTCTCTTTTTCTTGTGCGTCGAGCCTTTTGCCGGACGCAGATTGTTTAGTGCTAATGCCATTTTTCTTTCCTCTGTAAATAGTGAATCGCGAATCGCCATCCGCCTCTGAAAGATTGTCCTTTGCTCAAAGTTATTAGGATAATAAACTCGTCGCAAAAAATCTATCGGCGATTAACGATTCACGATTAACCCTTTCTCTTATTCGACAATTCTTAAAAGATGCGGAACTTTTTCGACAATGCCGCGCATCGAAGGATTATCGGCACGCTCGACGATTTGATTCATCTTTGTAATGCCGAGACTTTTCACAATCGTTTTTTGTTTTTTCGGATAGCCAATCATACTTTTGTAATACTGGATTTTGATCGTTCCGCCGTCTTCTTGTTTTTCTTGATTCTTTGCCATTTCTTTAATTTTAGATTTTAGATTTTAGATTTTAGATTCGTTTTTCTTTAATCTCCGACAATCATCGAAATCATCTTTGAAAAATTGCAAATCGAAAATTGCAAATCGAAAATTAGCTGAGTTCTTCCAATTGTTTACCGCGCAAACGCGCTACATCTATCGGATCTTTCATTCGCATCAAACCGTCAAAAGTTGCGCGAATGACGTTGTGTGCATTACTCGAACCGAGAATTTTCGTGCGAACATTATGAACGCCGAGCGATTGCAGAATCGGGCGCACCGCGCCGCCGGCGATAACGCCTGTTCCTTCCGCCGCCGGTTTCAATAAAACTCTTCCCGCGCCGTATTTACCGATGATTTGATGCGGCAGAGTGCCGTTGATCAACGGAACGCGAATCAGATTTTTCTTCGCCGCTTCAACCGCCTTTTTGATTGCATTCGGAACTTCCTTCGCTTTTCCGGTTCCGAATCCGACGTGTCCGGCTTCATCGCCGACGACGACCAATGCGGCAAACGACATATTCTTACCGCCTTTGACTACTTTCGTCACACGATTGATGGAAATTAATTGGTCATTTAAAACCAAACCGTTCGGAGAAATTCTTTGTCTGTTAGCTTTCATTACTTTCTTCTGTTTCCTTCTCTTCGTTTTGCGCTGCTGCTGTTTCGTTTTTGTTTAATCCCGCTTCACGCGTGGCATCTATCAGAGCCTTGACGCGCCCGTGATAAACATAACCGCCGCGGTCAAAAACTACTTGATTCACACCTGCCGAAAGGGCGCGTTCGGCAATTGCTTTGCCGACTTTTTGCGCCGCTTCGATATTTCCGCCCGATTTCAAGCCCATATCTTTTTCGGTGGTCGAAGCCGCCGCTAAAGTTTTGCCGCTTTCATCATCAATCACTTGCGCGTAAATGTGATTCGTACTGCGATAAACGGCAAGGCGCGGACGTTCCTGTGTGCCTTGCACTTTCTTGCGAATGCGGGTGTGAACTCCGCGTCTGATTTCTGCTCTAGTATTCTTTGCCATAACTCAATTTTAGATTTTAGATTTTAGATTTTAGATTTTAGATTTTGTTTTAGTTTCGGAAAAAGTTAATTCTGCCGAAAATAATCCAAAATCTAAAATCCGAAATCGGTTTATTTTCCTGTTTTACCCGGTTTTAATCTATAGACCTTATCGGCATAGCGCACGCCTTTGCCCTTATAAGCATCCGGTTTTCGCAAACGATTAAGTTCCGCCGCCACCTGACCGAGCAATTGTTTATCAATGCCGCTCAAAGTCAGAGTCAATTGATATTGCGTAATTGACGATTTTGACGGTACTCTTTCGGCTTTTGCCTCGATTCCGTCCGGCAGAGCATATTCGATCGGATGTGAATAACCGAGCGCGAAAACAATTTTCTTGCCCTGAACGTCGGCTTTATAACCAACGCCGACGAGATCCAGCTCTTTTTTAAAACCTTCAGTTACGCCGACAACCGCATTATTTGCCAAAGCTCTTGCCAAACCGTGCATCGCCGATAAATCGTCTCCGGCACGCTCGGCACTAAGAGTGTTGTCTTCCATTTTGAACTCGACACCTTTCGGAATCGGACTTTTCAAAGTTCCTTTCGGACCTTTTACTTCCAATTCGCCATCGTTAATCGAAACGGTAACACCTGAGGGTATCGTAATTGGTTTCTTTCCTACACGCGACATAATTTCCTCTGTTTGTCATTTGTCATTTGTCATTTGTTTAATTCCACTTGCGAAGGACAAAAGACAAATGACGAAGGACTAAATCTTTAATAAACTTCTGCTAAAATTTCCCCGCCGATATTTTCTTTGCGGGCTTGTTTTCCGCTCATCAAACCTTTCGAGGTGGAAACGATATTAATTCCGAAACCGCCGAGAACCTTCGGCACGCCTTTCGAGCCGACATAGACTCTTCTGCCCGGACGAGAAACTCTCGAAAGATGCGTGATCGAAGAAGTGCCTTTGGCATCGTAGCGCAAAAAGACGCGAATCGTATATTTAATACCTTCGGTTTTGGTTACATAACTGTTGATGTAGCCTTCTTCTTTAAGAATGCGGGCAACTTCCATTTTCAACTTTGAACCCGGAATATCTACACGCGGATGATTCGCCGCAATCGCGTTGCGAATTCGCGTCAGCATATCTGCAATTGGATCTGTCATTTTCTAATTTAACTCCGTCAATCTATTTTGGATTTTGGATTTTGGATTTTGGGTTTTGTTTTAGCTTCGGAAAAAAATTTTATTCTGCCGAAATTAAATCTAAAATCCAAAATCTAAAACCTAAAATCGCACTTACCAACTTGATTTAACAACGCCCGGAATTTGACCTTCCAGAGCCAACTCTCTTAAAGCGATTCGCGAAATACCGAATTTACGCAGGTATCCGCGCGGGCGACCCGTCTGCGAACAACGATTACGGACGCGAACCGGGCTGGAATTGCGCGGCAATTTCTGCAATTTCAATTGCGCGGCATCCACTGTTTCGGGCGTAGATTCGGGATTGTTGATGATTTTCTTCAACGCTGCCCGCCGCTCGGCATATTGAGCCACCGTTTTTTTACGCATTTCGTTTTTTACAACTTTACTAATCTTTGCCATAACTTTTTATTTACCCTGACGAAACGGCATTCCGAGTGCTTTCAAAAGCGCACGCGCCTGTTCGTCATTCTTTGCGGTGGTAATGATTGAAATATTCATTCCGCGAGTTTTATCAACTTTGTTAAAATCAATTTCGGGAAAAATCAACTGTTCCTTGATTCCCAACGTATAATTGCCGCGCCCGTCAAACGCCTTGCCGGAAATTCCGCGAAAATCGCGCACCCGCGGCAGAGCAACCGAGATCAATCGGTCAAGAAATTCATACATCCGGTCGCCGCGCAAGGTAACCATCGTGCCGATGTTCATTCCCTGACGCAATTTAAATGCCGCGATTGATTTTTTCGCTTTCGTAATTACGGGTTTTTGTCCCGAAATCGTCTGTATTTCTTCAACTGCCGTATCGAGAATTTTTGAGTTGCTGATCGCTTCTCCCATTCCCATATTGATCACGACTTTTTCAACCTTCGGAATTGCCATGACATTTTCGATACCGAATTCCTTGGCAATTGCCGGAGCAATTTCTTTTCTGTATTTTTCTTTTAATCTAGCCATTGTTTGAGTTTTTCTCCTAAATTTTACGTTTGGGTCTCACTCTCTGAGTTCAAAGTTCAAAGTTTAATGTTCCAAGTTATATATTTCTTAAAACTTTGAACCGTGAACCTGTAACTTTGAACCTACCGTGTGTTTCCAAACCTCAAACTTATTCTTTATCTTCTTTAGGTTCCGATTTAGGTTCCGATTTAGGTTCCGATTTAGTTTCCGAAACTTCTTCGGTTGCTTCCGCTTCCGCTCTTGGGCGGCGTGTTTTGTCCGGTTCGGGAATTGCTTTTCCGCTTTTCGCGACGCGAACCTTTCTGCCGTCCTGCGTTTCGTATTTGATCCGCGTCGGTTTTCCGGTTTCAGGATCAATATGCGCGACGTTTGAAACATCAACCCACGCTTCCTGCTGGATAATTCCGCCTTCGACATTCATTTGCGGAACGGCTTTGCGATGCCTTTTAACGATCATCGCGCCTTCGACCTTGACTTTGGCATTACGCGGATCAACCGCAATTACCTTCCCGCGAAACGGATTACGTTTTCCGCTCGTGTCATAACGGTTATATTCCTTGCCGGCAATAAATACCACCTGATCACCGCGCTTATACTTACTTCGGATTGTTCCTTTTTTTACCGTTTTCATCATTAAATCACCTCCGGTGCGAGCGAAACGATTTTCATAAATCTTTTCTCGCGCAATTCACGGGCAACCGGACCGAAAACGCGTGTCCCGATCGGCGTATCATCGTCTTTGATAAGAACCGCGGCATTTTCGTCAAAACGAATATAAGTTCCGTCTTTGCGGCGCGTTTCCTTGCGTGTTCTGACGATCACCGCGTTATAGACCTTACCTTTTTTTGCCGTTCCGCCGGGCGACGCTTCTTTTACGGTAACTTTAATTTTATCGCCCAATCTGGCAATTTTACTGGTTGAACCGCCAATCGGCGCAATCATTACAACTCTTTTAGCTCCCGAATTATCGGCAACTGTCAAAGAGGTTTGCATCTGAATCATAATATCACTCCGTTCAAAGTTGACCGAGTTGACCGAGTTGTGAGTTGACCGAGTCAAAAACTCAGAAAACATCAGTCAACTCTCAACTCGCCGAACTTATTTCTCTGCTTTCTGAATAATTTCAACTACGCGCCAACGCTTTCTGGCTGAAAGCGGTCTGGTTTCAACAATGCGGACTTTATCGCCGATCGTCGAACCGAGTTCGTCGTGCGCCATAAAATTCTTTTTGCGCTTAATATATTTACGATAGATCGGATGTTTGACCTGACGGTCAACTCTGACAACGACGGTTTTCGTCATTTTGTCCGATGATACGATCCCGACTCGTTCAGCACGTTTGGATGTCGTTTTCTTTTCTTTGCCTGAATCTCCGACAACCGCTTCAACTAAAGCTGACGAACCTTCGGCTACTGTTTCAACCACCGAAGCGGCAGCCTCTAAAACATCTTCAACAATTGATGATTCTTCCGCAACTTCGGCTTTAGCTTCTTTCTTAGCTTTGCCTTTTTTCGGCTTGTCTTCTACTGCGTCTTCCGCGTTATCGTCTGCTTTTGATTCGACAGCCGTTTCTTCCGTTGCTTCCGTCGGGACTTCGGTTTCGGTTACTTCTGCTGTTTCTTCAACTGTTTCTTCGTTCTTCTTCTTTGCCATTTTACTATTTCAACCTTTTCTATTTGGCTGCCTTTTTAGCTTCCGCTTCTCGTTCGGTAATCAGCGTATAAACCCGCGCCAGAGTTCTCTTCTCGCGCCGAATATCATTGACCGTATCGCCAACGCCTAATGTTTTTTTGAATTTCAGACGAAAGAGCGATTCCTTCAAACTATCGGCTTGTTCGCGCAGTTCGTCCATTTCCATTTCACGGAGCTGTTCCATTACTTCTTTACGTTTCATTTTCTTAAACTACGCCTCCTTCTAAATCGGCGCGGGTGACAAATTTTGTTTTAACCGGCAGTTTTTGCGCCGCCAGCCGCATTGCTTCACGCGCCAAATCTTCAGGAACACCTTGAATTTCATACAAAATTCTGCCCGGTCTGATGACTGCAACCCAGTGATCCGGCGCGCCTTTTCCTTTACCCATACGGGTTTCCGCAGGTTTTTTGGTAATCGGCTTATCGGGAAACATTCTGATCCAGATTTTTCCGCCGCGTTTGACGTGGCGCGTCATTGCAATACGAGCCGCTTCGATTTGTCGGTCGGTAATCCAACCCGATTCTAAAGTTTTGAGTCCAAAATCACCGAAGTTTAACTTGTCGCCGCGAGTGGCTTTGCCTCTCATCCGACCTTTCATTACTTTCCGGTGCTTGACCTTTTTCGGCATTAACATAGCGAGTTACCTCAATTTGCGATTTTTTCATTTGCGGTTGCGATTGTTTATCTCTGATTTATTTTTCGCAAAATCCGGCAAATGTTATTAATTTCTAAAAAATTTCAATTTCAAAAAAATAAAAGGTTCCTGTCAAGTAAAGAAGGTCATCTACTATGTTTTACCTTTTACCTTTTACTTTTTACCTTTTACCTTTATCTTCTGTTTCTATCGTTTCTGTCGTTTCGATTATCGCCCCGATCAAATCTGCCGCGACCGCCGCGTCCGCGTGCGCCCTGTTCGACTTTCACTTCATTGATCGGATCGGTTGTCGTTCCGCGAGCCATCGAAGCATTCGGATCGAGAATTTCGCCGCGATAAATCCAGCATTTTACGCCGATAATTCCGAATGTTGTCAAGGCTTCGGCGAAACCGAAATCAATATCGGCGCGCAAGGTGTGAAGCGGAAGACGACCTTCCAAAGACCATTCGGTGCGGGCGATTTCCGCCCCGTTCAAACGTCCGGCGCACATTACTTTGATTCCGTGCGCTCCGAAACGAAGAGTTTCCTCAATCGTTTTTTTCATTGCCCGGCGAAAAGCGATTCGTTTTTCGAGCTGCTGGGCGATCTTTTCAGCTTGAAGTTGGGCATTAAGTTCAGGATGACGAATTTCCTGAATCGAAACAATCACATCGCGTCCGGTTTTCTTTGATAAATCTTCTTTGAGTTTTTCAATTTCAGTGCCCTTGCGACCGATGATAATTCCGGGACGCGAAGTATATATGATAATTTTCAAACGATTGGCGGCGCGTTCGATGTCAATGTGCGAAACGCCTGCGCCCATAAAACGCTTCTTCAAATCGCGTTTCAGTTGTAAATCTTCTGCCAGAAACACGGCAAAATCATTTTTCGCATACCAATGCGAATGCCAATCTTTGTTATAACCAACTCTGAATCCGTATGGATGAACTTTCTGTCCCATAATATTTATTTTCGACTCGTCGATCTGCAAATTGCGATTTTTATTTGCCTTCATTTTGAAAATTGCAAATCGCAAATATATTTACTGTCTTTCCAATTCCTCGTTTCTGTCAAGCTGCGCGTCTTCCGCCGGTTTGCTGCCGGTTTTTTCTTCATCGGTTTGCGCCGCTAATGGTTTGTTGTCAAACGGTTCTTCTGTTTCAGCAGATTCTTCAACCGGAGCGGCTTCCGTCGTTTCTTCAACAGTTTCTTCCGCAGTAACTTCTTCCGTTGTATCTTCAACAGTTTCTTCTACAGGCGCAGTATCGGTTTTGGCTTCTTCGGCTGTCGAAGTTTCAACTTCCGGCAAATCAACCACCGGCTTTTCAACTTCGACTACTTCTTCTGTCTTTTCCGCTTTGGTTTCTTTAGCTACCGGTTTATCGGCTTTTTTCGATTTTCTCTTGGAAGCGTTGGCTTCTATGAGTTCGACCTGTTCGGCATTAACTTTGTTGCCGTGTTTTTTCATTTTAACGACCGGACTTTCCGGTTTTTCGCTCGAAACCAGAATCGTAATATGGCAGTAATGACGCTGTTCCTGATAAGCGCGACCTTGCGGCGCGGGACGCAGACGGCGGCGGTTTTTGTGCATTCCCATATCTACGAAACAGCTCTTTACCCACAGATCATCAGGGTCAATCGCAATATTTTTCTGTTCCGCCAGATAAGTTGCATTGGCAATTGCCGAACGCAGAAGTTTAGACACCGGATCAGCCGCCCGTTTATTTGTAAATTTAAGAATCGCCAGTGCCTGCGAAACATTCCGCCCGCGAATCAGGTCAATTACCAGCCGCGTTTTTCGCGGCGAGCCTTTCAAATTTTTTCTTTTTGCTATCGCTTCCATATCTGTTTTGTCCTTTGCGCTTTGTCTTTTGTCCTTTGTTATTTAATTGAAATCAATCCGCAAATGACAACTGACAAAGGACTAATGACCAATTCTATTTTCTTTTAGCCGCTTTTTCCGCCTTTGTTCCGGGATGTCCCTTAAAAACTCTGGTCGGCGAAAATTCTCCGAGTTTGTGTCCGACCATATTTTCGGTAACGAATACCGGAATATGGCGTTTGCCGTTGTGTACGCCGAAGGTCAAACCGACCATATCGGGCGTAATCGTCGAACGACGCGACCAGGTTTTGATTGCCTGCGGTTTTGCTCCGCCTTCCATAATCTTTCTCAAAACCTTCTGAACACTTAAATCTATAAACGGTCCTTTTTTTAATGAACGTGGCATATCTTTATTTTAGATTTTAGATTTTAGATTTTAGATTTTTGGATTTAATTAGTTAACACCAATCTAAAATCCGAAATCTAAAATCCGAAATCGAAATTATTTCCTTCTTCTGTCGCGGACGATCATATTGTCCGTGCGTTTGTTTCTACGTGTTTTGTAACCGCGGGTCGGTTGTCCCCAGGGCGTAACCGGATGGCGACCGCCGGAAGTTTTACCTTCGCCGCCGCCGTGCGGGTGATCAACCGGATTCATCACAACGCCGCGAACTTTCGGACGGCGACCCATCCAGCGTGAACGACCGGCTTTACCGAGGCTGACATTTTCGTGTTCCTGATTTCCGACCTGACCGACGGTTGCCGTGCAAACTACCGGAATTCTACGAACTTCACCGGACGGCATTCTCATCTGCGCGTAATCGCCTTCTTTGGCAACGAGCTGAGCGAATGTTCCGGCTGAACGAACGAGCTGTCCGCCTTTTCCCGGACGAAGTTCGATATTATGAACCGATGTTCCGAGCGGGATATTCTTAATCGGTAAAGTATTTCCCGGCAAAATATCGGCTTCTTCGCCGCTCATAATCATCGAACCGACCTTTAAACCGATTGGTGCGATAATATAGCGTTTTTCGCCGTCGAGATACGTGATCAGAGCGATATGCGCCGAACGGTTCGGATCGTATTCGATCTGCGAAACTTTCCCCGGAACCCCGATTTTATTGCGTTTGAAATCAATAATCCGGTAATGCCGTTTATGTCCGCCGCCGCGCCGCCGAACTGTTATTCGTCCGTCATTATTACGACCTGAAATTCGTTTCTTCGGCTCAAGCAAAGACTTCTCGGGCTTTGCGCCCGGAGTCAATTCATCGCGGGTCAAATACGTTTGATAACGCCGCGCCGGTGATGTTGGTTTTAATCTCTTAATTCCCATAACTTTGTTCTTTGTTCGTCTTTCTCAATTTTATCCATCTTGCAAATGACGAAGGACAAATGACCAATAACTAAATAGCTTCCGCGTAATCTACGTGCGGTTCGCCTTTTCTCAACGTCACATACGCTTTTTTCCAAGATGGACGGCGACCTTCCTGTTTTCCGCGACGCTTCATTTTGCCTTGATACTGAATCGTGCGGATTCTCGCAACTTTCACACCGAAGATTTCTTCGACCGCGCCTTTAATGTCGATCTTTCCGGCTTTCGTATTAACACGAAAGGTCAAAATCTGTCCGGCATCTTCGTTATCGGTCGTTTCTTCCTTTAAAAGAACACTTTTTTCCGTAACGATCGGCGACTTTAATACGTCCCAAACATTTAATTTACTCATTTTCCGTCGCCTCCTCGGTTTCGTTATTTTCAACTGCCGGAGTGTCTTCTACTTTTTCCGCTTTTTCGGCTTTTTCGGCTTTTTCGGCTTTTTCGGCTTTTTCCTTTTTCGGTTTAGCTTCTTTCTTCGCCTTCGGCGCAGCAGCTTCCGCTTTCACTTCTTCTACTTCCGCATCAGCTCCGCTTTTTTCTCTGAGCGGATCGAGCAAATGATTTAATTCTTCGAGTGCCGCTTTTGAAATCAAAAGTTTTTCGTGATAGATCAGATCGTAAATGTTCAAACCGAAACCGTTTGTAATTTTCGTTTTCTGCACATTCCGCGAAGACATAACCAAGTTTTGATTGTCCAGCGAATCAACAATTAAAACTTTCGTCGCTTTCTTTTTACCGGCAAATCCGAGCGTTGATAAAACATTAACGAAATCGCGCGTTCTGTTGCTGTCAATCGAAAAATCTTCGATGATAATCAAATTTCCTTCACGCAATCTTTCCGACAAAGCCGAGCGAAGCGCACCGCGCCGCATTTTCTTGGGCATTTTGTATGACCAATCTCGCGGTTGCGGACCGTGAACGCGACCACCGCCGCGCCATAAAGGCGAACGATTCGACGCAACGCGCGCCCGACCGGTTCCCTTTTGCTTCCAGGGCTTTTTACCGCCGCCCGAAACATTTCCGCGAGTTTTGGTTGCGGATGTTCCCTGTCGGCGATTTGCCAGATAGTTGGTAACTGCCGCGTGGATGAGCGATTCATTCAAATCAACTCCGAACACGGCATCGGAAAGTTCGACTTCTCCGACCTCTTTATTACTTAAATTGCGAACCTTTGCGGTAGGCATAATCTCACTCCATTTCAATTGGCAGTTGTAATTTGCATTTTAATGCTTACTACTTTTTGCCGATTTTTTTATCTGATTTCTTAACAATAACCAAACTTCCGTTCGGACCGGGAACTGCGCCGCGAACCATTATTATATTGTTCTCGGCATCAACTTTCGCTACTTTCAAACCCTTGACAGTTACGCGTTCGTCGCCCATATGTCCCGAAGATTTCGTTCCTTTAATAACACGCGACGGATAAGCCGACTGACCGATCGAACCGGGAGCGCGGATATTCATCGAACCGTGCGACATCGGACCGCGCTGGAAGTTATGACGCTTAATCGTTCCCGCAAACCCGCGACCTTTCGATTTCCCGACAACTTCGACCGCATCGCCGTCAGCGAATAAATCAGCTTTGACCTGATCGCCGATGCTGGCATCCGGTTCGTCAGTCAAGCGAAGTTCGCGCAGAATCCGGGTCGGCGGAACACCGCCGCCTGTTTTTTCAAAATGTCCGCGCATCGGTTTTGTCACGTTTTTCATTTTGATCGGCTGATCTTCGACCAGACCGAGCTGAACCGCGTTATAACCATCGCGTCCGTTTGCGCTTTTTGTTTGCACGACAACACAAGGTCCCGCTTTGATGACCGTTACCGGAGTAACCGTTCCATCTTCCGCAAAGAGCTGCGTCATTCCTACTTTTCTACCGATGATTCCGTTTATCATATCTTCTTTCGAGTTTGCCGAGTTTGCCGAGTTTGGAGAGTTTGCTGAGTTATTGGAGATAAAAATCTCTCTAAACTCAGTCAACCCGGCAAACTCTGTGAACTCTTGACTAATTTAGCCGAATGCTTTGATTTCTACATCAACACCGGCGGGTAAATCCAATTTCATCAAGGCATCAACCGTTTCCGCTGTCGGATCGAGAATGTCCATTAAACGCTTGTGCGTTCTGATTTCAAACTGCTCACGTGATTTTTTATCAACGTGCGGCGAACGCAGAACAGTCCATTTATTTTTGACTGTCGGGAGCGGAATCGGACCTGCGATCCGTGCGCCTGTTCGCTTGGCAGTTTCAACAATTTCGACCGTTGATTGGTCTAAAACTCTATGGTCGTATGCTTTCAGCTTGATGCGTATTTTTTCGTTTAACATTTTTTTTAGTCCTTAGTCCTTATTCATTCGTCATTTGCTCTATTTTTATAAAGGACAAATGAATAAGGACAAATTCTCTATTCGACAATCTCGGAAACAGTTCCCGCGCCGACCGTTCTGCCGCCTTCGCGAATCGCAAAACGCAGTCCTTTTTCCATCGCGATCGGGGCGATCAGCTCGATCTCCATCTGGATATTGTCGCCCGGCATCA
>JBBRVS010000046.1:0-31389 GCA_038246645.1 Pyrinomonadales bacterium
CGAAGACGATGTTTTAGTAACCGAAGACGGAAACTTAAATTTAACGTCAAAAGTTACGAAAGACGCGGACGAGATCGAGGAATTGATGACAAAAACGAACGAAAACAAGGTAGAATAGATTTATGCAATTAGTTACTTCAAAAGTAAATTCTCCTCGATTGAATCCAACACTATTGGGAAACAATTTTTTTGAAGATATTCAAAAAATTCAATCTCAAAGAACTTTTACAAAATTTCAAAATATAAGTGGATTTCACGCCGAATTTACTTTTGGAGAATTTTTCTTTTATAGCCAAAAGTTTTCTTTTACGCAAAAAAATGATTATTTAATTTTTCGTAGTCAGCCTATAAATTCTTTTCCAACTATTGAAATAGTGTTGAAAAGAAAAAACTCTAAAGTCAAAATTGAAGATTTTAAGATTGAACGCTCAGATAATAGTGTTCAGGGCGAGTTGCTATATACGAGGATTTACCTGTTATTAGCTGAGCTTAGAAAGGTTTCACTCAACATTAAAACTATAGGATTGCCATTAGACTTTAGTTTTAGTGAATTAGGAACTGAAGTTAAAAGTTATATGCTCTTTCGAGCTAAATTAGCCAGAAAATTAAAATTCATAGAAGATTTCTTTAATACGAAATTTTATCTTCCAGAAGAGTTTGAGTCGGAAGAAATTAGAAAATTAGAAATACTGTATCGTGGAATTACTGAAGGTGAATTTTCAATGCCTTTTGATAGTTCGATAACTGTTTATAATTATAAACTAACTGAAGCCGACTTATTTAAAAACTCCACAACTCAAAGAAAGGAATTTTCTTTTGAATTTAATGAAGACTTTTTATTTTTGGGTAAATCTTTTCCAGTTGGGAAAATGATTTTCAAGATAAAAAAAGGATCTATAGCTAATCCCAGAGTTTTGAAAAATTTTAGTGAAGGGGAAGTAATATCAAAGCTAAATTTCAATGTTTTTGATTATCAAGCTTATCATAAGTTTGTAAAATACTCTGACTCAAAAAGACTTATTAGAAACAGGCAAAAGTTAGATAGATTTAAAGCCAACCTAAGAAAGGAAGAACCGGACTTTCTAGTGAATTTGATTGATGATTACCTTTCAAAAGAAATTGATAATCAGGTTGCTATAGAAATTGTTGAAGGATTGTTACAATATTATGATTTTCCTGACCGATATTCTGTATTGAGTCCTGAACTAAAAAAACATTGTTGGAAAGTGCCAATTGCTTTAACTTATCCCGACCATAAACCTATTATATTGACGGATGCTTTTGTTAATGTGAAAACGGGAAAAGTCGAAATGGAAATGTCCTTCGACGAGTTGCTCAAAAAAGGAAAAAAGAAAGCGAAGGAGGTTTTCGCAATTGCCTAAACCTCCTTCGCTTTTTTCAAACTCACTATTTTTCCTGTGTTCCGGCTTGTCTTAGAATGGTTTTGGCTTCATATGATTTTGAAATTTCCGAATTTGACCTGAGAGATTTATGCAATTGTGATGAAGACGGCACATTTCCGGCTAATGCCGTCAAATCTGCTGTTGATTTGGGGGTTGATGCTTATCAAGCAAATCTCACATACGAGGAATTGGAAGATTTAATCCGGCAGGATATAACGCCGATTGTTTTTATAAGAATTACCGAACAGGCAAATTATTCTCACGCCGTTGTCGTTTATAAAATTTCGGAAGAAAAACTTTTCACACTCGATCCTCAAATCGGAGAGCGTGAGATTGAAATAAATCAGTTCACTGAAATATGGTTGCGGGGGCTGACAATTGTAGTTGAAAAAAACTAAGGAAGCAGGTAAGCATATGTAATCAGGTATTTTGAAAAGTTTGGAGTCCCGCCTTTAGGCGGGTTTACGCCGCGCTTCGCGGGCGGTTGCCGCCGAAAGGCGGGACTCCAAACATAAATCGAAAATCTTTCATTTCTTTTGCTCACCTGCTGAATTGATTTTATAGCGAATAATTTAACCTAAGTTATCGCGGAAAATATAGAAATTGCCGAATGAACAATGACAAATCAGAAAACCAAATTTAATAAATATAAAAAATGAAGACTTATGAAACTTACAAAAATACTTTTTACAATTGTGTTGCTATTCAGCGCGAACGTCTTTGCCCAGACGGAAACCGCGCCGACTCCCGAACCTACACCGGATTATGATACCAGAGAATCTATTTTGATAATCAGGGCGACTCAAATCGGGGCGATGTCGGTTAAAACTAAAAAGGATTATGAAAATGCTACAAAACTGATGCAGAACGGTAGCCACGAAGAAGCGATTCCGGCGTGGACGGCAATTATCAAAACGAATCCGAAATTGATGCTTGCCTTTAATAATCGCGGTTATTCATACAGTCAATCGGGAAAATTCGATCTAGCCATCGAAGACTTTAACACGGCAATAAAAATGTCACCGACAGCGGTAACTTACAACAATCGCGGAATGACTTTTTCCGCGAAAGGCGATTTGGCAAATGCTCTGGCGGATTTTTCAAAAGCTGTTCAATTAAGCCCGAAAGAATCGGTCAGTTATAATAACCGTGCTGATGTATATGCCAGAATGGGTGATTTTGAACGCGCTTTGGCTGATCAAAATCAGGCAATCTCGATCTCGCCGAAACAAGGTTTATATTTTTCCAATCGCTGCGCCGTATATATTAAAATGAGGGATTTTGAATCGGCGATGGCGGATTGCAGTAAAGCTATAGAATTAAGTCCGAAATTGCCGCTTTCGTATATCAATCGGGGAACTGTTTATGCTCAGCTTTCGAAATTTGATTCTGCTTTAGAAGATCTCGATACTGCTTCAAAAATTACTGATTCGCATTTTAGAATACATTTTGACCGGGGAGTTATATTAAATCAACTCGGTCGTTTTGAAGAAGCGATTGAGAGTTATACCAAAGCCCTTAATCTTCAGCCGATGGCTTTGATCTATCTTCAGAGGGCTTCGTCATATTCGGAACTCGATAAATCCGACTTGGCATTGGCTGATTACAATAAAGCAATCGAGATCGAGCCGAATAATGCTGTTTTCTACAACAATCGTAATGCCTCAACTATAAGTTATGGAACTACTTCTTTGTTCATTTAAAACCCGTAAGTCTTTTATTTTCAATCAAGGCGTTTTATTGAAACAACATCTGTAACTTTTTATTGAGGCATTACCAACAATCGCGGCATTCATCACTTGAATGAAGATAATACCGATCAAGCCTTGGCTGATTTTACCAAAGCAATCGAATTAAATCCCAAATTGGTGGTTGCCTATCAAAACCGGGCGTTTGTTTATCATCAAACAGGTGAAACGGAAAAAGCCGAAGCTGATGAAAAGACGGCAGAAAAACTTGAAGATCAATAATTTTAACAGCAAAATATTATGACAATCGAAGAATTAGGCAGAAATCTTCCCGCGCTGTTTTGCGCACTGCTCGTGAGCATTCTTTTTATTCAATCGGGGCTTGATAAGGTTTTTGATTGGAAGGGAAATCTCGGTTGGCTGACGGGGCATTTTTCCAAGACGTTTTTGCGCGGAACCGTGCCGATGATGCTCGGGACGATTACCGTTTTGGAAATCGTTACGGGAGTTTTGAGCGGCGCGGGAATAGTTTATTTTTTGTTTTCCGGTTCGCTTATTTTGATATTTTACGCCTCGGTTCTCGGTGCGGCTTCGATTGTCGCGCTCTTTTTCGGTCAGCGCGTGGCGAAGGATTACCCGGGCGCGGCGGTGCTTGTGCCGTATTTTATTTTGCTGATATTGATGATGTTTTTGACGAATCCGTATTTGAAAAGCTAAGAAAAAAGTCAGTAGCGTTTGCGTGAGCAAATGCGTTTTATCGTGTCCTGCAAGAACACATTTACTTACGCAAACGCTACTGACACTTTTCATATAAACTCAACCGATCAAGTTCAAATTTGCCGAAACGGGTTTCGGCGGCAGCGGCATATTAAGCCAATTGGCATAACCTTCGGGCTGCATCAGTTCGACATAACGCTGCGTCATTTCCGGTGTCATCACTTCCAGCATAAAGCGGTTTTCGATCCAGAGTTCGACGAGCTGAAATGCGCCTCCCGCGCGGTTTGCCGTCAGCGTGCGCCAGCCTTCGCGTTTCCCGATTGCCTTTAATTCTTCAATGCTTAAATGCGTGTTGATATTCAAATGCGTCGCCACATATTGCGGGTAAAAATCCGACGCGACGAATTTTGCTTCGTATTCTTCGGTCGGAACATTAATGTCGAAATCCTCTTCCGGCGGCAATCCCTTTCCGGGTTCTAAAACGGTATTAACCGGCGTAAGTTCGATCATCGTGCCCTTGCCGTCATCGGCAAAAACCACAAAAGAATTCGGCGTTACCGGAAACGGCATCGCGTAGCCGCCCCATAATTCCGCCAGCACACCGGCAACCTTTTCCGTATCGCGGACACCTATCGAAATATGATTTATCATAAATAAAAACACTCCTTTATTAATAATCGGGCGCGTAAAAAATTCGCCCTCTATTATACAAACGCGCAAGGCTTCGGAAATTCGTCTCAAAAAAAAATCGGAACAAAAAAAGATTTGCGGTGTCTAAAATTAACGGAGACAAAAAATATGAAAAAATTTACAAACGCGCTCGATAATATAAAAATCGCCAGCCCGTGTCCGGCGGATTGGAATGAAATGCACGGTAATGAACGAAAAAGATTTTGCTCGGAATGCAAGCTGAATGTCTATAATCTTTCCGATATGACGCGCCGGGAAGCCGAAAATTTTCTGATAAATTCCGAAGGCAGAGTTTGCGTAAAATACTACAAACGCAAAGACGGCAGCGTATTAACACAAAATTGTCCGGTCGGATGGGCGTTGGTTAAAAAAAGAGTTTCGCGCGTTACGACCGCCGTTTTCGCGTCCGCCTTCGGACTTTTTACGGGGCTTTTCGCTTTTCAACAATTTGAAACGAATCCGCTCGATTTAATGAATCAAGTTGTCGTCGAAACCGATAATTCAATCGTTCAAGAACCGCTTGTTCCGGTTGCCGGTGAACCTGAAAATCTGGATGAGATAAAAAAAGAGATTGAGAAAAATATCCAACAAAGCTATTTTATCGTTGGGCGCGTTGAAAACTCAGACAGTTTAAAACAAATTAAAAAATTGCGTCAATCAAAGAAAGATCGTGTTGTCGCTTGGATTCAGTAAAATATTAATTAAATTAAAAAAATCACGAAAATATTTCTTGCTCCGTAGGAGCCTTCGTTAATAGCCCAACGATTTATCGTTGGGCTATTAACGAAAGTCCCTTCGGGACAAAATCATTTATATTTTGCTTTAACGGTTTCCGGCAGTTTCGGATTTTCTTCCAACTGCTTTGTCCACTGGATATATTTTTTGGAATCGAATTTCTTGCCGGTCGAACCGCTCGTCATATAACGCATTTTGCCGAAAATCTCGCGTTCCATCCACGGGCGGTCGTGTTTGCCGAAACACCAGAGAATTCCGGCGTAGGAATTCGGATTGCGCCCGTCGAGGCAGTATTTATTATTGAGATGTTCGAGCGCGGCAAAGGCTTCTTCGTAAGATTTCGACCACTGAATAATGAGTTTTCCCCAGAGCATTCGGACGTAATTATGAACTTCGCCCGTAATATTCATTTCTCTCTGCGTTGCGTTCCAGAGTTCGTCGTAAGTCGCGCAAGTTTCGAGCTCTTTGATTGAATAAATTTCCTTTCGCTCGTCGCCGATATGATCGCGCATTGTTTGCTGAACCCAATTGGGCAGAGCTTTCAGCGAATCGTAATCTTTATTAAATTTTGTAAAATTATAGGAAAGTTCGCGGCGGACGATGAGTTCTTCCAAAAATGCGTCTTTCGATTCCTTCGGCGCGTCCGAGTTTTTTACTGCTAATCCAATTTCAAGCGGCGACAAAAAACCGAAATGCAAATACGAAGAAAGACGCGAAGAACCGTCAATTTCGGGTTTATTGCGCGATTCGGCGTAGTTTGCCAGAATGTTTTCGATAAAATATTTCAAACGCTTGCGCCCGTTTACGCTGCCGCCGTGATAAACGGGCGAAGGTTTTACGTCGTGATCTATGGCGCACGTCGCAACTAAATTCGCCAGATTTTTTTCATTAACTTCCGTGTTCGGACATTCGACTTTTATATCGGTTTTCTTGATTTTGACTTTTACTTCTTCAAACGGCACAAAATATTCGTCGAGAATTTTATTGATTTTCGGGCGGATCGTGTATGCGCCGTATTCTTCTTTTTCAAAGCGCGACAGCGGAATTATGCCGTTCGAATCAACCGCATAAACCGGAATTTCAGCGCGTTCGGAAATTGCCGCGTTATGCTGCGGAATAATAAAACACGGAAAATCGTCGGTTACGATCAATGCCGCGTTCTGCGCGATTTTTGCAACAGTTTGGTTCGGCGCACTTTTATCTTTTTGCAGATAAAAAACGTAAGTTATTCCGAGTTTTTCAAACTCCTTGCGCTTTTCCGCAACACCTTCGAGAATAAATGTGTGAATTCTGTCCGATGCCCACGGGTAATAAAATTTCAAGCCTTCATAAACTAATAATGGCAGATTGCGTTCGTTTGCCTGCTCGATGGCAAATTTAAGCGCGTGATTATGTGTCGTTCGCTTAAACATCTGCATCCAATACATTACATATTTCGCCTTTTTATTCTCCGGCTTGTCGTTAAGAAGTTGGACTCGTTCGCTAATTTGTTTCATATTAGAATAAATTTTCACGCAAAGGTGCAAAGAACGCAAAGTGTAGCATTATGAAAAAAATATCTATGTCAATCCGTGTTTATCTGTGGTTAATTCTCTTGTGCCTTTCAATTTCAGCACAAGATTTCAAAACAATGCAAGACGGCATCGAATACGCCGAGATGACTCGAACAATTGATAAAATGCCCGTCAAGATGAATCTTTTGCGACTCGATTTAACGAAGGTGCGGCTTGACGCGGTTCACGCGCTTGATTCGGCAATCGGCACGGAAACCGTTTCGTCGCTTGCCACCAGACACGGCGCGGTTGCGGCGATCAACGCGGGATTTTTCAGATTGGATAAAAGCATTTTTGCTGGCGACGCGGCGGGAATTTTGATAATAAACAAAGAATTTTACAGCGAATCTCACAACGGACGTATTGCATTGTTGATCGAAAATAATCTTATCAGAACGATAGTTTCATTTGAACATCAGAATATTACGGATTTTTTTGAAACAGGCGGTAAAACATTTGCTGTCGGCAGAAACCGGGAGCGTAAAAACGACGATATTGTGATTTATAAAAGCAAGTTTAACCGCACGACTTTGACCGATGACAAAGGAATCGAATTTTTTATAAAAGATAACAAGGTCGTAAATATTTTTGACCAAAAAGGCAATAACGAAATTCCTCAAGACGGTTTTATCATTTCCGCCAGTGGAAAAATGCGCGAAGAATTGATGGCTCTTTTACAGATCGGAACAAGAGTTGTCAGTTTCATCAAACAAACTTCGCCGACCGATTCTTCAAAAGGCACTTTATTCAGAACCGCTGAAGACATCACCAACGGTGTTCCGCAACTTATCAAAAACGGTAAAATCGAAATCACCTGGGAACAGGAAAAATCGAGCAAATCATTTGTTGAAACGCGCCATCCGCGCACGGCAGTGGCGAAATTGAAGGACGGGAAATTTATGATGATAACGGTTGACGGGCGAAGCGAGACGAGCGCGGGAATCAATTTGCAGAATTTAGCGGAAATCCTGCTCGAACTCGGCGCAACGGACGCGATGAACCTGGACGGCGGCGGTTCGACGACGATGTTTTTAGGCGGAAAAATCGTCAATCAGCCATCCGATCAGACAGGCGAACGCAAAGTCGGCGACGCGATTTTGGTTTTTCCGCGAAAGAAGCGTTAGAATAACAAGGAGGTTTTAATTTATGAATACGCATACGATTTCAAAAAGGAAAACTCTTCAAGAATCACGAAATAACGGTCAAAAAATAATTCCGCCTTTAGAAAATGGGGATCGTTTGACTCGTGCGGAATTTGAGCGTCGTTATCAAGCAATGCCGAAAAAAGTTAAAGCCGAATTGATTGAAGGAGTAGTTTATATGGCATCACCCGTCAGAATTACGCATCACGCCAAACCGCATTCGAGAATTATGGGTTGGCTGTTCAATTATTGTGTCGCTACCGAAATGGTTGATTTTGCCGACAACGCAACAGTGCGGCTTGATTTTGATAATGAACCGCAACCCGATGCCGTTCTTTATATCAAAGAAGAATTCGGCGGAAATTCGTATATCTCAGCAGACGATTATATGGAAGGTTCGCCCGAACTAATCGTCGAAATTGCTTCCAGTACAGCTTCGTATGACACAACCGAAAAAAAGACTATTTATCGGCGAAACGGTGTTCAGGAATACATCATTTGGCGGGTTGATGATGGGAAAATTGATTGGTTTGTCTGGGAAAACGGCGATTATATCGAACTTCGGATGGATAAAGACGGCGTTATCGAAAGCCGACTTTTCGGCGGTTTGCATTTAAATATCAAAGCAATGCTCAAAGATGATTTGGCAAAAGTTATGAGCGATTTGCAAAAAGGTTTGAAGTCAAAGAAACACAAGGATTTCTTAAAAAAAATGGTTAAATAATTTTGTAACTGATTAGGACTTGAGCGCGAGCATCCGGCTGGCACGCGGCGAGCGAAACAATCCGCGCTGACAACTTTCGGTTACTAAAAAGTTTCGGATGAATCAAGAAATGCGCCTGTTCTCGCTTCGCTTGAACGCGCAAGCAAGCGAGACGCTCGCGCTCCAGTCCTTGACTTAATCAATTACCATAATTTTCACGATAACTTTTCTTTCCCGTGCGCCGTCAAATTCGCATAGATAAATTCCTTGCCAGCGTCCAAGCAAAAGTTTGCCGTTTTCGAAAGGGATTGTCACGCTTAAGCCGACGAGCGAAGATTTGAGATGCGCGTCGGAATTATGTTCAAAATGACGGAAACCTTCGTAATATTGCGGAATCGTGTTTTTTAAGAAAAGCAAAATATCGTGTTTTACGTCCGGGTCGGCGTTTTCGTTGATCGTCAAACCGCACGTCGTATGCTGCGTAAAAAGAACGCAGATTCCTTCGCCCGCGTCGGGAATAAATCTTGAAACTTCGTCCGTGATTTCGATCAATTCTTCGCGCGATTTTGAGCGCACCGTAAATGTTTTCATAAAGTTTGAAACCTCAAAAATCCGTCCTCTAAGATTAAATTTATTGTAGCGGAAAATTTTGAGCCGGGAAATTCTCCTTTTTGAATCGCCGTGCGCGTGTTACAATTTTTCTGGACCAAACGAGAGATTTCGGACAATCTTTCAGTCACTCTTTAAAAATATGAATCAAGATAATTTCTCAAAAGAAAAATTTCGACCGACCTCGACCGATGACCGCGCACGCTATCGCTTCGAAGATTATGAATTCGATCCGATGCAGAAGCAGCAAGCCGTGATGACGAATCAGCCGAATTATGTTCCGCAGCAAAATTTTAATCCGGATTTTGAACGAGCCAAAGACGAAAAACAGCTCGATCAGCTTTCGCTCGGATTTAAGGTTTACGCCGCAATCAATGCGCTTTTTTCGTCATTTCCGATCATTCATCTGATCATCGGGATAATGATCGTCAGCGGTACGATGAATGGCGGAACCGACGCACCGCCTGAATTTTTCGGGTGGTTTTTCATCATTTTCGCCTCGGTTTTCATCATCTTCGGTTATGCGGTTTCGGTCTGTAATTTCTACGCCGGACGTTTTATCAAAGAACGGCGCAATTATACTTTTTGTTTCGTCATGAGCTGTATAAACTGCACGTTTATGCCGCTTGGAACGGTTCTCGGTATTCTCGGCATCCTCGTTTTAGTGCGCGATTCGGTAAAGGACATATTCAAGAAAAATTCAGAAGAAACTCTGCTTGGTTAAATTTTTAACTGATGTTACGCAAAAACAATTTTAGCCCGATTCATCGGGCTTTTCCGCGCTTCGCATAAATTTAGCCGCGTCCAAAAATGAACGCGGTCAGATTGTTGATGAGTTTCAAAAGGGCGTTTTAACGTCCTTTTTATGTTGCTTTAGCATTCAGCACGGCTCGATCCTTGAAAAAGGACGTTAAAACGCCCTGAAAACCTAACTCAATTTACGACCGCGTTCATTTTTGGACGCGGCTAAAAGGTCGCTCGCGCTCCAAAGCCGCATCAAATGCGGCTAATTGTTTGCGTAACATCAGTTTTTAAGTTGAAATGATATTACGCTCGCGCTCCAGTCATTTTTCTCTTTTTACTTATAAATAAATAAAAAAGCCCCGATTTACGAGGCTTTTTTATTTTCAAATGAATAGCTAAACAAATTCATTTACAGTTTCTTTTCATTAGGAATTTCAACTGTTTGTTCGACTGTAACTTTTGGAGTCAATTCGGCGTGCGGAGCAGTTTTATTCGCGTTGATATTGATATGCGGAGCGATGATCAGGGCGACGATACTCATTAATTTAATTAAGATATTCATCGAAGGTCCCGACGTATCTTTGAACGGATCGCCGACCGTATCGCCCGTAACACTCGCTTTATGCGCGTCGCTTCCTTTATATTGCATTTCTCCGTTGATCAATACGCCCGCTTCGAATGATTTTTTAGCATTATCCCACGCGCCGCCCGCGTTATTTTGGAACATTCCCATCAGAACGCCGGAAACGGTAACGCCTGCCAGAAGACCTCCGAGAACTTCCGGTCCGAAAGTAAATCCGACGAGAACCGGAGTAATTAAAGCAATTGCGCCGGGAAGCATCATTTCTCTTAAGGAAGCTTTTGTCGAAATAGCGACGCATTTATCATATTCCGGCTTTGCTTTATACTCCATAATTCCCGGAATTTCTTTGAACTGCCGGCGGACTTCCTGCACCATTGCCATTGCCGCTCGACCGACGGCGGCGATGCACAGCGAAGAAAAGATAAAAGGAATCATTCCGCCGATAAATAAACCTGACAGAACCTCCGCTTTATAAATATCAATCGAGTCAATTCCGGCAAGACCGACGTAGGCGGCAAATAACGCGAGCGCGGTCAGCGCGGCGGAAGCGATGGCAAAACCTTTACCTGTGGCGGCGGTCGTGTTTCCGACGGCATCTAAAATATCCGTTCTTTCTCTGACTTCTTTCGGAAGTCGGCTCATCTCGGCAATTCCTCCGGCGTTATCGGCAATCGGTCCGAATGCGTCAATCGCCAGCTGCATCGCCGTTGTTGCCATCATCCCGGCGGCGGCAATCGCCACGCCGTAAAGACCGGCAAAGTAATGAGACATATAAATTCCCGCTGCCAGAATAATGGTCGGAATCAAAGTTGATTCCATCCCGACGGAAAGACCGCCGATGATATTGGTCGCCGCGCCCGTATCGGATTGGTTTACTATTGATTTAACCGGACGTTTGCCCATCGCCGTGTAGTATTCAGTAACGATACTCATCAGAGCGCCGACAATCGAGCCGACTAAGATTGCTAAGAAAACTCCTTTATTTGTGAACGTAGTACCTCTGAGCGTCATAGTTTCCGGCATCATCCACATCACAAGAAAGTAACAGGCGATTGTCGTTAAAATAATTGAAGTCCAGTTGCCGATATTCAGCGCTCTTTGGACATTGCCTTTATCATCGGAAATTCTGACAAGTGAAAAACCGATAATAGAAAATATAATTCCAATCCCGGCAATAACCATCGGCAGAAGAAGCGGCGAAAGTCCTCCGAAATTATCGGTTACGGCGATTTCTCTGCCCAAAACCATCGTCGCTAAAATGGTCGCCACATACGAGCCGAAAAGATCGGCGCCCATTCCGGCAACGTCGCCGACGTTATCACCGACGTTATCGGCGATAGTTGCCGGGTTTCTCACATCATCTTCAGGAATTCCGGCTTCGACTTTACCGACCAGGTCTGCGCCGACATCCGCCGCTTTGGTATAAATTCCGCCGCCGACTCTGGCAAAAAGAGCGATTGATTCCGCACCCAGAGAAAATCCGGCAAGAACTTCGATTGCTTTTTCCATGGCGAGTCCGTTAACTGAACCGCCGGTATTTACAACATAAATATTATAAAAAACAATAAACAAAGAACCTAAACCTAAAACGGCAAGTCCTGCCACTCCGAGTCCCATCACGGTTCCGCCCGTAAAAGCGACTTTTAAAGCTTCTTTTAAGCTGGTGCGAGCCGCTTGAGTTGTTCTCACATTCGCTTTGGTTGCGATATTCATTCCGATGTAGCCTGCCGTCGCGCTCAAAACCGCACCGATAATAAATGAGAGCGCAATAACCGGAGAAGATGTTTCGATCATTGTGCCGGACCAGCCGAGAATGGCGGCGGCAACAACTGCAAAGTACGTTAAAACCTTCCACTCGGCTTTTAAGAAAGCCATCGCGCCTTCGGCAATATAACCGGCAAGTTCAACCATATTGGCTTCACCGGTCGGTTGCTTAACAACCCAGGAAGACTGAACCGCCATGACAACTAACCCGAAAATCCCCAATGCCGGGATCAGATAAAGAATTGTAGATTCCATTAAAAAACCACCTATTTTTATTGAATAAATTACTGTAATAAAGCCGAGAATGCTAACCAAATAACCTGCATCAAAGAATAAAGTCTTTAATTGACCGCAACAATGATTACAAGAACCGTTATAAGCTCCACTTGTTAAAATCCTATCTGTTAAATTATTAGATAATGAAGTTAATCAAAAACAGCTATTATCTATGTTTTATGCCAAACATTCAAATCAATTCATTTGGAAAATATAACAATTACGGAAAAATCCTGAAATTTCCTAAAATTCCGTGCGGTATTTTAACCGTTTATTTGATTAGCAGATAAGTTTTTGACTTTCCTTGCCGATTAAAAGAAGATAATTTTTACAAATAAATCTTCCGAAATTATGAGTTCGCTCGAAAATCTTCAAATTCAACATTTCAAAATCAAAAATCTGCTCGGCAAAGGCGGAATGGGCGAGGTTTATCTGGCGGAAGATACAAAACTCGAACGCCTCGTGGCGATCAAGTTTCTGGCGGAAAAATACAGTAAAAGCGCGAATCGTCTGAATCGTTTTGTGCGCGAGGCAAAGTCTGCTTCGGCTCTGAATCATCCGAATATTATTACGATTTACGAGATCGGCGAATTTGAGAACAAACATTTTATTGCGACCGAATTTATTGAAGGCGAAACTCTGCACCGGCGTTTGAAAGGCAAACCGCTTGAAATTCGTTTCGCGCTCGAAATCGCCGTGCAGATCGCTTCCGCGCTCGAAGCGGCGCACGATGCGGGAATTATTCACCGCGATATAAAACCTGAAAATGTGATGATTCGCCCCGACGGGTTTGTGAAAATCCTCGATTTCGGGATTGCCAAACTCACCGAAAAACAGACCTTGAACAGCGAATCAAATAAATATGCGAATCTGGCGATAAAGACTTTTCCCGGAATGATTATGGGAACGCCGCAATATATGTCGCCCGAACAAGCGCGCGGTCTGGCGGTTGACGAGCGCACCGATATTTGGAGTCTGGGCATCGTTTTATTTCAGATGCTGACCGGATTCGTGCCGTTTCAGGGCGACACGATGAGCGATGTGATCGTCGCGATTCTTGAAAGGGAAGTTCCGCCGCTCAATCATTTTCTCACTGATTTTCCGCTGGAAATCGAAGAAATTATCAAAAAATCCCTGAAAAAAAATCTTTCGGAGCGCTATCAGACGATCAAAGATTTCGCGCTTGATCTAAGAAATCTTAAACGCCGGATTGATTTTGAGATCGAGCTTGAAAGAAACACTCCGCTCGATACGGCAAAAACGATTGAAATGCAGAT
Organism: Pyrinomonadales bacterium; assembly: GCA_038246645.1. Lineage (GTDB taxonomy): Bacteria > Acidobacteriota > Blastocatellia > Pyrinomonadales > Pyrinomonadaceae > JAHCHG01. The sequence goes on from JBBRVS010000046.1 coordinate 13,885, forward strand.
TTCGCAAAATTTCGTTTCTGCAAATCTTTCACAAAGCGGCAGTATCAATAAAGATAAATTGCTTTTGACGGAATTTACCAATCTGACGGGCGATCCGGTTTTTGACGGAACGCTTAAGACCGCACTGGCAGTTTCACTCGAACAATCGCCGTTTTTGGATATTTTCCCAGAAACCGAAGTTCGAAATACTCTGCGCCTGATGGAACGTGTCCCCGACGAGAATATTACGCCCGAACTCGGACGCGAGATTTGTCTGCGAAAAGGTTTAAAGGCTTATATTACGGGAACGATTTCGAGTTTCGGTTCGCTTTATGTTTTGACTCTCGAAGCGATCAATGCGCGAACGGGCGAATCAATCGGGCGCAGATTAGATCAAGCCGAATCAAAAGAACAGGTTTTAAAGATTCTCGCGCAAGCCGTCACCGGACTTCGCGAAAAACTCGGCGAAAGTCTGATTTCCATCGAACAATTCGACGCGCAGTTCGAATACACGACCGCTTCGCTCGAAGCCTTGAAAATTTATTCGCTCGGCGTTCAGCAGCAGCGCAAGGGAAATTGGCTGGCGGCGATCTCGTTTTACAAACAGGCGATTGCGCTCGATCCGCGCTTTTCGTCGGCTTACGTCGGCGCATCTTCGAGTTATTCAAACACGAATCAGCCGAAGCTCGCCGCCGAATATGCGGCAAAAGCCTTTGAACTGAAAGATCGCGTGAGCGAACTCGAAAGGCTGCGAATATCACATTTTTATTACGCATATGTTACCGGCGAACTCGACCAAAGAATCGAAACGCTCGAAATAATGCGGCGAATTTATCCGCACGTCACGACGACTTTGAACAATCTTTCCGATTGTTATATGCAGATCGGTCAATTTGAAAAAGCAATCGAAGCGATTCACGAAAGTCTGAAGCAAAAACCGCATTCGGCGGTAAGTTATGACAATCTGGCGATGTCGCTTCTTGCTTTGAATAAATTTGACGAATCGAAAAAAGCGTGTGAAAAAGCTGTAGAAATGGGGCTGGAAAATATTTATTTTTACAATTGCCTCTATCAAATTGCATTTGCCGAAAATAACGAAGCGGAAATGAAACAACATCTGGCGTGGATGAAAGGTCAGCCCGATGAATATATGAGTTTTGATCTTCAGGCAAAAGCGTCGGCTTTTCGCGGGCAGATGCAGCGGGCAAAAGATTTTTCGCGCCGCGCCGTAAATCTCGCAAATTTGAACAATGTCAACGGCGTTGCCGGAATTTATGCCGCCGAATGTGCTCTGCGGGCGGCATTTTGCTGTGCGGACGAAAGCGCGGAATTTACTGCGGACTTAAAAAATCTGACGGACAAGGCTCTCAATCTCGAACAAAATCCTCTGATCGTTCCGCGGGTGATTTTAGCCTTGATTTTGGGTAATTTAATTGAAGAAGCGGAAAAACTTCTCGGCGAAATGAACGCCGAATATCCGAAAAATACGCTCGTTACACATCTCTGGCTGCCCGTCATCAATGCTGCGCTCGCGCTGCAAAAAGACAACGCAGCCGAAGCGGTCGAAAATCTGGAAATCGCCGGACGCTTTGAACCCGCCGCCGAATTTTATCCGCAATACATTCGCGGACTCGCATTCTTAAAACTCGGAAAACGAGCGGAAGCCGCAAGAGAATTTGAAAAAATTCTCAAAAATCGCGGCGAATCGCCTCTGTCCGTTCTTTATCCGCTGGCGCAACACGGTTTGGCAAAAGCGAAAAAAAGCAAAGAAGATTACGAAAAATTTTTTGAACTCTGGAAGGATGCGGACAAAGATTTGCCCGTTTTGATTCAGGCAAAAGCGGAATTCGAAAGTTTAAATGTGAAAAAGTGAAAAAGTTTAAATGTGAAAAAGTTTTTGGTATTTTCGGTTTAAGTTTTGAGAAAAATTTTAAAACTTTTATTTTAAGCGAATTCTTCTGCAGGAAGAGCTAAACTTTTTCACTTTTTCACTTTTTCACATTTAAACTTTTCTCTTGCATAAGTTCGATAAACCGCCGGAAAAGATATTCCGAATCGTGCGGTCCGGGCGCGGATTCGGGATGATATTGGACGGAGAAAATCGGCAGCAGCTTATGCCGCAAACCGGCGACCGTCTGATCGTTGAGATTGATATGCGTGATTTCGATATTATCGGGCAAATCCTTGTTTGAAACGGCAAAACCGTGATTGTGCGAAGCGATCTCGATTTTTCCGGTCGTCAAATCCTTGATCGGCTGATTTCCGCCGCGATGTCCGAATTTCAGTTTATAGGTTTTTCCGCCGAAGGTTTGTCCTAAAATTTGATGTCCGAGACAAATTCCGAACATCGGCACTTTTGATTCGGTCAATTTTTTGATTTCATTAACTACTTCACTCATCGCCGCCGGATCGCCCGGACCGTTTGATAGAAAAATTCCGTCAGGTTTGAGCGCAAGAACTTTTTCAGCCGAAGTTTCCGCCGGAACGACCGTAATCCGGCAGCCGAATTTGGCAAACTCGCGCAGGGAATTGGTTTTTACGCCGAAATCATAAGCGACGACGTGAAATTTTTCCTCGCCGGTTGCTTCATAATCAAAAGATTCTTTCACGCTGACGCTGCTCGCCAATTCGCGGTTTTTCATTTCGGGCGAATCTAAAACCTTTTCAAGCAGACTTTTTTCGTCCGGATCAATCGAAGAGATCGCGGCGCGCATCGCGCCTTTGCTCCGGATATGTCTGACCAGAGCGCGTGTGTCAATATGTTCGATGCCGACGATCTTATGGCGTTTCAGATAAGAATCCAGACTTTCGGTCGAACGCCAGTTTGACATGGTTTTGCTCGATTCGCGGACGACGAAACCTTCAACCCAGGGTCGGCGCGATTCGGTATCTTCTTCATTTACGCCGTAATTTCCGATCAGCGGATATGTCATACAAACGATCTGTCCGGCGTAGCTCGGATCGGTCAGGATTTCCTGATAACCCGTCATTGAAGTATTAAAAACCATTTCGCCGAAGGTTTCGCCGTCCGCGCCGAATGATTCGCCGCGAAATGTGCGCCCGTCTTCGAGAACTAAAAGTGCTTTTTTGGAAAGATTCATTTTTGTTTTGGTTAATTGTAAATTGTAAATGGTTAATTGCTTCTATTGAAATGCAATTAACCATTTATTGAAATAACTCATATTAATAATGCGAATCAAGAGTAGAACAGGCTGTCAGCCTGTTCAAACGAGTTAATTCCAAGTCGCAAGTTGACGTTTGGCGAAACGACCGTAGAACAGGCTGACAGCCTGTTCTACGTCGGAACGTCCGTTTTTGTTGAACAAAATTCTACTCTTGATTCGCATTAATAACTTTACTCCTGGCTTTCGGAATTAACATTTTCCGCATCAATCGGTTTCGGTTCGTCAATATTATATTTGCCGTGTTCCAAAACTCCGATCTGCGAAGGCTGCCAGTAGCGAAAAAATGCTTTGCCGTAGATATATTTTTCGGGAACCAAGCCCCAATAGCGCGAATCGGAAGAATTGTCGCGGTTGTCGCCCATCACGAAATAATAATGATCGTCAACTTTGACCGGTTTGAAGGTCGGCAGACTCTGATTGTGCGACGCGTCTAAATACGGTTCTTGAAGCTGGATTCCGTTGACAAAAACCACACCGTTTTTAACTTCGACCGTTTCGCCCGGCAGACCGATAATTCGTTTGACGTAGCTTTTATCGGGTTCCTTCGGATACCAGAAAACCACGATGTCGCCGCGTGTCAGATGTCCCCAACTGACGCTTTGAAATTTGTAATAAACCAGTTTATTGACGAGCAGGCGTTCGCCGTCGTGAAGTTGGGGCAGCATCGAAGTTCCTTCGACAACGACGGGCTGGGCAACGAAAACTCCCAAAAGAATGAAAACCGCGATAATTAAAACAATATCGCGCAAAAGCCTGACGCTTTCCATCCAAAGTCCTTTGCCCGACACTTTACTTACTTTGTAAATTTCTATATCGCGGTCGTCGTTTATCGAGATTTTACCAAAATCGAATTGATTTTTTTTCTGGAAATCGAACATAATCAAAGTTTTTGATGTGATTTTTGAGGTCTTGAGTTGGAGTTATTTCCAATTCAAACTATAAAATTATATATAATAAAGATTGTTGTCAAAAACTTAAAGGGAGTTTATCAAATTGAACGAAAATATTCGAAAATTATTTCCAATCACGCAAAAATACACCTACTTAAACAGCGCGGCAGTCGCGCCTCTGCCGACGATTTCCGCCGAAGCGGTTGCCTCGCAACTTCTCGACGTGACCGAAAACGCTTCGGTTAGTTTTCCGAAATGGGTTGAGACAAAAAACCGCGCCCGCGAAATTATTGCGAAAATGCTCAGAGTAAAAACGGAACAGATCGCTTTTATGCGAAATACTTCCGACGGTTTTTCGACCGTTGCCAACGGATTGACGTGGGAAAAAGGTGATAATATCGTCAGTTTTCAAAAGGAATTTCCCTCAAATTTCTACGCCTGGCGCGGGCTTCGTGATAAATACGGCGTGGAAATCAGGCTTTGTCCCGAACGAAACGGGCGGATTGATTTAGACGAATTCATCGGCTTAATTGATTCAAATACAAAACTCGTGTCGATCAGCGCGGTACAGTACGGTTCGGGTTTTCGCGCCGATCTGGAAAGAATCGGACGGGCGGCGCGTTCCGTTGACGCGCTTTTTGCCGTGGATATTATTCAGGCATTCGGCGTTATGCCGTTTGACCTGCCGGCGCAATTTGTTGATGTCGCCTGCGGCGCAAGTCATAAATGGCTGTGTTCGCCCGAAGGCTGCGGAATCATATATCTTTCCGACCGGGCGCGCGCACGTATCGAACCGACGCTCGTCGGATGGATCAGCGTCGAAACGCCCTGGGATTTTGAAGATTTGGAGCAGGATTATAAACCGAACGCGCTCGCCTGGGAAAGCGGAACGGGCTGCAGCGCACTTTTCTACGGATTGGAACAAAGCACAAGACTTCTGCACGAAACAGGCGCGGAAAACATTCAAAAATATCTCGAAGAATTGACCGATTATTTGTGCGAGATTATTTCGGGTTTATATTATGAAATCGTCAGTTCGCGGGAAACGGGCGAAAAATCGCAGATCGTCTGCATCAAAAACCGTTCGGGCGTAACCCCGATTGATATTGCTAAACATCTGGAAGATCAAAATATCATAATTTCGCCGCGCAACGACCGCATTCGCATCGCGCCGCATTTTTTCAACACACCGGCAGAGATCGAAAAATTAGTGGAAAATCTTCCGTGAAATCCGATATAAAACAGCCGCAAAAAGACGCAATAAAACACAAAAAAGTTGTTAGGAGCAATCTCAAAAATACAAAATTTACCGTTAAGCGATGTTATATATTTTTGAGATTGCTTTTTTCTTTTGTGTTTTTTGCGCCTTTTTGCGCCTTTTTGCTTTATGAATTATTTGTCGAGCAATCTGTCGGGCAGAATTTCGGGCGTGAATCCGTCCAGATTGAGTCGCGTCATTCCGCCGGCATCGGAGAAGGCTTCCATTTGAGAGCGTTTTTGTTCGCGCACATAAAAGAAAACTATCCCGACAATTAAGCCGGTTACGATAGAAAATCCGATACCGCCGAAAATTATGGAAAGCGTTGCCATAAAAAGATCGGCGGTTTGCACTACAAAATCCCGCTCGGCGCGGTGAAGCGCAAAAGGATCTTCGCCCAGCCAGCGAACTTCTTTTTCGTATTTTATCTGATCGAGCAGCGCATTTGCTCCGGCTTCATCATTTCCGTCGAAAACAAAAGCATTGTAATTTCCGATACGGCGATAGAAAATCGGCGGGTTTTGCGCGGTTTCGGCAAGTTTTTGTTTAATTCTGGTATCGGCTTCAACCGAAAATTGCGGCGTTGTATATTCGACAATAAGCAGTTTTCCCTGCGGATATTCCGCCGTCACCGCTTCCGTGCCGCCCGTAAAATCAATGGCTTCAAGCACCGGACGCGTCCCGAGCGCGTTTCGCAAATCTTCCGGATTTAGGATATAAGTTGCCCGATTTCCGACATTTTCGTAATCCGGAAGATGTTGCGTTAAAACCGGAATGCCGTCTTTTTCCGTATATTCCTGACTTTTATTTTGCGGAGCCGTGTTTTCTTGAGCAAAAACGCTCAAAACCGGCAAAAGATAAACGCAAAATAAGGTTAAAACTACTAAAAATCTAAACTTTCTCATTATCAGAACTTCTCCGAACCGGGAATATCTCCGCCAGCTTTTGGAATAATATACTAGCATTGTTTGAAAAACATCGGCAATTTAGTAATGATTTGATACACTTAATAAATTGATAATTTAAATGCGTTACAAATATACGCTTTCGTATGAAACTAAACTAAGATGTTTGACGAATATAAAAGTATGCCTGTTAAAAGTGAAACAAAAAGGCTTGATTTGCGTGAAATGGCTTATAAATGCTATAAATTTAACTTGTGGCACACTAATTGATGGTAGTTATACAATGTAAGGGGGAATTTGAAAATGACAACAACAACTACTGAAACATTAAATTATCCGGTTTTGCAAGATACGGCTCAGGAAGCCGCCGGGAAAACCGAGTTTCTTAAAGCGGAAGAGAAGATTGATATTTCTTCGCTGAAGGATTATGAATTAACAACGCGTTCGGCAAAAGGCGATATGATCGCGTTTGAAGAAATCTATCAACGCCACCATCGCCGAGTTTATTCGATTTGTTTGAGAATGTTGAAAAACAGCACCGAAGCGGAAGATTTAACGCAGGACGTTTTTATTCAACTGCATCGCAAAATCGGAAGTTTCCGCGGCGATTCCGCATTTACGACGTGGCTTCATCGTTTGACGGTAAATCAGGTTTTAATGCATTTCCGCAAACGTAACGTGAAGTTTGAAAAAACGACCGAAGAAGGCGAAACACCCGTTCAGGTGGTTGACGGAACGCATAACCCGCGCAAAATGCCGGTCGTTGATAAAATCGCGCTTGAAAGCGCCATCGAACAGCTTCCGAACGGCTATCGCAATGTCTTTGTTCTGCACGATGTCGAAGGCTACGAACACGAAGAAGTTGCCAGAATTTTGGGATGTTCGGTCGGAACTTCAAAATCGCAACTGCACAAAGCGCGTTTGAAACTTCGTAAATTGCTGAAAAAAAAAGCTCCGCCGAGATTGTTCGGCATTTGATGCTCGATAATTCAAAGGAGAAAAATCAAAAAGGTCAATTGCTTCGGCAGTTCACCTTTTTTTCTTTATTTTTTCTCATAATAGCGGTTTGATTTTTGTTAGTTAAGGTCAGAACCTTCTGCGGGAGCGGGCGGATGAAGATTAACTTTTTCAAATGTTGGCAAACGGCTCGAAACGTTGAGTAAAACCATCCGCTTGCGGCAGATGGTTCTGACCCGTATAAAAAACAAACACCTAAACATTAACTTTTAAAAAGAAAAGACCGGACAAAACTGTCCGGTCTTTTCTAAAAAAGTTGCCTGATTAGCGAACTTGTTCTTTGCCGACGACGAGATTGTTTTCAACGCTGAAAACTCCCGGAATGCCGCTGGCTAAGATGTTTGCCAGATTGTAATCGCCGCGATTTGAAACAAAACCTTCGAGCGCAATGTTTCCGCCATCAACAATAATTCTCATCGAAGGTTGCGGTTCTTGCAAATAGCGGTAAAGACTTCCGCCGTTGCGTGCAAATGATCTGATAACATTGCGTCGAATCAAATCGTCAAACGAAGAAGGCGGCAGATTTTCGATGTTGTTGACGACATTTTCAACTCCGTCAATTCTTTTGACAACTCTTTCCGCGCTTTTCTTCACGCCCAAAGAATTAACTTTTCCGTATAAAGTAACGGTATTTCCGTCAACCTTAAATTTAATATTATCGAACACTCCGTAATAAGGCAGTGTGATGATTTCCTTAAAGACTTTTTCCTCAATACTTTTGGTATTGGTTGCTCTTTGAGCCTGAACATCTGTGGATGAAAACCCGATAATTGCGATTGATAAAATTAAAAAACTTTTTATGAATTTCATTTCCGTAATTTCTCCTCTTTTGAATAAAACACAAGGTTAATTATTAACTTTGCTTTGTATGTTTTGATGCCGAACTTGACAATGGCGTTGTCAGATTTCCTGATATTTATTGGAAAATAATTGTCCTGAAATGGCATTGAAAGAACAAACAAACACAGTTAAGAGAAGGGCTTTTTTGACCTTTCTTGCAAAGATGAACAATCTCGAGATGGTTTTTACCCGGACTTTTTAAAATTTATCCCGGCTAAGTTCAGATTATTTTTAAGGAGTTCAGAGAGCTTTGATTTGCCGCAGTGCTTCATATAAAACGATTCCGACGGAAGTGGCGAGATTCAAACTGCGAACGTTTGGGTTCGGCATCGGAATTGTCAGACAGCGGTCACGGTTTTCCGCTAAAACGTCTTCGGGAAGCCCGCGCGTTTCGCGCCCGAAGATCAGGCAATCATTTTCCCTGTATTGCCAATCTGCGTAGGAAACACGGCTTTTAGTCGTGAAATATAAAAAACGCGAATCCGGCAGGTTTTTGTAGAGATTTTCCAGTTCAAAATGACGCTTGATTTTAACCTCGTCCCAGTAATCGAGTCCGGCGCGTCTGACGGCTTTTTCGTCCATCCGAAAACCCGTCACGCCGACGATGTGCAAATCGGTAAAAGTGGCGGCGCAAAGCCGTGCGATATTTCCCGTATTCGGCGGAATTTCAGGTTCGACAAGGGCGATGTGAAGCATACGTTTATTGTAAATCTTTCGCCTGTAATGGTAAATTGAAAAGCATTAAATTTTCTAATATCAAAACCGAAGCATCTAAATTAATTAAAAAAACATCAATTAATTTAGTCAAAAAGCGGTAAAATGTGCCGAATTTTATAATTTGTGCTAAAATCCGCAAGAGTAAAAAATCAAACAATTATAAAAAAAATGAATTTTAAGGATAAATATTTTGTGTTTTTGCGTTTTAAATCTCTGATAAATCTATCAATTCTGCTTCTTTCAGGCGTTGTAGCTGTTTCCGCGCAGGAAACTGCCCAGCCGACTCCGACACCAACGCCGACTGCCAGCCCGACACCGGTTGGAAATCAGAATCCGAACATTCAAGCAACTCAACCAAACGCGCCGGTTGATAAAAATAATCTGACTGCCGAGCAACTTGCCGAATCAACAATTTTTATTTACGGCGGCGGTTTGGGGCGCGTAAATCTCGATCAAATTCGCAAAACTACCATCGAGCGCGGAAAAATAAACACGACCGATGCTAAAGGAAAGCCCGAGACCGCCATCTATGAACTTTTGATTATGCGTGGTGAAAATCTCGAAAAAGAAAAGATTCGGCTTGATAAAGCGTTTCCAAATTCCAAATTTGCATTGATTTCCGCCAATGAAAAAATTTTCGGGATTTCCGGAAGCCTTGTATTTGCCCCGCGGGAAGATGCGCTGAAGGAATTTCAAAACCGCATCCGGCACGGACTCGAAGCACTTCTTCGCTACCGGGAAAACGGTTCGACTCTTGCTCTTGCCGGACGCGAAAAACATCTCGGCGTTGACTTATATTTGTTGGACGTAACCGATAAACAAAATCGCAAAACACGCTTTTTCATCAGCGTTAAATCCTTCCGCGTGATGGCTCTCGAATACACGGCGGACGAGGTCAAATACAAACGCAAATTTTATGATTACAATTACGCGCAAGGCACACTCGTTCCGTATCGAACAGTGCTTTGGGCGGATGAAAAAGTAGTCGAAGAAATGAGCATTCAAACCATCAGTTTCGGGCAAAAGATCGAAAATTTTATGTTTGAAGGAGGCTAAGAAATGTGTAATTTGCGATGTTCTAACAGCAAAAAGCCTCTTCCGGATTGAAAATCGAATTGAAAAAAATAAAATATTGCAACTTTATTTCGGCTTATTTGTGATAAGTGTTCAGACTCCCCGAATTCAACTTTAATGGAGACACATTTATGAATAAGCCGAAATTTTTTGCTTTTGCGTTGTTTTTAATGTGCATTTCGAGTTTTTCAAACTCTTTTGCACAAACCGACAATAATCAATCCGAACCGAGTTATGAGGTAGTTTTGCAGGTGCTGATTGCTTCTAATAATTCGGTAGCCAAATCTAACATTCCCGCAAATCTTTCCGAAACAGTCAATAAATTCAAGAAAAATTTCCCGTATTCCGATTTTCGTATAATTTCTTCAAATCTGCAGAGAATTGAAAATAAGGGAAATATCAATTACAGAAGTTTGCTTAACGACCTGAGCCCCGCCGCCGGACAGGATATTTTTTCAAATTGGAGTTTAAGCAGTTTGCGAAAGGAAACATCAGCAACGGGCGGAAATCGGGTAAGTTTTCAGCGATTCAGTTTTGATGCCAAAATTCCTGTAACCTATATCAGTTTTAATGAAAGCAAAAGTTCAGTGCCGATTACCAATTACGAACAAATCGGAATAGTTCTGCAAGGATTTAACGTGCCGGAAAATTTGCCGACCTTGATCGGAACGCTGGGGATGCCGAAAGCGGACGAAATAATTTTCTTCGTTTTGACGGTAAAACCTACGGAATAATGCGGAAAATCCGCATCAATAAATTTTTTCGCAACTTTTTCAGCCGCCGTGCGTGATTCAAAATGCAAAGCGGCTTTTGTTTTGTTGGAAGATATATTGTAAAAAGATATGCGTGTATGGCTTTGGACAAATTCAAGAAATCAAACGCGGAGGTGTTGGAATCTGCCGTGTCATTTGAAAATTTGTCTGACCACGAATTAATCGAAGCGACGAAAAAAGGAGACGAAGATGCTTTTGCAGAAATCGTTAATCGCTATCGAAATCCGCTGACAAATTATCTTTACCGCTTTTTGTACGATTATGAAGAAGCGGTTGACTTGGTTCAGGAAACCTTTGTGCGCGTTTATTTCGCGCTTGACCGGTATCATACGGAATATGCTTTTTCGACCTATATTTACCGGATCGCGTCGAATCTGGCGATCAGCGAAATCAGAAAGCGTAAGCGTCGAAAAACTTTGTCATTGACCGGACTTTTTCAATACGACAATGAAGAAACCAGAGAATTTCAGCCGCAGGACGAAAAGCCTTTGCCGAGTGATGATGTGATGGAAAACGAACAAAAAAAGGTAATTGAAAAGGCAATTGCGACATTGCCCGACAGATACCGCGCACCGATTATCTTGCGCGACATCGAAGGAAAAACGTATGAAGAAGTAGCGAATATCTTGCAGCTCGGCTTAGGCACGACAAAATCGCGCATCAGCCGCGCCCGCAAACTTCTGCGTGAGAAATTAGAGCATTATTTTTAGAATTGGAAATGATTGGTTTTAGATGTGAAATAGTTTAAAAGTGAAAGTGTGAAAAAGTTTCAGACCTTCTGTGCAAAAAATCGTTGAAAAAAAATCAATAATCTGCGTTTTGGCAGGTATAAAACATTTTCACTTTTACACCTTTTCACTTTTTCACCGGATCAAAAATCTTAACTGATCGAGATACGGAAGATTTTTTTATGAATTGTCGAGATTTTCAAAATGAATTTGAAGAGCGTTCAACCCTCAGCCAAACGGCGACGCTTCACCTTGATTCGTGCGCGAATTGCCAAAAATTTCATTTCGGGCAAATCCGGCTCCGGGAAATGTTGGGCGGTTTGGAACGCGTCGAAACGCCGCCGGATTTCAATTTTCAGCTAAAAGCCAGAATTGCCCGCGCCAAACCGGATGATTACAAAACCGGATTTTTTCCGGCACTGCGCTATATTCTGCCTTTGAGTTTTGGAGTTGTTCTGCTTTCGTTTGTGGCTTTGAGCGGTCTGTATTTTGTTGACCAAAATTCGCCGGTCGTCAATGAATCATCAAATCCGCCGATAAATACGAGTGTTCCGGAAGATTCTTTTGTCGAACCAAGCCCGCCGATTGTTACCGAAAATAAGCCGCCTGGTGAGGAGATTCCGGTTAATGAATCCGTCAATAAACAACCGGAAGTTTTAAGTAAAAAACCGGATGTTGCTCAAAATAATAGCGGCGGCAGCAAGGATTTACCCAACAAAACGGCGAATGTAATTGTGCCGGGTGAAAAAGATCCGGGCGGCGGTTCAGATGATTATGCAGCAAATACACCGGCAGTTCGTACTCCGCCGGGCTTAAATTCAAATCAAAAAGTTGAAATTCCTGTAAATTCGAATATGACGACCACCGATCTCAACGGTTTGTTGGAAATTACCGGAATTAAAACGGCTTCACAAAAAGTAATATCGGTTCAGCCGGATGGAGTGGCGGATCGTTCGGGCGTAAAAGTGGGCGATATAATCGAAGCGATCAACGGCAAAAAAATTACGGGTGATAAGTTCAGCGGGCAGAGTCTCGGGGTTAAAACTCTAACCGTCCTGCGCGGGGGCGAAAGACGCGAAATCGTTTTGGGAAATCAATAGATTTTCCGGCGGTTTGATTTATCAAGACAGAAACGCGACAACAAAAGGTGTGTTTTTCATTTTTCATTTTTCCACATCTTCTACGGTCGCGTTTCTTTTATTTTAAATAACTGATGTTTACGCAAGTCGGAGCGCAGCCTGCCAACCTCAGCCCTCGCCCAAAATCTTTGATTTCTGCGGTTTTCCTTTTTTCAATTTATATTTTTCGACCGCGTGAATTTGTATGTGATTCATTGCATCTTCGACCGAATCGGTGATCAGTAAAAGGTCTAAATCCGTCACATCAATGCTTTTAGCTTCCGCCATATCGTGCATTTGCTCGATTAGATTTTGCCAATATTCCGTGCCGAAAAGAACCACCGGAAAATCTTTGATCTTTCCGGTTTGAATTAAAGTCAAGGCTTCAAATAATTCATCTAAAGTTCCGAATCCGCCCGGCACGACGACGAACGCGTAAGAATATTTAACCAGCGCGACTTTGCGTACAAAAAAATATCTGACGAACAGATTTTTATCCAGATACGGATTCGAATCTTGTTCAAAGGGCAATTCGATACTGCACGCCACCGAATGTCCGCCGGCTTCGCGTGCGCCGCGGTTTGCCGCTTCCATCAAACCCGGACCGCCGCCCGTCATTACCGTAAACCCGATATTTGCAAGACTTGCGCCGATCTTTCGGGTAACTTCATAATGCTCGTGTCCTTCATTAAAACGCGCCGAACCGAAAACCGTCACGCACGGTCCGACAAAATGCAAAACGCGGAAAACTCTGATAAATTCCCAGCCGATCCGCGCGATATTCCGAAGTTCGGCAAGTCGCGAACGCGGACCTTCGAGAAAAAGCCGTTCTTTTGCCTGAATCTCTTCCGGCGTTTCAAAAGTTTTTTCTTTAATCGTATCAGCCATATTTTAATTGAATAAAAAGTTCATAAGTAGATGGACAGAATTATTTTCAAGTCGGAGCGCGGGCAGCTTGCCCGCACCGTTCGAGCGAAGCAAGAACGGAATGCGCCTCTCGCATAAATTCAACTTCTGGGTAACTCGAAGCGTATCACGCCTGTTCTCGCTTCGCTCGAACGCGCTGGCGGGCAAGCTGCCCGCGCTCCGAGTTTGATAAATCAATTTTTGCCTTTTTACTTTTTGCTTCCATTCAAGGTTTTTGCACATCACCGATCTTCGAATCTTGAACTTCCGCATTGAATTTATTGTAATCAAAGGATTTTATCACCTGATTGACACTAATTCCTTTAACGAGCAAAACACGCACCGAAAGATTTATATCGGCGACGGTCGGCAGCCAGATTTCGTCATTGATTCGATCTTGTTCGAGCGTAAAAGACGCACCCTTACGGAGTTTGGCAAGAAGTCCGCCACCGATCTTGTAGCTGTCAAAAAGCTCGGCTTCGAGCCGCGCTACCTGTTTATCTTTTTCGTCAATCCACATTACGCCGCCGGTTTTGCCGAAAAATTTCAGAAAACTTTTCGCATTCTTAAAATCAAAATTCGGATTCGGCTCGAAATCGAAAACGATCACGTCGCGTCCTTTGAGTCGCTCGCGGCGCGGATTTATCAGGTTCGAAGCCCGCAGAACTTCGGCAATCGAAATTCGTCTGCCGTCTTCGTCCGGCACGTCCTTAGAATTTTGCTCAAGGGCTTTGGCTTCTTGTTTGGCTAGTTTTTTCTCGATGTCTTTAACTCTGTTTTGAACTTCGCGGTCTTCTTTTTCCTGTTCTGCGGCAGAGAGCGGTTTCCCGTTTTGTTCGATTAAACGCCTGATCCGATTGCCTTTATAAAAGGTCAAAAGATAGGTTTCGGTTTCGGTTTCGCGCAAAATGCCGTCTTTGCCAAGTTCGCGTTTAATTGTTTTTTGCTTGAATGAATAATTTTCTAAAATTTCTTCAACCTTTTCTTCATTTGCCTGCAAATCAGCGAGAAGTTTCGGAATATCGGGCAACGCTTCGCCGGAAATTCGCGGGAAATCAAATTTTTCTGCCGCCAATTTTTCATTATGAATAACCTGATCGAGCTGGATTTTGTATGTTTCGCCGTCAATTATTGCCGTCATCAAAAACGGTTCTTTAACGCCGTTGATCGGGCGATAATCGCTGTAATCAAAAGTTTTAACAGCATCTGCGGCGGAAATTTCCTCGCGCAGTAAAAGGGAAGTTTGCGCGTCGAAAAATAATTTTATCGGAACGCCCTGCGCGTTTGTAAAAGTTACGATATTGGCAAGTTTTCCATTAAGATTAGTTTGTCCGCCGCTCGTAATTTTTGCTTTTTGCTTTTTGTAATCGAGCCAGCGCAGATTTTTAAATTCGACTTCGGCTTGAAAATCACGGCTTGCTTCGCCGACCAGAGTTCGCAAACCCTCACGCGAATCGCGCCTCCAACCGGATTTTCCGTTTGCGCCCGTTTCTATCTCGAAACCGTTCAGATCATAGAGCGAATGATAATAATTCGGCAAAATCCCTTGCGCGTGAAATTCGCCTTCCGAACCGTCTTTAATCCGCGTGATCAAACCGCTTTTCTTCCACGAATTGACAGCTTTCAAAGCCTTTGCGCCGCCGAGAGCTTTTTCCGCATTTTTTAGGATTTTGCCCGGCGTTTGCGCCGACAAATTTCCTGAAAATAGAATGAATAGACCGAAAATGACCAAAAGATACAATTTATTTTTCATAAAGATTATTTGTAAAAAGACAAAATTTACTTTTTATAAATGATGATAAATAGATTGTATCGGTTGCGGCTGAAAATGTAACGCCGTCCGTCCCGGCGGCTGCCCGCGAGTGCGTCCCGCACTCGCGTATAAAAGTTTGCAAAGTTCAAATACGTTCCAGCGAGACGCTGCAACGACAGCCGCCGGGACGGGCGGCGGTACGCGTTTAGAAAAGCACGTCTTTGATCGCGGATTCAAAAACTAAAACTTTTCGGTTGGCTTTTTTTACCTCCGGGTGGTCGTCGCTGTATTGCTTTTTCAAGTTCCAAAGATCGGTTTCGAGTTCGATTTTTCGCACGATCAGTTTTCCCAGAGCAAGGGTCAGTTTCTGGCTTTCCGCCGGTTTGACGGTAAAAAGTTTGTCCATTTCGATTTTTATTAAACCGAGTTGAAACTGAATTTCTTTGACCTTCGGAAATTCCAAAGTGTAAGCTACCAATAAATCTTCCAGCTCCGCTTCGAGTTCGGTTTTTTTCAGGATAATCTCGACGTATGCGGCGGATGATTTTACCGCTTTCACAGTTTCGGGCGAGGGTTTTGCGGCGGTTTTGGTTTGACCTTGAACGAAAAACACGGAAAACAAAATTACCGCTAAAGACATTAAATATTTTTTGTAATTCATAAAGATTTAAACCGCGATTGCTGTTTCGCAAGCCGGCGTTTCTTTGCCCGAATCCTGCATCGCATCGCACGAATTTATTTCCAAATCCCGGTCGGCATCGGCTTCGACCGATCCGTCGCCGAAGGTTTTCCGCTCGGTCAGAGTTTTGAAATAAATTCCGATATTATCCAGAATCTCCCCAGCCGAATGCGAATGATAGAGCGTCTGGCGAAACAGTGCGCCGCCGACCAAGCCTTTGGTAAATTGTCCGGCAAGCTGTTTCATTTTGCCCAAAGCGGGAAGTTCCGGCATATCTTCGCGCAGCAGTTCGAAAAACTCCAGCAGAACTTCCTGTTTTTCTTCAAACGACGGCTGATGTGGTTCGCGTCCTTCAAATACGTCATTGATCTGGCGAAAAATCCACGGATTCTGCATCGCGCCGCGCCCGATCAGAATTCCGTCAACTCCGGTTTCCTTAAATTTTTCGAGCGCAAATTCGATTGAAGTTACGTCGCCGTTGCCCGAAACCGGAATCGAAACCGCTTCTTTGACGGCTTTGATAATATCCCAATTTGCCAGACCTTTATAGCCTTGCTCACGCGTACGCCCGTGAACCTGAATATGTTCAACGCCGCATTGCTCCGCCATTTTTGCGACTTCGACCGCATTTATTGTCGAATCTGAAAAACCTGTTCTGATCTTCAGCGTCAGCGGAATCGAGATCGCTTTTTTGATTTCCGTCAAGATCAATTCCAGATTCGGCAAATCCTTCAGAAGCCCCGAACCGCCGCCTTTTTTGACGACCTTCGGCGCGGGACAACCGCAATTTACGTCCAGAATATCCGCGCCGATCTCCTGAGCCATCTCCGCGCCCAAAACCATCCGTTTAACTTCGCCGCCGAAAATCTGCACGGCAAACGGGCGTTCCGTCTCATCAAAACGCATCTGCCGCTTTGCTTTCGGATTATGCCGCGTCAAACCTTCGACCGAGATAAACTCCGACACGGAAAGCCCGATTCCGCCGCGTTTTTTTATCAAACGGCGAAAACTAAAATCCGTCACGCCCGCCATCGGCGAGAGAATTAAAGGCGGATTTATTTCGATATTTCTAATTTTGAAAGGTTTCATTTTCTAAGCCGCAATTTTTACGGGTTCGTAATGCAGAAGTATTAGTTGTTCGGGATTTAAAGTGAGCAAACCGTATGTATGACCGTTTTTATCAACAAATTCGACTTCAAACGCTTCGCCGTCGTTATAAACTTCGACAATCGTGCCGACTTGTCCGCTCGATAAATTTTCTTCCGGCAAATCTTCGGTTAAAGCTACTACATCAAAAAGTTTGAAATTCTTCATATTACAAAACAAGTTGTTAAAACCGGAAAATCCGCGTCGGTTTTGATTATCCAACCGCTTCGAACGGTTGCTTTTTTCTCGCCGCGCCTCATTTCCAAATCAACAGTATAACGCTGTCCGAATTTATCGAATTTTCCTGCTTGCGCTTCATTCATTTTTACGGCTTCAAGCAAAGCGTCTTTCAATTCTCCCGCATTTTCGCTTGTTAAATCAAGGGCAGATTCAAAAACGAATGCTTTATGCTTGCCGATTTCGTGTTCCGGGTTCAAACAATAATCGGTTAATTTGCGAATATCAATTTCCGCATTCTCGGCATTCGGAACAAACATTTTAATTTATGTAAATATAAACGGCGAATTTTCAATCAGC
>JBBRVS010000047.1:0-29994 GCA_038246645.1 Pyrinomonadales bacterium
GCACTTTTTGGTCAATCAGTTCTTCGGATTCGATTGTCAAATCCGGGCGCATCATCATCTTTATATCTTCGGCTTTATTGCGTGTTGTGCCGTCTTCGTCAGTGAACATATAGTTCTCGTCGAAGAGCCTCTCTAATCCTGCACGGTCTTTGCGTTTGAGCGGAAGAATTTCCGATTCCGTCCCTTCAGTTCCGATAAAATGAAAATAAACCAGGACTTCTTTTAATCCGGAATCGGAACATTTTTGCCCCTGGACGAAGAAACCCGACAAAACGATTATCAAAAACGCCAAAGTTTTTCTCATATTTTTCATATCCTGAATTCCAGCATTTTATTCCGGCGTAAAGTTATAGACAATCACGCCCGAAACTTTCACGGCTTTTCCGCTTAACATCGTCGGCGCGAATTTCGCGTTTCGCGCTGCCTGTGCCGCCGATTGGCGGAGCAGCTGATGACCGCTGACAGCGGTTGCCGAAACGACGGTGCCGTTTTCATTAACTAAAACCTGCACGTTGACCGCGCCGCTTGCTCGAACGGCTCGAGCGGCTGGCGGATAAACCGGTTTCGGCAAATCAATCGCTTTGCCGTTTAATACTCCGCCGCTGATTTGTTTGACGTTTGAAGAATTGTTGGGAAAAGGTGTCCGAGACGGTGTCGGGAATTTATCCGAATAAGGCGTCGGATAAGTTAAAGTCGGTGTCGGTCCCGAAATTTCTCTTTTCTTTCGGTCTTCTTCGACTTTTTGGATCGCGGCTTTAATGCCCGTGTAGGCAAAGAAACCGATTCCGGCAACGCTGACTGCGCCGAGAGCGAAAATTCCCAACGCGCTCAAAGTCAAAACCCAACCGGCTTTCGACGCGGAAACGGGCGGCGTCCAGGCAAATTGCTGTGCCGGCGCGCCGAATTGCGCGTTCGGCTGCGTGACCTGCAGCGGGAAAACGCGGCGGTAAGCGACTGCCCACGCCGCGAAAATCACCGGCGCGACGAGCAATGCGCCGACGTAAAAAACAAACACGCCCGCGATGATTATCATTTGACCCAAAAGCATCAATCCGACCACGCCGAAAAAATTTCCCATTACGGCGCGAAAGCTGAGTTTGAGCGCGTCAATCGCGCCGAGCTTGCGGTCAACAATCAGCGGATAGACGAAAGCTGTCAGAGTTCCTAAAACCAGAGCGACGACGATAATCAGCAAATAGATTCCGAAGATAAAACCGAAAACTCCGACGAGAACCGGAATAATATCTTCGGGTTTGGGGTTTTTATTTTCCTTCAGAATTTCGGTCACGGCACTCAGCCCGCCGAGTCCGACCTGCATAATAATAAACAAAACGAAAATCGGAATCGTTAGGACTAAGGATGCGAGAAACGATTGACCGAAAAATTCAAAGCCTTTAAAAAGCGTGCTTGAATTAAACGGCTGGCGGTTCATCATCGCAAACAAACACAGATAAATTCCGCAAATCATCGGCGGCAGAAGCGGCGAGAGCGGAATGCACGAGCCGACGATAATTATCAGGAACGCGATGATTAAAACGCCCAGAAAATTTCCGTAACTTCCTTTGAGCATTTCGTAGCCGTCGCTCAAACATTGAATCGGCTTAATTGCGCCTCGATTGAAATCCAATTGCTGCTGCATAAATCTCCTTTTTCATAAAACGGATTAGTCGCCCGCTTAATTTGTCGAATGTGGTTTATTGTTTAGCCAGAATTTTTACACAAGCACGGCAATTTTTCCCGAAACGTAAATACTGTCGTTGACGCTTTTGAATGACAATAGTTTATATTTCGGATTCGGATCGGCTTTGTCCTTTCGCAAAAAGTCCAAAGACTCAGCCCGAGTTCCTTTTTCGCCCGTTTCGGTTGAAATAGTGTAATTTTCGACCCAATTGCGCTCGGCAAAAGAAACGTCTTTATTGATGTATGCCCGGTCATAATCGGCGATAAATTTCAAAAGTTCTTTTTCGTCGCTCGTTTGCGCGAAACCCATTACTGCCGAAACGATAATCAGCAGAATTATTGTTGTTAGTTTTTTCATAGTTTTTGTTCTCCAAATTTTCAAGAATCGTCAGAAAACGCGGCTCAAATTGACAGCGTTTACAAAAAAATGATTATCGTATTTTTAATCTTCAACATAACGAATCTCCCGGTTGAAAAAATCGGCGAGCGAATTACCGCACAAAGCGGAATCGTCGGCGAAGTGAATTTGGTTATTTTGCGACAGACGTTCGATTTCACTCGCCTCGACGCGAAAAATCAAGGCGGCTTGCGCCTCGGCAAAAGTCGCCGTTTTCGTCCGGCAATTTTGGCAAACAACGAATTGTTTTTGTGCATTGCTCCGCATTCTGATAATCGTCAGGCTATGTGTTTCAATCGTAATTTCGGTTCGCCTTATTTTCATTTCGTTCATTCTTTAAGTCACGCCAATGCCGGATTTGATACCGGAACAAACATCGGCAATTCCATATATGCTTTGTTGTTGGTTTCCCAAAGAGTGTAATTCAGGCTGAAATCGTATATCCGGTTTTTGAAATGTTGCCTGTAAAAGTTGATGTATCGCGGATGCGATCTACTCTTCCGTCAATCAAAACTGAATTTCCTCCCATCCGAAGTTGTTTTTGATAAGTCAAAATCCAGTTAAGGGTAATCGGACCGCAGATGCCGTCAACTTTCATTTCTCCTCGCGGTTGCAAAGCCGCTTTCGCTCCAACGTATTGAGTACGAAGCATATATTGAATCATCATTACGTTATCTCTGTGGTTCGGGCAGTTTGCCCCGACAGCGTGGACAACATTATAGAAATGTTGTCGTTCGGGTGTTGAATCTATAAATCCCATAGTGTTTTGCTCCTTAATTTTTTAATCGAATTTGTTTGTTTCCCAAAGTTTCAGACGAACCACCGCAAATCAATTTAGTCCGCCAGTAATCGCCTCAAGGTGTAGCTTCGGTAACCAACGAGGCTTAACCAATTGTTTGCGACAGCAACGAGTTTGTTATCTTTTTGAATTACGAAAAACAGCAGTTCATTTACACCGCCGGATGGAACGTAAGCCGTATCTTGACTGCTGTCAGGAAGATAGCGTTCAGTAGAAAAAGTTCTCCCGACTATAAATTTTCCATCGGATTGCAAACCTATATCCATGTTAAAACTGACCGGAGAACTTATCACGCCGGCTCCGTTTGTTGTCGTGTTTCCGAATTGTTGTTCAAACATTCCGTTTGACTGCATCCGAAACACGTAGCTTATAATTATTCCGGCGGTCGGATTTACATCGCCCGACAGCAATACTCTGCCGTCTTTTTGGACGACCACGTCCTTAAATTTTTTTATGGAATCGTAGGGAAGACTTGATCTTCCGGCGTTTCCGAAAGACGTATCAGGCAAACCGACACTCGTGTAACGCCACACGGTAAGGGTTGAATCTTCACCGATTCCAGCCAAATAGATTAAATTATCCGTTAAGGAAAACGGCGGTTTATAAATGGCAATATCATTGAATTCACCGTTGAGTCGGATCTTTCCGTTTTGTCCGAAATTAGTGTCATAACTGCCGTCTAAATTTAAGCGAATTAACCCCGACGACTCCGCCAGAGTGCCAGATTCTATGCCGTAACTTCCGACATTCTTATAGGTGCAGAGAACAAAAATCTTCGTTTTCTCGACACCGAATACGGTTGATTTGGTCATAATCACGGTTTCTACTGCGGCGGTCGGATCAACCAACTCGATTAACGGATTGGAAAAATCTTTCCTGCCGTTCTTACCGAAAGAGTTGTCAAGAAATCCGGCAGGTGTGAACCGCCAAACTGCTATTCCGAGTTTAGTGCCGTTGGTCGAAAGCCGGTTGCCGCCGATTAAAATGCCGCCGTCCGGTTGAACGGCAATATCCGAAGGAGCCGATAAATTGATATATTTGTAAGAAGCCAGCGGTGAAGTCAGTTGTTCGACCGCTTCGCCGTTGAATCCGAAAGCCGTATCAAGCGAACCGTTCCGGTTGTGCCGCCGCAGAACGAGTTGTCTTGTTTGACCGGTTTTCCGATAACCGGCGACCAGAATTTTGCCGTCTTTCTGCACTTCGGTTCGGTTGATAAAAAAGTCGTTTGTCATCTGAAATTCGACCGCCCCACCGGTGCCGAAGCTCGGATCATAACCACCCGGTGCTGCTTTAGTTTCAAACGATTGAAGCGTCAACATAAAAGCAACCGCAACCAATATTTTTTTTAAGCTAATTATATTTTTTAACATCATCTTTCCTCTCTCTAATTTTTTCGTCTCGTTTATTCCTAATCCTTGATAAATTTGTTGTTCGCGTTCGTCTTTGTCTGTATGATTGGTTTATCTACAGCCAATCGAACGCGCATTTTGTCTGCGTGAAAACAGTTTGGCGCGAAAGGATGCTAAAAATCCTTAATTTAAAGGCTAAAAGTTCCTAAAGTTTCCTAAAGTGTCAAAACCGGCGGCGGTAGCGGGCGGTTGAAGATTAACATTTGAATTTATTTTGAGTTTTATTTTGAGTTTCAAGTGGTTGGCGTTGAACCATCTGCTACCGCAGACGGTTCTGACAAGAAGGTGATGGAAACAATTTCGGAAAAAACATTTTCATTTGCGGAATTCGAGCTTGATACGGCAAAACGCTTGCTTTTGAAAGCCGGTCAGCCGCTTGCGCTCAATCCGAAAGCGTTTGATTTGCTGACGGTTTTAGTGAACAATCACGGGCAGATTTTGAGTAAAGATGAATTGCTCGATAGAGTTTGGGAAGGTTCGTTTGTCGAAGAAAATAATCTGACGGTTCACATTTCCGCACTTCGCAAAATCTTCGGCGAGAAAAAAGGCGAACATCAGTTTATTGCGACGATTCCGGGCAAAGGTTATAAATTCGTCGCGGAAATTCGGAATGGCGATGGAAATTTTTTGGTCAAAGTAAAGGAATCGTTGCTGCCGAAATCGGTCAAGTTGGCGGACGGCGAGGCAATCATCGGACGCACCGCCGAAATTGCGGAAATCAAAAGTTTATTCGGGAATAAAGCAATTGGCTTAATTACGCTGACGGGCGCGGGCGGCGCGGGAAAAACGAGTTTGGCGCAAGTTGTCGGAAATGAATTGAAAACGGATTTTGCGGACGGCGTTTTCTTTGTCGAACTTGCCGCCGTTCGTGATGCGGAACTTGTCGCGCCGACGATTATGCAAACACTCGGCGCGAATGAATCCGGCATTCAAAATTTTGCAGAGGTTTTGAAAAGTTTCTTGCGGACGCGGCAAATTATGCTGATTTTGGATAATTTTGAACAAATCGCCGCCGCCGCACCGTTCGTCAGAGAGCTTTTAGAATCATCCGCCGAACTCAAGATTCTAATTACCAGCCGCGTCGCGCTTCATCTCGAAACAGAAACGGAATTTGCTGTTTCACCTCTGAGCGTGCCGCCGACGGACGCAAATCTTTCGTTTGAAAAATTATCCGCTTATGCGGCGGTCGAGTTGTTCGTCAAACGTGCAAAACTCATCAAACCGCATTTCACATTGAATGGCGAAAATGCCGAATCAATTGCCGGAATTTGCACTAAACTCGACGGTTTGCCGCTTGCTATCGAACTTGCGGCGGCGCGTATCAAACTGCTTTCGCCAGAATCAATTCTCAATCGTCTGGAAAATTCTCTAAATTTACTGACCGGAAATGCGACGACTTATTTTCAGCGGACAATGCGCGAAACCGTCGAGTGGAGTTACGATCTACTCAATGAAAATGAGCAGATATTGTTTCGGCAAATAGCGGTTTTCGCGGGCGGTTTTACGGTCACAGCGGCGGAAGCCGTTTGTGAAAACCACGAATTACAAATTACAAATTACGAGACGGGCGAATCCAAAAAACAAAATTCAAAATCTAAAATTCAAACTTTAGACCTGCTTGATTCGCTGGTCAGCAATAATCTTTTGACAGTCAAGGAACTGCCGGACGGAAATGTGCGTTTGCGATTTTTGGAAGTTGTGCGCGAATTTGCGCTGGAATGTTTAAGAGAAAAAGGTGAAATTGATGATTTACAGCAGATTCACGCTCTTTATTTTCTTTCATTTGCCGAAGAATCGGAGATGTTTTCTTCCGGTGAAATCGGCAGCGATTCGCTCGAAAAATTGGAAAACGACCACGATAATTTGCGTGCCGCCCTTGACTGGTCGCTGAAACACGACAGTCAAACAGCCGCACGAATTGCCGCCGCTTTGCGTTTTTTCTGGTCGAACCACGGTCATCTTGCCGAAGGTCTCGCGTGGAGCAAAGCGGCTTTGCAAGTAACTGAAAATACTCTTTCCGAAGCCCGTTCAAAATTATTGTTATCGAACGGTTTGTTTCTGCGAAATAAGGGTGATTTGGAAGCCGCACGAAAGATTTATGAACAAACTTTGGGGGAAAGCAGACAAATAAATGATGTGTCGCAAATCATCAAAGCAAATCACGGGTTAGGCGCAATCGCTGTTTTGCATAAAGATTTTGCGGTGGCGCAAATCTTTAACGAAGAAGCTCTGGCGGCTAGCCGCAAAATAAACGACGAAATGCAGATCGCGTATTCTTTATGTTCGCTCGGCGATTTGGAAATGAGCAAACAAAATTTATCAGCCGCTCGCCCGTTGATCGAAGAATGTTTGCAAATTTCGAGAAAAATCGGTAATGAACGGCTTTTGACTGTTGCTTATTTCAATCTCGGAACGATTGATTATTTTGAAAATAAATTCGATGGGGCGGCATTGAATTTTGCCGAATCATTGCAAATCGCCAAAAAAATGGGGAACAAGACGATGATTTCGTGTGCGCTCGACGGCTTTGCCGCGCTTGAGGCAACACGCGCAAACTCCGAACAATCGGCAAAACTAGGCGGTGCAGCAGAAACTTTGCGCGAATTGATCGGCTACAATATCGAACCTGCCGAAGAAATTTTTCGCAATGAATATCTGCTCAAAGTCCGCGCCGCGCTCGGTGAAAAAAGATTTGCCGCACTTTACGCATACGGAAAAACTTTAAATTCAGACGAAGCCTCCGCGCTTGCCATTCAAGAGCATTCGAACGAATTTGATGAAGAATTCATCGAAATTGTTATCGAAAATCATACATTTGAACGAATTACGATTGAGGAAGAAATCGTGCCGGAAATAAAACAAAATTCTTCCGAAATAAAACAAATTGCCAAACAAAATTCTTCGCGCCACATTTGGATTTTTGCGCTTACCGCTTTAATGGTTGCAGCAATTGCTTTCGGCTACTGGTTTTTGAAAAAAACATAAAACGGCGGCGGATTGATCCTCTAAAATAAAGCTCGAATATAAGAAAAGGACTTCGTAAAATTTTACGAAGTCCTTTTCTGTTTTCAAAGTAAATCTGGTTTTACGGCATTACTTTTCTCGGAATTTTTCCGTCCATCATTGACGTTTGATAAACAAAAGCAGCCATAATAGTTGCGGCTTGTTTCATATCGTCGGCTTGGATGCGGTCGAAATTGTCCTGATTCGAGTGATGCGTTCTGGTGTCGTATTCGATCTCGTCTTGAATGAATTGGAAACCGGGAAGTCCGATTCCGTCGAACGAAAGATGATCGGTTCCGCCCGTATTTGAAAGCGTGATGGTTTTCGCGTCCATATCGGCAAATGGCATCAGCCATTGTTTGAATATCGGTGCGACTGCTGAATTTCCTTGCAGATAAACGCCGCGAATTCTGCCTGTCCCGTTATCGAGATTGTAATAAGCGGAAAGTTTTTCGTATTCGGGGGTTTTGACGAGTTCGCGGTTTGCGCCTTCACCTTTCATTTCGCCGAAATGCTGTTTAACATAAGCACGCGAACCGTATAATCCCTGTTCTTCGCCTGACCAGAGCGCGACGCGAATCGTGCGGCGCGGTTTTAATCCCGAAGCCATAATGATTCGTGCGGCTTCCATCGCAACCGCACTTCCGGCGGCATTGTCGGTTGCGCCTGTCGAAGAATGCCACGAATCGAGATGTCCGCCGAGCATTACGATTTCATCTTTTAATTTCGGATCGGTTCCCGGAATTTCGGCAACCGTGTTGTATCCCATCAAATCTTCGTCGTGATATTTTGCATCAATGTTGACGGTCATTTTCGGTTTTTCGCCGAATTGAATCATACGAACAAGACGATTGTAATCTTCGGTTGCCATCGTCATTTGCGGCAGCATTTTGCTTTCGGCGGCTTTGTCCTGAGGCGATAAACGATCTCCGCGACGTGTGAAAAGTTCCATCGGATTTTCGGGAACTTCCTGCGCGACATTTGCGCCTTGAACGAAGAGCGTTCCGCCGCTTCCTCGCGAACTGCTGTCAACGATAACTGCCGCGCCTTCGGCGATGATGAAATTCATCGCTTTCAAACTCGTCAAAAATCCTTTTAATCGTTCCATTTGCTGTGGCGACATCTGCGGTTGATCGGTTCTTTGCGGTCTTTGGACGGTTGCCGGATCGGGAGCTTCAGCCATTTTCATTAATTCTTCGTCCGTATAACGCGCCATCATCGCTTTATCTTCCGCTTTGACTTCACGAAGCGGCGACATCAAAACGATTTTCCCATTTAATTTACCTTTGTATTTCGCAAAATCTTCATCGGTTTTCGCGTCGAAGAAAACGACTTCGCCGGTGATTGCGCCTTTCGTCGAAGGCGACCACGCTTTCGGGTAAGCAATTACCGGAATCGCTTGCGGTTCAACGACTTGCGCCGTGAAATTATTGAGCGACCAGCCGCGACCGAACGGTCCCCAAGCTTCGAGTTTTGCATTTTGCATTCCCCATTTTTTCATCTCGTCGCGCGTCCATTCATTAGCGCGTTTCATCGAAGGCGAATTTGTAAGTCGTCCGCCGATCACATCCGTCAGATAAGACAAGGTTTTCATTACCTGCGAATTTTTCGAGCCTTCTTCTTTGATTTTCGCGATGTCTGCCGCCGGCGCAGTGTAAACTGCCGAACTTTGTGCAAATGCGACGGTCGGAATCAAAAAAGCATAAAGCAGAAAAACGCCTAAAATTTTGCGTTTTAACATTATTATTATTTCTCCTGAAAATTTAATTTTTTGACTTTTTTATAAAGAAAAGTTTGATGCTATATACAATATTTTGCTGAAAAGAGTTTCAATTATTTGGATAAATATTTATTTTATGTAGATCGGATTTGAAATAATCCACGGCATTTTGTCAAAAGGACTTCCCAGAGAATCGAGATAAAGCTCGGCGCGGTAAGTTCCTTTTTCTTTGACGTTGAAAGCAACTTCTTTATTGTCAGCCGTTTCTAAAACTTTTTCACCGTTCTTAAAGATCACGATTCGGGCGGTTTGCGGCGAATTTATTTTCAAATTGGTTTGATTTTCCGTAAAAGAAATCTCGTCGCCCATTATGCGCGTTTCCTTTCCGTTTTCCGCCGTGAAGGAAAAACCGCTCGAATCGGACAACGCATCAAAACCGATAAAAGAATGCCCGTTTTTTATCGCTTCAAGCAGAGTTTCCGGCGAAAGCTGTTTTTCCTTTTCAATTAAAATATGCGTGCGGAAAAGGCGGAAGGACATTTCATAGCGGTCGAGCTTGATGTTTATCAATTTATTTCCCGCATCGTCGCCGAAAAGATGAAAACCGATATTCGAATGCGAATCGTTGCCGGCGGTCAGCGAGATTTTTCGGTTTTTCGAGATTTCGTCGAATTTTTTCAGGTTTTCGTCAGGACGTTTAAGATATGTTGCGAGCGTCAATTCCGGGTAAGAACCGAAAGACCAGAGCGCGTCAAGCAGAAAATACGGCACATTCATCTGTTTTGAATTGGTGTGCATATTAAAAACTTCGATGCCGTCAAAATTCGTGTGCCAGTCTTTGAATTTTTCGGGATAAGTTACGAGCGCGATTTTCCCCTCGGAATGAATAATGCCGAGAAATTGTTCGTTGTTTTCGCGCGTCATTTCTTCGGCTTTCGCGCTGCCCGGAATCAGCAAAAATCTGTCCTGATTTTCCGTGTCCATTTCATTGCCGCCGACAAATAAAACGCCCTCGTTAAAGCCGTTGAGCGTCATTGCCGAAGTGTCGTAAAAAGCCGAAGCGTGTTCGGTGATGACGACAAAATCAAGCGAATTTTTCTGCGCTCCTTGCAGTAATTCGTCAAAATGCCCGGTGCTGTGTCCGCCTAAGGATGTGTGAACGTGGAGAATTCCTTTGAATTCGTTGAACTTCGGATTTGTGTAAGTTGTTTTGTTTGCTTCGAGTTCGACGATTTTTCCGGCGAGTTTGCTTTTTTGAAAGCGTTGATAAACAAAAGGAATTTGCGCCAAAAGCACAATGCCTAAAAATATCAGAACTATTTTTTTCCAGCGTTTCATTGGTGTAGAAAATCAACGGAAACAACCCGTTCGGCGATTTCTTTGCCGAGAGCCGCGACTTTTTGATGTTCGGCGTGATCGGTGTAAAAATCGAGCGCGGCGCGATCAGGATAAATGGCAACCAAACCCGTATCAAACGAGCGTTCGAGCTGCAGAATGTCCGCGCCGACGCTAAAACTCAAAATATTCGGAATCACATTCGGCAAATTCTGTAGTTTCGCAATATGTTCTTCGCGCCGTTCGGCAGATGTTTCCGCCTTGTATTTCCAGCAAACAATATGTGTCAGCATAGTTTAGATTTCAAATTTCAAATTTCAGATTCGCACCATTTTCGCGTAACTTCGTGGCGATACGCAAACATTTTTTCGATTTTCGGTGAAACGAGAATCGGTGTCATTGCCATTCCGAGATATGACATCGGCGGTTCGTAATCAATTTCGTCGCGCAAAATCGCGCCGTTTTCGTGCGGTAAAATTATATGCCGATGCCGCCAACTCTTAAACGGACCGGAAATCTGTACGTCTTCAAACTCGCGCGGCGGATCGTATTTCGTATGTTCGGCAACCCAGCGCGACGGGATAAAACCCAGGATTTTCTGCTCGATAATCGCCTGCGAGCCGATCTTTGAAATGTCCGCTTTCTGAATGATTTTCGCATTTTCCCAGGGCGGAATTAATCTTTCAATTGCATCGGGCAATTCGTGAAATGCAAAAACTCGTTCGGGTGAGGCTTTAATTATTGATTCTTTGACAAATTTCATTTATTTTTCCGCAAATTAAAAAAATTCTTTCGATAAGCGTAAATCAAACCGAAACTTATAAGCAAAACCGAAATGTGATAAATATTCGATTCGATTTTTCGGCTTCCGTCATAAATTGAGCCGGAATATTCCTTCCAATGCCAGGGAAAGATTTTAAAAGATAATTGTGGAATGGGAATTCCTAAATGTTTATTAGCAATTCCCGCACTTAAATCTGCTAAATCCGGGAAAATCGCGCCGACAAAACAAAACAAAATTAACAAGCGGTTGTGTTTTCGAATGAGAAAAAAAGTAAAAGAAAACAAAATGAGTGCGAAAATTATATCGAATCTTGAAGGCAGAGGATAATTATGCGGCAAATAATCCAAAACACCGTGTAATACAATTCCGCTCACAAACCCGATTACATATTTTTTCAAGGCTGAAGCATAATGCCAATGCTCTGAGATTTTGAAACTCAAAACTGCGGTTGTCGCCAAACTTCCAAGTGCGTGAAAAGTCACATTCATTTTTCTATTTCTTTTTCCGGCGACCATTTATTCAAAAAATCGGTAAACTTTTGTTTGTCATAAGATTTTTTATCTTCAAGAACCGAAGTATCTTGCGAATGAATCAATGTTCCGTCTTTTTCCAAAACGAAAAGATGCGGATAACCAACGATTTCGGGATATTTTGACAAAAATTCTTTATTTTCATTTTCGGGACTCATATTTATTTTGAGCCAGAGAAAATTATCATCGCGGATTTTCGCTAAATCATTATTTTTAATCAAATAAAAATCCATAATCCGGCACCAAACACACCATTCGCCGCCGACATCTAAAATGATCCGTTTGTTTTCTTTTTGTGCGGTAACAATTGCGTTTTGTAAATCTTCCGTCGAATTTCGCTTCGGGTCAAATTGTTCTCTTTCAACGGTTTCCGCCGCAGTTTTTGTTTTTATCTCAGATTTCTTTTCCCCGGAATTTTGTGCAAACACACTAAAACTTGCGAGCAGAATTATCAAAAAAATGTAGCCGAATTTTCTCATATATTTATAACTTCCTTGAAACATATCACAAGTTATCTACAACTCTTTTTATACCATCCTTGATCAGATTTACATTGAAATTTATCAGTAAACCGAGTTTGCTATCGGTCAAGCGCAAATATGTTAAAAGTATTTTGCTGTGAACGGGCGCAATCGCTTCAATCGCTTCAATTGATTTAACTTCGACAACTATCTTATTTTCAACAATTAAATCCGCACGAAAACCGACATCGAGTTTTACCTCTTCATAGATTACGGGAATCGCTTGTTCGGTAGTTACTTTCAACCCGCGTTTTCGTAATTCATATGCTAAAGCCGCTTGATAGACCGATTCAAGAAGTTCGGGACCGAGTGTTTTATGAATTTTGAAGGCGCAATCAACGATGATTTTGGCAATTTCGTTTTCGTGCATAAATTTATTGAATTTTAATGAGATTAGTTTTATCACGCAAAGGCACAAAGATCGCAAAGTAAATTCAAGATTTTTCCTTGTCTTATTATGAATTTTGAATTTAATACTCTAAAACTTCTTTGCGATCTTTGCGTCTTTGCGTGAAATTCTTCTTGATTATTTAGAAATTTTTTCATTCAACAAATCCCAAACCTTTCGCAGATGTCTTTCCTCGACTCTGATACTTCCGACCGAAAGGCGTAAAGTAAATTTTCCGTTCAGCTTTGTATGCGACAGATAAGCTTCGCCCGAAGCATTGATTTCGTTCATAATTTTTTCGTTGAGCGCGTCT
Organism: Pyrinomonadales bacterium; assembly: GCA_038246645.1. Lineage (GTDB taxonomy): Bacteria > Acidobacteriota > Blastocatellia > Pyrinomonadales > Pyrinomonadaceae > JAHCHG01. Next base: position 12,880 of record JBBRVS010000047.1, read on the forward strand.
GCATCATCAACATTTTTCGGACAAGCGCGAAAACAAACCAGGGCGAAAGGGACGGGCGCGAGCATTTCAAAATTTTCGGAATCATCAACCCAATTGGCGAAAAGCCGCGCCAGACGGCAATGTTCCCGAATGCGCGAAATCAAACCTTCCTGCCCGAAATAACGCATCACGAACCAGAGTTTAAGCGAGCGAAAACGCCGACCGAGTTGAATTCCGTAATCCATCTGATTTGTAACGGTTTCCGTAACTTTTAAATATTCGGCGACGAGCGAAAAGGTTTGTTTAAGCAAATCCAAATCCTTGACATATAAAACCGACAGATCAAACGGCGTGAACAGCCATTTGTGCGGATTGGTGACGACCGAATCGGCGCGGCTGATTCCCTTAAAATAATCTTGAAATTCGGGAACAATCGCCGCGCTTCCGGCATACGCCGTGTCAACGTGCAGCCATAAATTATTTCGCTCGCAAATATCGGCAACGCGTTCGACATTATCAACGCTCGAACTCGAAGTCGTGCCGATGGTCGCAATGACGCAAAACGGCAAGAAACCGGCGCTTTTGTCATCCGAAATCGCTTCGCGCAAGTGTTCAACGTCCATTTCAAAACGTTCGTTGGTCGGAATTTTGACCAGCGATTTTTGTCCTAAACCTAACAAAATGACGGCTTTATCAATCGAAGAATGAGTTTGCTCGGAGCAGTAAACTCGCAGAAGCGGCAAATCCGTGCGCCCGCTCATCCCGTTTTCGCGGATTCCGAGATTTAATTTTTCACGCGCCATTGCAATTGCGTGCAAGGTAGAGATCGAAGCCGTGTCGTAAATTATTCCCTTGAAATCTTCGCTCAAATTCATCATCTTTCGCAGCCAATCGAGCACGACGGGTTCGAGTTCGGTCGAGGCGGGCGAAGTTCGCCAGAGCATCGCTTTCATATCGAACGCGGCGGAAAGCATCTCGCCGAAAATGCCGACGCTGCTCGTCGAAGTCGAAAAAAGCCCGTGAAAATTCGGATGATTCCAGTGCGTTACGGCGGGCAGAATCAATTTTTCGACATCCTTGAAAATGTCGCCGAAATCCTCGCCTTTTTCGGGCGCGGACACGGGCAGAGCATTCTTCAAATCGTTCGGCGCATTTTGCGACAAAACCGGAAATTCTTCCAAACGCTCGAAATAATCGGCAATCCAATCAACAATCTCGTGACCGAAGCGGCGGAAATCTTCTTTCGACATATCGCCTGTCATTTTAGTCTCATTTATTCCCATATCAAAAATTACCGTCTTTTAAAAATTCTAATCGAATTACATTCGACATACTAACCGAATAAGGTATAATGCGTGTTTGTATTAAGTATTTCGCAAAATATAAAATGCTCTGAAAAACTTTTCCTTGGTTAATCGGCGTAATAAGACCAAGCAGAGAGCATAACAAATCTAAATCTAACTTAAAACTTTATCTAAGAGGTAAATATGACCAGAATATTTTTAGCCATTTTATTGGTAACTTCCATTTTCTCTTCGTTTGCCTGTGTCCAAAAAGGTGGACCGGCGGCGACCGAAACCGGCGATACGATCAGAGTCGGCGTTTATGTTGATTTGACCGGACAAACTTCAAGTTTCGGACAATCAACCAAAAATGGTATCGAACTCGCTGTCGAAGAAATCAATAAAGACGGCGGTGTCAACGGAAAGCAAATCCAGCTGTTTATTGAAGACGATCAGGGCAGACCGGAACAAGCTAAAACGGTGGTTTCCAAATTGATTAACCAGGACAAGGTACATGCCGTTCTCGGCGAAGTTGCTTCGACCAACAGTTTAGCCGCCGCGCCGGTTGCACAGGAAGCGAAAATCCCGATGATTACGCCTTCTTCGACCAATCCGAAAGTTACGGAAGTCGGCGATTATATTTCACGCGTTTGTTTTATTGATCCGTTTCAAGGTTCGGTTATGGCGAAATTCGCCGCCAATACTCTCAAAGCCAAGACTGCCGCGATTCTCGGTGATGTCAATTCTGATTACAGCAAAGGTTTGACGCAGTTCTTTGAAGAAGAATTTGTGAAGCAAGGCGGAAAGATTTTAGCCAAAGAAGCCTATACGCAAACCGATCCTGATTTTAAAGGTCAGTTGACAAAAATTCGTAATCTTAATCCTGACGTAATCTACGTTCCGGGTTATTACGGTCAAGTCGGAATTATCGCTAAACAAGCCCGTGAACTCGGAATGAATATGCCGCTGCTCGGCGGCGACGGTTGGGATTCACCGGAACTCTGGAAACTCGGCGGCGAATCTTTGAAAAACACGTTTATTTCAAATCACTATGCCGCCGATAATCCGGCACCGGAAATTCAAAATTTCGTCAAGGCTTATCAGGCTAAATTTAACGTCGTTCCCGATTCACTCGCGGCTTTGGCGTATGATGCGGCAAAAGTTTTGGCTGACGCCATTAAACGCGCCGGCGGAACAGACAGCGTAAAATTGAAGGACGCCATTAACGCAACAAAAGATTTCGCGGGCGTAACCGGCAACATCACGCTTGATTCGGGACGCAATGCGATTAAATCGGCAGTCGTTTTAGCCCTCAATCCCGAAGGCGGCAAGTTTGAATTTAAGGAAACAATCACGCCGGAAGGTGCGGCACCTTCAACCGCCGCACCGACAAATTCAAATACGGCGGCAAACGCCAATACAACCAATACGGCGAACGCCAATTCAGCGGCAAATGCAGGTCAGTCAAACACGACGGGCAATCACGGCGAAGCGATTACGGTAATGCCTCAATAAAAAGTTACAGATGTTGTTTCAATAAAACGCCTTGATTGAAAATAAAAGACTTACGGGTTTTAAATGAACAAAGAAGTAGTTCCATAACTTATAGTTGAGGCATTACCGATTACGACATATATAAAAAATTCAGCGGCAAATGCAGGTCAGTCAAACACGACGGCAAACACCTCAAAATAAGTACTAATTACGATTTCAAATGCCGGAAACCACATTCCAAATCTAAAACGCGGCATGTGGTTTCTGTAATTTACAGGAAAAACTAAAAGATCTTAGCTTTCTAGTTGGGAAAACGTATAAGTTTCGAGTCCGACGGTGCAAAATTTCATTTATCAGATTGAACTGATTTTGGACTTCGGACAAAAAATTTTGACTAATCTAAATTATGGACACTTTTGTTCAGCAACTTATCAACGGCTTAACCATCGGTTCGATTTACGCGCTGATCGCGCTCGGTTACACGATGGTTTACGGCATTTTACGTTTGATTAATTTTGCTCACGGCGACATTTATATGGTCGGCGCATATGCCGGATTTATCTTAGCGACATCGCTCGGGTTTGCCGCTAATCCCTCGGCTTTAGGATTCGGCATAACGCTCATCGGCGCGATGGCGATTGCCGCCGGACTCGGAATGGCAATCGAGCGTTTTGCCTATCGCCCGGTGCGAAAATTCTCGAAAATGACGACGCTGATTACGGCAATCGGAATGTCGCTTTTAATCGAATATCTGTTCGTTTTTATTTTTTCGGGAACGCCGCGTTCGTTTCCCCAGCTTTTGCCGAACGACAACATTACGCTTTTCGGTAATGCGACGATTTCGACTTCGCAGATTCTGATTTTCGTCGTTTCGATTTTGCTGATGGTTATTCTGCAATACATCATCTTTTATACGAAAATCGGCAAAGCGATGCGGGCGGTTTCATTTAATCTGAATTCGGCGAAATTAATGGGAATCAACACGGATTTCGTGATTGCCTTTACTTTTGCGCTCGGTTCGGCATTAGCGGCGGCAGGCGGAGTTTTGACGGCGCAGTATAATCCGAAAATCGAGCCGCTGATGGGAATTATGACGGGGTTGAAAGCCTTTGTCGCGGCAGTCTTGGGCGGCATCGGAAACATTCCGGGCGCGGTTCTCGGCGGATTACTGATCGGCGCGGCGGAAACGCTGGTCGTCGGTTACGGAAGCCACGTCGGCATTCCTTCAACTTACCGGGATGCCGTTGCTTTTGCAATTTTGATTCTGGTTCTTTTAATACGTCCGGCGGGTTTGCTCGGCTCGAACGTGCAGGAAAAAGTTTGATTCATTCAACATTTAACATTTAACATTTATCAAGATGATTTGTGTTAAATATTAAATGATAAATGATAAATGAAAAATATATGTCTTCTTGGGTGAAGAGTTTAATTACAGGAATTATTGCCATCGCGATTTTGTATTTAATCAATGCGGCGATGAGTGCGACCGGATTTTTCGGAATCGGGATTGATGATTATCAAGGGCGGCTGCTCGTCTTTATTGCCATTAATATAATTTTGGCAACATCGCTTAATCTGATCAACGGTTTTACGGGGCAGTTTTCCATCGGACACGCCGGATTTATGGCGGTCGGCGCATATGCTTCCGCCTATTTTACCGTTACTTACGGCAAATCAATCGAAGCTTCATTCGGATTTTTGGGTGAAACGGGCGCGTCGAGCATTGTTCTGATAATCGCTATTTTGATCGGCGCACTTATTGCGGCGGTTGCGGGTTTGATTGTCGGGATTCCGTCTTTGAGGCTCAAGGGCGATTATCTGGCAATCGTAACGCTCGGATTTGCCGAAATTATCCGTATCGTCATTTTGAATATTGATGCGGTCGGCGGCGCGACCGGCTATCAGGTTCCGGGTTATGCAAACTTTTTGTGGATCGGAATTTTTGCCATAATCACGGTTGTCGTTGTTCACAACATCGTCAAATCCGATACGGGACGCGCACTTATTTCAATCCGCGAAGACGAACTCGCCGCCGAAGCAATGGGCGTAAATGTAACACGTTATAAAGTTACGGCGTTTGTTATCGGCTCGGCTTTTGCCGGGATTGCGGGTGTCTTGTTTGCTCACTACAACAGATTTCTCTCGACCAACGATTTTCAATTCATCAAATCGTTTGAAATTATCATTATGATCGTCATCGGCGGAATGGGTTCGATGACGGGCGCAATTCTCGGCGCGATCATCGTTACGCTGTTACCCGAACTTTTACGTTATTTGCAGCAAATTCAAGATCAGACTTTAGAACCTCTAATCGGATATGATTTACCGTTTAATATCGGGGAATTACGGCTCGTGATTTTTGCTTTGATTTTGATTCTGACGATGATTCTGCGTCCGCAGGGAATTCTCGGAACAAGAGAATTCGGTTTGAGCTGGCTGAAACGCCCGCGCCGTTCGCCCGAAGGCACGGAAGCGGTCGGCGGCACCGGCGGCGTTCCCGAAGCGCAGCAGCAGGAAGCCAAGCATCTCGAAAGCGAGGAGGACAAATGATGAACTCACCAACTAACGGAAATTATATTTTGCAAACCGATAAAGCGACGATTCGTTTCGGCGGTTTGATTGCCGTCAACGAATTGACGATGAATGTGAACAAAGGCGAGATTTACGGCTTGATCGGACCGAACGGTGCGGGAAAAACGACGATTTTCAATCTTTTAACCGGCGTTTACGAACCGACTTCAGGTGATATAAAAATCGCCGGAACGCGCATTAACGGGATGCGTCCATATCAGATTTCGCGAATCGGCGTTTCGCGCACGTTTCAAAATATCAGACTTTTTCCTTCGATGAGCGTTCTGGAAAATGTTATAACGGCTTGTCATCGGCACGCCAAACAATCGCTTTTAGACGCAGTTTTACGTCTGCCGCGATATTTCAAGGACGAAGCCGAGCATCGTAAATTTTCTTTAGAACTATTGGAAATTTTTGATCTTGCGAAATACAAAGACGAAGGCGGAACTTCGCTGCCCTACGGAAATCAGAGGCGTTTGGAAATTGTCCGCGCACTCGCCACCCGCCCGCAACTTCTTCTTTTAGATGAACCGGCGGCGGGAATGAATCCTTCCGAACAGGAAGATTTGACGCGGCTTATCAAGGAAATCCGCGACCGCTTCGGGTTGACGATTGTTCTCGTCGAACATAATATGCGCGTCGTGATGGGTGTTTGCGACCGTATTCAGGTGGTTGATTACGGCAAATCAATCGCGCTCGGACTTCCCGCAGACATCAAAAACGATCCGAAGGTTATCGAAGCCTATTTAGGAGATTAGTCAGTAGTCCTTCGTCCTTAGCCGGTTAATTGTTTGGTGTCAATTCAAACTTAGCAAAGGACAAAGGACAAAGGACAAAGGACAAAATGCTTACTTTAGAAAACGTATCGGTTAATTACGGCGCAATCGAAGCCTTAACCGACATTAATTTACACGTTAATCAAGGCGAAGTCGTAACTCTTATCGGCGCGAACGGTGCGGGCAAAACGACTACCTTAAGGACGATTACGAGTCTTCTCGAACCGAGAATCGGGCGCGTAATGTTTGAAGGAAAGGAAATCAGCGGGGTCGCGGCGCACAAACTCCTGCCGATGGGCATTGCCATGTCGCCCGAAGGTCGCGGCGTTTTTGCAAATCTTTCGGTGCGCGAAAATCTCGAAATGGGTGCGTATATCCGCAATGATAAAAAAGGCATCGCCGACGATTTGGAAAAAAGTTTTGTGATGTTTCCGCGCCTGAAGGAGCGCGAACAGCAAAAAGCCGGAACTCTCTCCGGCGGCGAACAGCAAATGCTGGCGATGGCGCGCGCGCTGATGTCGCGTCCGCGTCTTTTATTACTGGACGAACCTTCGCTCGGACTGGCGCCGCTCGTCGTTCACCGGATTTTTGAAGCGATTGACGAAATTCGCACCGGCGGAACAACGATTTTGCTTGTCGAACAAAACGCCAACGCCGCGCTGCATCATTCAGACCGCGCTTACGTTTTGGAAACAGGCAGAATCGTAATGGAAGGCGGTTCGAAGGAATTAGCAGCAGATCCGAGGGTTAAAGAGGCTTATTTGGGAGAATAAATTTAAGATCGAAAACTAAGAAAAAGGCGGACGTGAATTTTCACGCCCGCTCTTTTTTTATTAAATTCTTCCCAGCTTTACTGCTGCGGCGGAGCGGGAATTTGCTGCTGCTGTTGCTGCTGCATAATTTGCTGCTGAATTTGCTGTTGAAGCATTTCCTGCTGCGACTGCTGCGGTGCGTTGGTCGGAAGCGCGTCGAGTTGTGCCAGAGCATCTTTATAGATCGTGATCTCGCCTCTGCCTTCCATTTCGCGCTGACTGCTTGCCAGATAATCGGAGTAAACCTGCTGGCGTTTGCCCTGCGCCATTGATTCGGTCAGTTGATCGCGCTGTTTGGCAAATTCTTCCATATTGGCTTCTTCGCGTTTATTTACGCCGACGATAAACCAATTATCGCCGATGTTTATCGGAGTTTTTGTAACTTCGCCGTCTTTCAGATTATAGATCGCATCTTCGAGAGCTTCGGAAGTCGTTGCGGTCGGACCCTGACCGAGCGGCGAACCGATAACAAAACTTTTCGATTCCTGCACCTTCAAATTACTGCTCGTGGCGGCGGCGGCGAGACCGCTTGCCGAACCGGCATTAGCGGCGATTTGCTTGGCGATTTCTTCAACGCGCGTCCGGGCTTGTTCGAGTTTCAGGGCTTCGGTTACTTTTTCTTTGACTTCCGCTAATTCGGCATCACGCGGTTCGCGTTTTTCAACCAACAGCGGAATCGCAAAACCGTTCTGAACGGGAATTTTATCACCGACATCGTTCGGGTTTTCAAGACCGGCGATGCCTTGCTCGAATTGATCGGAAACGCCGATGTCTTTAACGTCATCGCCCGGTTTGGCAAAACCCGTTTCCTTAACCATCGTGTCAACGGTCGTATTCGCCTGCGAAGCAAATTCGGCGGCAACTTTTTGCACATCTTTTTCCGCCTTCAAACGCTCGGTAACTTTATTGGCAAGTTCGGCGGCGGCGGCATATGCGCGGCGGTTTCGCATAATTACTTCGAGTTCGTTTTTAGCCGTTTCCAGAGTTTTCGGAACTGCTTCGCCGCGCCGCAGGATGAAATATCTGTTTTCGTATTTGATCGGTTCGCTGACATCGCCCGGCTGCATCGTGAGAAGCCGCTGATACGGATCGGTCGGATTTGCCGGATTTTCACGAATTAAACCGGCAATTTTCCCGCCTTTCGAAGCGGTGGCGGCATCTTCGGATTGTCCTTTGGCAAGTTCGCCGAAGGCTTCCTCCGATATTTTCCCGCCGTCTTTTCTGGCTTGGGCGACAAGTTCGTTGGCTTTTTTGGAAACTTCCGGTTCAAATTCGGGTTTTGCCACACGCAGAACGATCTGCTGACCTTGCACTCCGGCAATTCTTTTGTCTTCCGGTAATTTATCAAATTCGGCTTTTATGTCTTCGTCCGAGATAGTTAGTTTTTCACCGATTTTGGCGGTGTTCAGGAAAATATAGCGAATTTTCTTTTGCGGCATACCGATATAATAACTTTGTTTGTTTTTATCGAAATATGCCTGCAGTTCTTCATCCGAAGGCTTTAAGGTCTGCGCCAGATCCGTAACCGTCACGGGAACATAAGTTAAATCAAACTTGGTATTTTTTCGCTTGTAATCGTCAAGGACTTCCGTTTCGGAAACAGTCACGCCGGAAGTCAGAAAGGCTTCGAGCTTTTGACCGCTGATTTCGTCGCGGATAAGTTGTTCGTAGGTGACGACGCTGCCGAATTGCCGGGATACATTGTTTTCGTAAACCGCTTGATCGAACGGTTTTCCGTCTTCGGATTTAAATTGCTCACGAATCTGCGCGGCAACTTCCGCATTGGTCGCGGTCAAACCGAGGCGGGCGGCTTCGAGGCGGATAATTCGTTCACGAATCATTCCGTCAAGCATCATTTTGGCGGGAAAAGCGCGACCGAATTGGCTCATTGTTTCCTGCTGCCGCGCAATTTCGGCGACCGTGATCTTTTCGCCGCCGACGTTGGCAACCGTTTCCTCACTGCGCGACAAATCCGTCGTGATATTGCCGGTCGGGGCGTAGAACAAAACCATGCTGGCGACCAATACAACTGCAAAAATTAAAAGAACGAAATTTCTCGCTCTTTCCATACGTTTGAAAAACTTTAACATCTTTTAGTTTCCTGTATATTGAAGAATTATTATTTTAAGTTGTCATTTGCGACAAACCGCGATTTTATCAGATAAATTTGTAAAATCCAATGCAACGGCGGTTAATCCACACATTTTTATTTTTTGATGCACGGACTAAACTTGCAGTTTGACATCAATTATTTAATGATTAACAAAAACTCGGAGTCAGTTGTAGTCTAGCGAGTCTGTTGAGTCTGTTGGTTCTTTGGTAGTGTCCTAATTTGTGTTGCTCAAGAGAAATTCAATCATTCGCTCCGTAGGAGCATTAGTTAATAGCCCAGCCATTGATGGCTGTGGGTTCGGATCAACCGATGAATTCCAGTCCTGTAAGGACGAAAGATTTCTTTCGTCCTTACAGGACTCTAATAATAATTGAACAATTATCCCCAACGATAAATCGTTGGGCTATTAACTAAAGTCCCTACGGGACAAAAAATTTCCAACAACACAAATTAGAACACTACCGAGTCTTTTGAGTTATAAATCCTAGACTCGCTAGACTAAAATGACTCAATAGACCTGACAGACTCGCCAGACTCGCCAGACTAAAAAAAGATGATAAATAAAGAAATAAAATGTGTCGGTATTGTCGTCAAACCGAATGACGAAGAAGCCTGGGCAACCGCTTGCGAATTGCCTGCGTGGTTTAAGGCGCGCGGAATTTCCGTGATCGGCGAGCCGCGCCGCGAAGCCGAAGTCTGCGAATTTGAAGCGATTGACGTTGAAAAATTTAAGAAAGACGTTGATTTAATTGTCGTCTTAGGCGGCGACGGCACGATGATCTCAACCGCACGCCTGACGGGCGAAAGGGAAGTTCTCGTTTTGGGCATCAATTACGGAAGTCTCGGTTATCTGACCGAATTTCGCATCGAAGAAATGTACCCTGCGCTCGAAGCGATTCTCGAAGGAAATTACCAGACCGATGCCCGCGTAATGCTCGATGCCGAACTCTGGCGCGGCGATGAACTGCTCGCTTCCGGCAGAGTTTTAAATGATGTCGTGATAAATAAAGCGGTTTTGGCGCGGATTATCGAGGTCGAAGTAAACTTAAACAATCTTTTCGTCAATTCATTTCGCGCCGACGGGCTGATCATTTCCACACCGACCGGTTCGACCGCGTATAATCTTTCGGCGGGCGGACCGATCATTTATCCTTCGATGAACGCCGTCGTTCTCACGCCGATCTGCCCGTTCACTTTAACTAATCGCCCGATCGTTATGCCCGACACGGCGGAAATCAGTCTGCGCCTGAAAAACCAAAGCGACGGCGTTGTTTTAACTTTAGACGGACAGGTCGGTCATCAGATGCAAACGCACGACTGCGTAAAAATCCGTAAAAGCAAAACGAATTTTAATTTAATTCAGCCGCAAAATCGCAATTATTTCGATGTTTTAAGAAATAAATTGAAATGGGGAAGATAGGAAAATTGGAGTTCATAATGGAACGCAAGCATCTTGCTTGCTGAGTGCGATAGCACGAAAAAGCCTTTGCTTCCAATAAACTCGATTTTTATTCAATCACCTTTCCGCCGCTTTCGCGACGGAGCAATCAAGATGCTTGCGTTCCATTTAGCTGAATAAACTCGGCTGCTTATCGTCGTCTTTTTCAAAACCTTCGGGAAACCAGCGGTAAATGTTTAAATCGCATTTGCCCTGATCATTAAAAACAACACCTTCGTCTTCGAGGATTTTTTGCTGAATATTATGCGGCAAAAGCAATTTATCGGTCGAACATTTCCCCTGCGAATTGATAACTCTCTGCCACGGAACATTTTCCGTTTCAGCCGCGTGCATAACATAACCGACGGTTCGCGCCGTGTAGCCTTCGCCGAGGATTTCGGCGATCTGCCCGTAAGTCATCACTCGTCCCGGCGGAATTTCGCGGACGATTTCATAAACCTTTTCGCGGTAAATTTTATCGTTGGTTAAATCCATTTTTTATTTTATTTGCTTGACTGATAAAACATATTTCTAAACCATTTAAAGATTCTTTTGTGTCATATTTTGAGAATCTTAAAAGCCATTTTCCGTTACACCAAGAAACTGCATAAAACTTGCTTTCTAGGTATAAAGTCTAAAAAAGGATAACAATCTAAAGATTATTATCCTTTTCCCATTGTGAAATGTCCTCTAAAGTCAAAGGTCTTTCCCCCTCCTCAGGGCAAATAACAAAATTTTCAGGCTTTACACCTAAAGGAGCGAAAAATCTTTTACACTGACCGTCATTCCAAGAAATTAAATTGTAATGACATTTATCTATTCTTAACTCACCATCACATTCAATTTCACTATCTTTTTGAATTAGGTCGTTTGGTAATTCTTCTTGTTTAATACAAAGAAAAACGACGGGGTGGCTTGCGACCGAACAGTAGTAGTTCGAGATGTGCTGACAGACTGTGCGTTCTGAGTCAAGGATGCATTTTGTGGAAACGAGTGAGACCCCACGTAACGGATCTTGCTTTTTTGAGGAGCGTTGAAACGACGAACTCCTAAATCTTTTATCAACTGAGTCCCAATGTTTAAGGTGGATGAGTCGTATATAGTCTGAATCTTTTGAGATAACTCCCATAATTTTTCTTCTGCAACCTCGTATGGTTGGTCATAAATATCTGAAATTATTTCTCCACGTTTTTCTTCAGTAATAGAAACTCTATCATCTGTTTCAAACATAAATGCATATGTTTTTTGATCAAAATAAAATGTAACCTCAATTTGACCATGGGCACCAGGAAAAGCATTTGCTTCTTCGATTCCTAATTGCTCAGCAGATAAAAGAAACCTTTCAACCTGTTGGATTTTGTCAATATTAGGAGGTTCACCTTCACCGTAATACCATCCCAAAGGTAACTCCGCAAAACTATGAACTTTCTGAATTGTTTGATTAATTGTAGGCATAAATTTATTTAATCTTCTTGTTTTGGGTCATTTATTTTACTAACTTCAAAATCTTCATCCGGTAAAATACTTTTCATTGCCTGAACAAACTCAACATACTTAGAATTTGGAACAAATACTTTAGATACACATTCTGCAATTACACCTATTTCTTTTAATTGAGTAATTTGCTCCTCATAAGTTTCATGTGAAATAATAGGAGGTATAATTTCATAGAAAGACAAAAGAACTCCATCCTCATTAGGTTGAATTATAATATGTTGACCAATAACACTAGGCAATTTATTAGGAATGCGGAATCTAATTGGTACATTTTTTATTTCTTTACTATCTGTCTGTTCCATATTTGCAATTTTATAATAGTTTATATTTTAAAGCCAAAAATAAGCGGTTGAAGTAATTATCTTTAGGATGATTATTATTACCGCTTTGGATGTCCTAACAGCGTTAGAAAACTGTTTTAGTACCTGATACTTAATAAAATAACTAAGGTTAAGTAGTGACTTAACCTTAGTTACAAGATGATTGCACAAGTTTGAGTAAGTGTAAAGTAAATAAATTTCCCATTTTTCGTTATCTACGGTTTCCGATTCTCAGTCTTAATTCTCTCAACTTCTGATCCAAATCTTCCGGTGTCATATTCTCATATTTCTTCGGCAGAAAACGGCGGCTCGAAGATTCGAAGACGGCGAGAAGTTCCATATAATCAAGCAGTTCGATGTCGCGGCTGGGGAAATAATCTTCCGCCGCTTTTACGAAATGTTTTTTCTCGACAGTCGCGCTGTCGCCGAGTTCGCGTGCCGCGTCGTCGTTTGCCATTAAAATTACGGCTTCGATGTCGGCGTTGCTGTAGCCGACTAATTTTGCCGAAAAATCTTTGGTCAATTTTGCCAGATCAACTTCGGTTTTGATCTTGTTTTTCCGCAGAAGTGCTTTGGCGATGTTTTCGACTTCTTCCGGCGTTTGCACATAGAGAAAAGGAATTTTTCTATCAAGTCTTCCAGCGCGTTTGAGGTCAACGTCTAATTTATCAGGGCGGTTGGTCATAACGAGAAAAAGAATGCGCCCGCGATTCGATGTGTCGGACATAAATTCTTTGATTCGTGCAATTACGCGCGAAGATGTGCCGCCGTCGCCGTCGCCGTCGGTGTTGCCGAAAGCGCGGTCGCCTTCGTCAATGATGACGATAACCTGTCCGATTGCTTTAATAACATTGAGAATTTTTTCGAGATTTCCCTCGGTTGCGCCGACCCATTTCGAGCGGAAATTCTTCATCTTGATCGTCGTCAAACCGCATTCTTTGGCAAAGGCTTCGGCGACGAAGGTTTTGCCCGTTCCCATCGGACCGGTGAAAAGAATGCCCATCGGAACGCGGCTGCGATTGCCTTTTTTGATGCTGTCGGTAATGACGAGCAGATCTTTTTTGACTTCTTCCATTCCGCCGACGACTTCAAAACCGTATTCCGGCTGGACGAATTCGACCAATCCGAAACATTCGCGCTCAATGATTTCGCGTTTGCGTCTGGCAATTAATTTATCGGCTTCTTCTTTGGCGCGTTCGAGCGGATTTGATTTAGTTTCAACGGCTTGAGCGTCCGGCGCAACGAGTTTTTTGATCTCATCGCGGCTCATTCCGGCGGTTAAGGCGGCGAGCTTGTGTCCGCGTTCTTTTGCGTCCGGCGAATTTCCCAAAAGCGTCGAAATATATTCTTCGCGGTCGTGTAATTCATTTTCCTGCTGCGGCGCGGGCAATAAAATCGAGGAAATTTGGATTGATTTCAAACCGGCGGTCGCTTCCGCGTATCTTTTCGCATCTTCTTCGGAAAGACGCGAATCGGTTTGCCGGACGACCTCTTGGCGCGTTTCATATTCGGGCATCGGGATTTCGATGACCGAGATTTTCGGATTTGAAACGATCTTCGGTGCGAGTTCGGCGATGTTTTCGGCAATTAAAATAATAATATTGTCGCCGCGTTCGATTTCGGGCAGAAACGACCAGCGATGCAAAGTTACAATCGAAGCGCGGTCGGTGTCCATCTGAAAACCCGGATCGCCCGCCGGAGCGATTGATTCGGCGTATTCGAGAACGACCGCCGTTTTTTCCGTCAGGCGAATGGCGCGTTCGATCATTGTCAAAACTTTCGCCTTGTCGCTCTCAACCGAGATACTTTGCCAATCGGGAAAATTTTCCGCTCTTTTCGGAAATCTCGCGCCGGAAGAAACATTATAGGCAATGATCGTGTCGCGCGAATCCTTGAGCAGAACATCGGTCAAAAATTCGGTCAAACCGAGCATTTTCCCGTCATTTAAAACAACGTCATAAACATTGCCGTGCAAAATAAACATCGAAGATTCGCCGCGCAAATAACGCTTACGCAGGTCTTCCGCCCAGATCGGTAAAGTTTTTGTTTCGCTCATAGTTTCGCTAAAGTTTAAAAGTTTAAAGGTGAAAATGTGAAAAAGTTTTTTGTCTTTTCTAATCTGCGATATTGATTGATTTTGCGTGGTTTGAAATCGAACCGCTCAAAAATTTTGCTTTTTCCCGCAACTCATCGAGTTCGGATTTTTCAAGATAACCGATTTCAAAAGCGACAAATAATTGGCTTCTGATTTCACCCGCCGAACCTTTTGCAATATTTAGAAAATTTAAATATTCCTTGCGCGAACGTCGTTCAAAGCCTTCGGCAATATTGCTCGAAATCGAAACCGCCGAATCGCGCATTTGATTTTTCAAGCCAAAATCATTTTTCAAACCTTTCTTTTCCGTAATCAGGTAAATATCTTTGGCAAATTCAACCGCTTTTTGCCAAATAAATAAATCTTCAAAACATTTGATCTTCTTTTTTACTTTATTTTCAATCATTTAATTTGAAGGTTTAGATCATTGAATTCTGATAACCTAAACTTTTTCACATTTTCACCTTTAAACTTTTCCACTTTATAATGTTTTCAAGATGTTCTCGGTTTCAATCGCCGTTTCCTTAATGCTTTCAACGCCGTCGAGTAATTCATCGAGCTGACCGGAAAGCTCGCTCGGCGATTGCATCGTGACGATTTGATCGGCGATCAGTTTGAATGAATTTTCGATCAGATCGAGTTGTCCGTAGGCGACATTTAAATAACGGCGGATTTCCTGCACGCGTTCGATTCTTTTGGAAAGAACGATCAGATTTTTGTTCGCAATTTGAAATTCGATCTCCGAACTTTTGTCCGCATTGGCATCAACATAATGTTTCCAGCGCGCCACTTCGTCCGTAAGTTCTTTGACATCAACCGTATTCAGATAATTTTCGTACCGCGCACAGGTCAGACCGAGATCAATAAACGAATTGACCAGAATCGAAGTTTTCGCCAGTTCATCGCGCAGAAGATTTCCCGTAAACGAAGGATTTTGCGCGGCAAGTTGCTGAATCTGCTGTTCTCTGCCGATCAAATTCATTACGCGCTCTTGTCCGTATTGACTCAAACTCCCGACTCTTTCCATCCGGTGCTGTTTGTCGAATTCGAGTTTTTCCCGGTTGAAAATCGGGTCCCAAAGTGCGCGCTGCATAAAGCGCGACTGCGAACCGTGAAGCAGCCAGAGTCCTTCTAATCCGAAAGCAGCGACAGCGATAAACGGATTGAGCGTCAAAACCGAAGCGGCAACCGCGCCGCCTAAAAGCGCCAGATTATACGGATTGGCAAAAGCGTATTTCAGATAAGACGGCTTTTCGGGAAATTTTTCCTGTCCGGTTTCAAGATTCGGAATATCGGACAAATGAATATTCTGCGTCTCCTGCGCGGCACGATTTTTCTGCTGCGTCATCTGCCACTGATTCGGAAATCTTTGTTTTTGCGAAGAACTCATTAAATTTAGTTTATCAAATTTTGTACCGCCAGCGTCTCGCTGGCTGTCGTGGTGGCATCTTGCCGCCACGTCGTGAGTGCGAGACGCACTCACGACAGCCGCCGGGACGGCGGCGGTACGTTTTTAATTTTCATAAAGCATTTGCAGTAATTGATTTTCGACGGCGCGAAATTCTGCTGTTGATTTTAACGTAATATCTTTTGTCGGAAACAGCGGAACATCAATGCGGTGAACGATAGTTGCCGGGCGATGCGATAAAACATACGCCGTATCAGCCAGATAAACCGCTTCGGAAACGTCGTGCGTAACGAAAATAATCGTGTTGTTTTCCTTGTGCGAAATATCGAGCAGAAGGCTCTGCATTCCCCAGCGCGTCTGCGGATCGAGCGCACCGAAGGGTTCGTCCATCAGCACGACGCGCGGATTATTGATCAAAGTCCGCGCAATCGCCACGCGCTGTTTCATCCCGCCGGACAAGTCTTTCGGATAACGATTGGTAAAATCCGCCAGACCGACTTGTTTAATAATTTCAGCGGAAAGCTCGCGGCGTTTTTCTTTGTTAACGCCTTGCAGTTTCAAACCGTATTCGACGTTTTGGCGAACGGTCAGCCACGCAAAAGATGTGTACGCCTGAAAAACCATTCCGCGGTCGCGCCCGACATCCGTAACTTGTTTTCCGTCAACAAAAACCACGCCTTCCGTCGGCGGCATCAAACCCGCGATTGCCTTTAAGATCGTCGATTTTCCGCAACCCGAAGGTCCTAAAAAGACGATGATTTCGCCCGCTTCCGGTTTGTCGTTAACGTCAAACGAAACGTCTTTGACCGCTTCGGTTTTTTCGCCGTTGCGCCCGACGTAAGTGACGGAAAGGTCTTTGACGCTTAATTTGAGCGATTTGTTTTCGGTTGGTGGTTTTATTATTTCTGTTTGTTCCTGCATTGTATTGGAACGCAGGCAGCTTGCCTGCACGTTTGCGATCAGCAAACGAGATTACGATTAAATTTCAAACACTATGAATATAACAGGGGATTTTCTCACCTGACGCGCTTCACTCGCAGGCAAGCTGCCTGCGTTCCTAAAAAGTCTTTTCACGCCAGCGGAATAATAAACCGGAAATTCCGCGAAGAATAAAATCGGTGATTAAACCGATTCCGCCGATGACGATTAAACCGGCAAACGACCACGAAACTTTTTGATAACGTGTCGCAGTATAAATTATATTTCCCAAACTGACACCGGGATTTACGGCTTCCGCCAAAATCACATAAGTCCACAAAATCGCGTTCATTACGCGGAATGAATCGAAAATATCGGGCAGCGCCGCCGGAACCAGAACGCTTTTTATCA
>JBBRVS010000048.1:0-29941 GCA_038246645.1 Pyrinomonadales bacterium
ATATGCTAATGGAAAACCCCCTTCCGGATATTCATTCATAAATTCCCTGTCCGCCCTTACTAACGTGCGGGCTTCTGCTTGAGTGCGGGCTTCTGCGTGAGTGCGGGCTTCTGCTTGAGTGCGGGCTTCTTGCTTGAGTGCGCCCTTACCAAGAACCACAGGCTTCTTTGAATTTTCGAGCAGCTCGGGCGGCGGGTTTTTTCTCCTCGCCACATTGACCATTTTACTCTAATTCCGCCGGATGATGAAATTCGTCGCGGCTCCCGCTTCGGACGAATTTCATCATCCGGCTATCTTATTTTCAAACTTTTTGCAAAGCGTAAAAATGTAAAATTGTAATCACTGCCTGATCCCCCGAAATCCAAAACTGGTGAATCGATTCGACGGCGTAACTGGCGCGAAACGCCGATCATAAGAGGGCTATCCATGTCATCGTCCTTGCTCATAAAATATGAGTGTAAAAGACTAAAGGATACTAGAGAGACTTCGCACGGGCAACGACGCGAAAGCCGAAGTAGTCGTACCGATTCGCGGGCGCGTCCTTGAAGCGGCTGGCAGAGCGGCAGTCGAAACCGACGTAGAGCCACGAACCTCCGCGAAGCACATGCAAATTTGAGTCTCCAATACTCGTATTTACTGAACCATCAACTGATAGATTTTGATAACTCGAATTATAAATATCCTGCACCCATTCCCACACGTTTCCGTGCATATCGTAAAGCCCAAAGGCATTCGGCTGATAACTTCCGACTTTTACCGTTTTACCAATTCTCGTTCCTTTTGTTGAAGCATAAGGATATTCACCGTTAAAATTTGCCTGACTTGAATTTAAACTGTTGCCGAATGAAAATGCCGTCGTTGTCCCTGCCCGTGCCGCATATTCCCATTCGGCTTCCGACGGCAGACGATATTCAAAGCCGTCATTCTTCGCATTCAATCTTTTCAGAAAAACCTGAATATCGTCCCGACTGACCTGCTCGACCGGACAATTTCCGCCGCAGTCTGAAAATTTGCTCGGATTGTCGCTCATTACAGCTTGCCATTCGGCTTGCGTAACTTCAAATTTGCCCATCCAAAACCCGTCTTTGATGGTTACTTTGCGCTTCGGCGATTCAGCAGAAAACCAACTGCGTTCTGCTGAATCGCTATATTTTTTCGCTTCGTAAAAGACTTCATCAATTTCCGCGTCAGACGAACCCATCATAAATTCACCCGCCGGAATATAAACCAAATCCGTACCAATCGAGTTTTTGCGAACCGTTCCCGCCTTTACCGTGCTTGTCGTTTCGAGTTGGCGAAGTTTGATCCGCGCCGCCGAAGCATTCGCGCCCAACGGAAATTCATTCAAAAAATCCTGAACTTTTGATTTATCGGTCGAGGTTTTGACCGATTCCCAAATCAATTCTTCGAGCCTGTTTTTTGCAGTTTCGGAATTTATGCCATTGGGAAATTCTTCAAGGAAAAACCTGAAATCCATCTCATTTCTACTGTTTTTCACCAGATCCCAAGCCCCGTTTTCCTGCGCCGTCTTACTTCTGTCAACGATCCCCGACGGCACGGTTCCGGCTTGCGTCGGCGTATTTTTAACGGTCAAATTAAAATAAAAATCGCCCTTAATTGAGGATGAATCCCACGGCACTTGTTTATTGCCCGTCAGCGTCATTACTTCTTCGCGGGTTGATTTAAAGACCTCTTCCAATTTCAGATTCGGGCGTTTCAGATTTTTGAGCAGCGCACCCGTAAAAAGCCCGTTGCGCGTTCCTCTGCCGTCCGAAGCTGTCGTTCCGGGCGCGGCGGCATACGCGATATAAGTTCCGGTCGGCGCTATTGACATTGGCAAGACCGCCCGTATCGCCGCTTCCGTTCCAGCCGCGCGCAAACGGATTGTTGCGGCAGGCATCCAAAATTACGATGTTAAATCCATTGTTGGCGGCTTCCATCTGGCGCAAAATCGAATTAACTTCAATCGCATAATCTTCGGTTTCGACCTCGCGGGAGATGTCGGCATCTATCGGAATCAGATAGTTTCTGCCGCGCACCTCAACGCCGTGTCCGGCAAAATAAAACAACCCGATGCCTTTCTGCCGTTCGAGCTTCTCGCCGAACTCGCGGATCAGCCGCCGCATCTGCACCAGATTTGTATCCGTGCCACTGATTACTTCAAAGCCGAGCTTGCCCAAAGCCGCCGCCATATCATTGGCATCATTAACCGGATTAGCAAGCGGTGAAGCCTTGAGATATTTCCCGTTTCCGATAATCAGGGCAATACGTTTTTCGCTTCCTTCTTCCTGCACGAGTTCGCGTGTTTGCGCTTTTGCATTCGGCAAAGTTGTCAGAAAAACAGAAAAAAATGTCAAGATTGTAATGAGTTGTTTTTTAAGAGCTAATGTGGACATTCGAAATCACCTGTATAATTATTTTGTCGTCATTTTCTACTTATTAGGTTTCAGTGTCAAGAATTTCTTAACAAAAAGAGCGGGCGCAGAGCTGTAGCCCTTCCAAACCTGTCATTGCCTTTAACTTATCTTTTACAAGTTTATCTTGGGTAAATGTTAAATTTTTATCAAATAACTCAATAAAATAAAAGGTCAGGCAAAAGGATTGCTCTACGCCCGCTTTGTATTAAAAACATTTTTATTTTTTCATTTTGGCACAGCCTGCATTTGAAAAGGCACGATAAACGGCAGATCGGCTCTGACTTTTATTTTATAGATCGTCTGCGGAAGCGGTTCTTCCTGCGTCAAAGCCCGCGAATTGCTGTTTGCCGCCTCGGATTCTTCCTGTGTGTAAGCGATTCCGATTCCGTCTGCGGCATCGTAAATATCAACTTTTCCGCCCCAATCTTCGAGCCATTTTTCGACCTTGTCGCGGGTAACTTCTTGCGCCCGCAAGCCTAATTCAATGCCCGGAATTTCGACGGGCGAGATGATTACGGCAAGTTCTTCGCCGGCGTAATCGGCGCGGCGCGGTTTGATCGTAAAATACGGAACGGAATCGGAAGCCGACGGAATTTCGATCAAACTTCCCGCCACGACGCGATTATCGCCGCCGCGTGTTCTCAAGGTCGGGAAAATAAGCGACGCTTCGCCCGTCGAACCGTCGGCGTAAAATTCGCGGTTGACGATATACAAAAAACCCGTGCGCGAAGATTCGATGGTAAAACGAACGCGGTCGCCGACTTTGAATTTCGTCGTCGAATTAACTCTTTCCGCCGTCCAATTTTCTCTTTTCTCGCCTAAAATAACGCTGAACGTCGGCGCATCGTCGTCTTCGTCGCTGATAATCGGTCGCAGCCGCCAGAATGTGACGCCGAGTTCTTCCGTTTTTAGAATCGTTTTGGCGGTTTGTTTGGCGACATTTACCTGCGTATTAACGCTTTTCACCAGATTGTACCGGCGTTTTGAATTGGTGACGACCGCGATATTTTTCTTTCTTTTAGCACGACGAACGGGCGGTTTTATTGATATTGAAACTTCCCCGCTCGCCACTTTCGCCCGCTTTTCCTTGAAATCGAGCGAAGTGATCGAACGCGACGCGGGTTCATCGTCTTGAGCGGACATATTTAAGCCAAAAATCAATAAACAAAAAATCAAGATGAATTTATTATTTTTCATAATTTTTTAATTAAGCAGAGAAGAAAGAGTTTTAAGATATTATGAAAGTTCTAAAAACTCCTTTAAATAAAGAACCAACTTCAGTTTAGGTGATTTCTTATATTTTCCATTTTCCATTTTCCATTGGTGCTTATTTTGCCGCAAAAGCCAGTGTTAAATTGGTGTTTGCGCCCGGCAAAGCTCGCGGATTTTGTTTGAAGGCGGTTTCCTTTTGCACGGCGGCGCGGGTGAACTGGAAAATCTCGCCCGTTGTGATAAAACCGTCTTTATTTAAATCGGCTTTTCCCTTTAAGCCTTCGAGCAATGCCCACGTAAAAACGCCGTGATTTCCCCATTTTGCCGATTCCTGCGAAACTTCGTTGACATCCGACGAAGTTAAGATGGCGCGTCCGGTTTCCTTGAAAAGCTGATTTGTCAGATAAAAATTGGAAATATTATTTTCGTCGCCCTCCTGCACGAGGTCTCTGCCGGACACGATTGATTTCGTTTTTTGATTGACACCCGCACTGTGGCAGGTATCAATCATCGTCACGACTCGTTCGGCTTTGACCTGCGTGTCGAGAAATAATTTTAATTCATTCATCGGAAATGCCGTGCGCGACATATCCACGACCTTTGAATCATTGAGCAGAAAATATAGATTCTGCGATGCAAGCGGATCGGGCGCACCGTGTCCGGCGATGAAAATAAAAACCAGATCACCGGCGCGGGCGCGTTTGCCGATGTCGCTCAAAGCCGACCGCAGCGCGCCGAGCGTCGCGTCTTTATTGAGCAGGAGTTTTATGTCAGCGCTTGAAAATGCGCCGCCCGCCGGGGTTTTCAGAAAATCGGCGACCGCCTGCGCGTCATCATCCGCGTATTGCAGACTTTTTAAACCCGCATCGGTAAATTGATATTCCGAAACGCCGACAACGACCGCGTATTTTTTTCCGCCAAATTTTTCAGGTTTGCCGTTTGTCCAATCATTTTTTTCGGAGGCGGCGTTTTTATCGCCCAGAATCACGACGTATGATGCATAAAATTCACGTTTTGTGCGGTCGGTCGCTTTGATCTCGACGATATTTTTGCCCGGCTGCATTTCAAAACCGCTGATCCGGTCTTTGCTCTCGAAACAGGTCACGACCTTGCCCTGCGCGTCGCGCGTTTTTTCGCAGCCGCGATTTACGCCCTCGCCGTTGATCGTAATAATAATATCGCCGTAACCTATATTCCGCTCGAAAGGTTCGAGAATGCGGAATCTGATTGACGGAACCGTCTTTGCCGGAAGCCGGATCACGGGCGCGGTATAGCGCATCGCGGAAGTTTCGGGCAATTCTAAAATAAACGGCTCACGTGATGTCTGGGCAAGAATTAAATTTGAAAACAATAAAAATGTAAATATCGAAAGTAAGATTTTCGGGATTTCGAGTTTCATAAATTTTTTGATTTTGGATAAAAAAGTTTAGAGTAACGCTTTTAAGCGTAAAAATATCGCGACATTTTCACGCTTAAAAGCGTTACTCTAAACCGTTTTTCTTATTGACGGCGACCCGGTTTTTTGACCGGCGGGGTCGTCGTTTGCGTTGGTGTCTGCTGAACCGTAGCGGCGGTTGTCGGAACGGCTTGTTCGGTCGTCGAACTCGCGACGGTTTTGACGTTTCCGACCGGAACTGCGCTCCAGTCCGTTTCGCCCGCTTGCTGCATATAATCGTAGATCATATCCATATTCGGCGGAACCGCGCCGCCGTTCATTCTCTGAAACAAGACGACATATTGTTTCAGATCATTGGTGATTTCCTTGATATTATTGGTCGTGCGTCCGCTCATTTTGGTCAGCGCGACGTAGAGCCGCGATTGCGGAACCGCGCCGCGTTTATCGAGCGAAATCGCTTTGGCGAAAAGCTGCATTGCTTTTTCCTTTTCGCCGGGTTTGCGGGCGGTTAATTTTAAAACTTTTCCGTAATAAAAATATCCGAGCGGATCGTCGGAACGAATCGAGATTGATTCGCTCAGGTTTCGTTCGGCGAGTTTATACATATCGTAATAAAAGGCGATCACGCCGTTGTCGCGTTTGAGCGTTGCCATAATATTTTCAAATTCGCCGTCGCCCGCCATAATTTCGCCGTTTTGCAATTTGAGTTTGATATCATCGCTCATCGCCGCTTCGTTTCTGGTGACGGCTTTGATGACGACCGCCGAATTGCGGTCAATTCCGAGCGATTTGCCGGTTTTATCTTTTCCGTAATAATTTCCGCGCATATTGCTTGCGCCGACCAATGTCCGGCTTAAGCGATCAGATGGCGTGGCGGCAACGAGCGAATTAACCATTTTGATTCTTTCGGTTGATCTTTGAGAATCGGCAAATTCTTCGAGCGCAATGCGCGGGTCTTCATCGGTTGCTTCCTTCAAAGTTTCATAAAATGTCTGAACTTCGCGCACGTCGTAATTGCGGTTGAGCATATACTCCATCGCTAATTTGTCGGATTCGTCTTCCTGCGCCAACGCCCACGTAAAGGTTTTGCGGTCAACGAGTTTGACGAGATATTGCGAAAGAGCCGCGCCGATCATCGCACCGCTGAAGGCATCGCCGACGCTTTTGCCGCCGAACGCGCCGAACAGTCCGCCGCCGATTGCCCCGACGATTCCGGCTTTTCGTTCCTGATCTTTGACCTCTTCCTGAATATATTGCGCGACCATCACATCTTCCTTCCAATGGTCTTTTTCAACGTGGGCGATTTCGTGCGAAAGCGTGTAGGCAAGTTGCGCTTCGTTATCAATCAGCGAAAGCAATCCGGTCGAAATATAAACCGTTCCGGTCGAAAGCGAACGCGCACTCGGCATCGGATCGAGCAAAATCTTAAAACCGTAGCGTTTATCCGAATTTGCCGGAACAAGCGATTGACCGACGCGGTTGACGTAATCCTGCGCCAGAAGATTATCGTAAAGCGTGTCGTCTTTTTGAATCTTATCGCCGGTGTTGGTTAAAACTTCGTCATTGGAATCCATCGTGTTGATTTCAAACGCATATTTGGCGTGTTCGCGCCGCAGACGTTTGTATTCCAGTTCGACATCTTCTTTGAAATCAGTGTTTTCACCGTATCTTTTCGAGGCTTTTTCGCGGGCTTCTTCGTATTTACGAATCTGTTTTTCAGTCCGCTTTTCATCTTTGTCGTTTCGTTTTTCTTCTTTCTTTTCGTTTTTTTCCCGTTCTTTTCGCTGTTTTTCGGTTTCCTGACCTAACGCCAGCGTCGGCATCATCAATGCGAAAATGAATAACAACATTGTAATTTTGATGGATATTTTGTTCATTGGTTTTCTCCTGTTAAATCGTTGTGCCGAATAAATTAAACTTCACAAGTCGTGTGTTTGAATGATTGACAATATATTAAATGGCGAGAACTTTTGTTAATAAGGCTCGTAAAAAAGCGAATAAACTGCCCGAAATGATTATTAGAATGCCAAGTAATATATCAAACACATTCAAATTAAAGCAAGCATTTTAAATTGCGGTTATTTTATTAGAAGTAGGACAAAAAAGTTTTTTGCAAGGTTTTCTTGAAATTTTTCGATTATTATTTGCAACCTCAATCCCGTTTATGAAAACTAAATTCTTCCAAACCTTTTATTTATCGGACAAATAGGTTAAAATCGGGAGTTTACCGCTCAAACGTCGGCAATTTTTATAATGAGTAAGAAAATAATCGAAAGCTACAAAAAGAAACTCTCGGCGGAAGAAGGTTTTTCCGTCAAACACGGCGCATCGCTTCGCATCGCGCTCTGCTACCCGAACACGCACTCGATCGGAATGGCGAATCTCGGACTTCACACGATGTATGAACTTTTCAATAAGATTCCGGATGTTTCGTGTGAACGAGTTTTTCTGCCCGACGCGGATGAGATGCGCGAATATGAAAAATCGCGCACGCCGCTGCTTTCTTTGGAAACGAACACGCCGGTGAAGAATTTCGATATCGTCGCGTTTTCGATCTCATTTGAAACCGATTATCTGAATATGGCGCGAATGCTGCAAATGTCGCAGATTCCGGTCTGGTCAAAGGACAGAAATCATTTTCATCCATTGGTAGTGATGGGCGGCGCGGCTTCTTTCCTGAATCCCGAACCGATTGCCGATTTTACCGACATCATCGCCGTCGGTGAAGGCGAAGTTCTGGCATTTCAATTAGTTGACGCGATTTTTGAAAACGAAACGAAGGACGAAATTCTGCTCGCTCTGGCGCGAATCGGGCGCGGATTTTATATTCCGTCTTTGTATGACGTAATTTACAACGATGACGGAACCGTTTTCGATTATGTGCCGAAAGAAGAAGGTGTTCCGAAAAAAGTCGGACGGACGCTTTCTGCCGTTAATCCGAAGGAAGGTACCTTGAGACGCGCTCTCAAACGCGGCGAAACCGAACTTGCGGATTTTCTGATCAATCAGGATATTTTCTGCCCTTCGACTTCAATTTGGTCGCCGAACGCGGAAATGGGCGAACGACTTTTAGTGGAAATCTCGCGCGGCTGTTCGCAAGGCTGCCGTTTTTGCTGGGCAGGTTACAATTATTACCCGCCGCGCGTCGTTCCGGCAAAGGATATTCTGGCAAAGGCGCGGGAATGGCGCGGGAAAACAAATAAAATCGGTCTGGTCTCGACCGCCGTTTGCGATCATCCCGAAATCTCGACCATTTTGAGTGAACTTCGCAAAATGGAATATCGCATCTCGGTTTCGTCTTTGAGACTTGACCAAATTTCCGATGAACTCCTCGACGCACTCGTCGAATCAAAAGATCAGCAGATCGCCGTTGCGCCCGAAACCGGTTCGGACAGACTTCGCCGCGTCATCAATAAAAATCTGACAAATGACGAAATCGTTGACATCTGCGGCGCGGTTTTTGATCGCGGAATGCTGACCGTCAAACTCTATCTGATGGTCGGTCTGCCGACGGAAACTTACGAAGATCTGGAAGAAATGATCGTTCTCGTCGAACGCGTCAAGAATCGTATGCTCGAAGCGGGCAAAAAATTCGGTTTTGCCGGAAAAATTATTCCGTCATTAAACGGGTTTGTGCCGAAGCCGAACACGCCGCTGCAATGGGACGCGATCTGCGATGAAAAGGAACTGAAAAACCGCCTGAAATGGGTTTCCAAAAATTTATCGCGTATTCCGAATGTCGAAGTCCGCGCAATGAGCGCGCGAATCGCGCACGAACAGGCGTTATTTTCTTCGGGCGACAGAACTATTTCAAAAGTTATCGAAACGGCGGCGCGGCTCAAGGGAAATTTAAAGGAAGCCTTAAGAGTTACGGGAATTGACCCGATGTTTCATACTTCTCGAATGCGCGAATACGGCGAATTTCTGCCGTGGTCAATCGTTGATTCGGGTTTGTCGTTCGATTTCCTCAAAACCGAACACGAAAAAGCGCACGAAGCACTTTCTTCAAAACCGTGTCCGGCGGTCGAAAAATGTACGACTTGCGGAGTTTGCCCGACAACCTGGCTGGCGGACGCGCCCGCGAGTCTCGTCCAGATTCAACCCGCCAAAGTGCGTCAGGCTCTCGCCTTCGCAGAATAATATTATCCGGCAAAAATTAGACATTATTTGAAATAAAGCGTAATTAAATGAAGCCTGTCCATAAACCACCGCTAACGCGGTGAAAACATAAGGTTTAATTATGCACAGGCTTCAATTAAATCAAAAACATCGCTGTTGGCTGCCAATTATTCGTTATTAACTGATTTTCTTCTCGAAAAACAGCGAATAGTTGAGAGCGAATGACGAATAGTTTTTTTTATTGGCAACTTATTTCAAATAATGTCTGTTTCAAATTTTATCCGATTTTCAGGGAAAATATTCGCTGAGTTGGTCTGACCATTTTTAAAATACCTTATAATTTGCTGAAAATATTAATGACAAACATTGTTTTAATATGTTAGGCTATGTTTTGAGCTTTATCGTTGGCTCAGTGTATTTCAAACAAAAATCCAACATAAATATTCTGTAATGTTAAGTTTGTTTATAAGTTCAGATTTCAAAAAAAGCATTTCCAGATAACAACCGAGAGTAGAAATGTTAAAAACTTAATTTACAAAAGAATCAATCAAAAAAATCAATCAATGGAAAAGCTAAACGAATATCTTCAAACTCTGTTATCTACTTGTAGTTACGAACTTCATCTCGAACCCAATAAAACGCCGTATGTGCTGAATGCCGGTGGTATGACCGAAGTTTCCAACACACCGCTTTTAGGCACGCAGATCAGCACGATAATTTTTCCATTGATTCCGCCGACGGCAAAACAGCAGCTTCCGAATCAACCCGAGATCGAGTTTGTTCATAGTCATAATCTCGGAAATTTCAGCTTTTTAATCAGAAAATCGCCCGCCGGATTTAATGTTATAATTCGTCCGATGTTTTCCGAAGACGGTGTCTCAAAACCGTTGTATCCATTGGATGAGACAAATCAAACGAGAACCGCCGAATCGCCGAATTATTACGCACCGCCGAAACCTGTTTCGTCATTTACCAATATAATCGAAGAAAAAAATACCGCACGTGAAAAAAATACCAATAATTATCTGTTTGGAAATGATTCGAATGATTACGAATCTTCGATTGAAGTGGAGAGCGAATATGAAATTGAAATCCGCGGAGAATCAACGGGCGAAGTAGAAACGGTTTCGGTTTATGATCCTGAATTTGTCACGACTTTTTCCGACAACGCAACCTACGAACCGCCGCTCAGATCGCAAGAATTCAGAATGGAATACGAAAGTCCGGCAAATTCACAGATCGAAACTCCGGTTCAAGAACAAAAATATCATTTACTGGAAAATTTTGAAGATTATGAAGATATGCCGCAAGCGAGCGATGCGCCGCCGCCGCAATCTCCGGTTTCGGCTTCCGCTTCCGCGGGTTCGCAAATGCAGACCAGAATGGATGAGCTTTTCCGGTTAATGGAAAAAGTCGGCGCGAGCGATCTGCATCTGAGCGTTTCGGTGCCGCCGATGGTTCGCAAAGACGGCAAGATGATGAAGCTCGAATCGGGTGAAGGCGTTCTGACTCCGGCTTCGATGAAGGAACTTCTTTATTCGATAATGCCGAAAAAGAATCAGGAAGAATTCGAACGCCGCCACGATACGGATTTCGCGTATGAAATCGCGGGTCTGGCACGTTTCCGCGCCAATATTTTCGCCGACCGCAAGGGAATGGGCGGAGTTTTCCGCATTATTCCGACAAAAATCTTAACCGCCGAACAGCTCGGGCTTTCCAAATCCATAATGGATCTGTGCCAACTTTCCAAAGGTCTGGTCGTCGTGACGGGTCCGACCGGCTCGGGAAAATCCACGACGCTCTGCGCGATGGTTGATTCGATCAACAAAAACCGCGAAGATCACATCATCACGATTGAAGACCCGATTGAATTTACGCACGAAAACCATAAATGTCTGGTCAATCAGCGCGAAGTTCACAATCACACGGATTCATTCAAAGACGCGCTCCGCGCCGCGCTGCGTGAAGACCCGGATATTTTGCTCGTCGGCGAAATGCGCGATCTGGAAACGATTGCGATTGCGATTGAAACCGCTGAAACAGGTCACTTAGTTTTCGGAACTCTGCATACGACGACCGCCGTTTCGACGATTGACCGCATTATTGACCAATTTCCCGCCGACCGCCAACAACAAGTTCGCGTAATGCTTTCGGAATCGCTGCGCGGAGTGATCGCACAAACTCTTTTGCCGAAAAAAGGCGGCGGACGAGTCGCGGCTTTGGAAATTTTAATTATCACGCCGGCGATCTCGAATCTTATCCGCGAAGGCAAAACCTTTCAGATTGCTTCATCAATGCAGACCGGAAAGGCACTCGGAATGGTGATGCTCAATGATGCGCTGATAGATTTGGTCAAAAAAGGCTTGGTCGAACCGCGTGATGCTTATATCAAAGCGGTTGATAAATCAAGTTTTGAAGCGCTTCTGCAAAGAAACGGGTTAAAACTGTAGAGTTAAAGAAAACTTAAAACTTTTTCGTCTGCCGCCCTTGCGGTTTCGTTTTTAATAATTTTAGCAATAAACAATTGATCTGCCGCATTTCGTTCCGCGCAGAGAATTTGCGGTTTGTATTGCGTGTCGCGTTTGCCGGCGGCGATATGACGGCGCATACCTTCATTTGCCCAGCCGCGTTTCATCAAAAAGAGAACCGGCGCGGCAAGGCGTTTTGAACGGCGTTTTTGTTCGTATTCGATATTGACGCGCTGCAATTGTTCATCAATTTCGGATAAAATTCGGCGGCACATCTCATCCGGCAAAACATTCTCTTTCAATTCAAAATAGATTTCGTAAAGACACTTTTCAAAATTCGGAACGGCGCGAAACTGTTCGATTTCGAGATTAAGTTTTTGACCGATGGTTTCGACGGCTTGAACAAAATGATTGACGTGCATTTTTTCGCCCGTGATGTTTGCCATGTCTCCCGCCTTGCGGATAAAAGAAATGAGCGGTGTGCGGCGGTAAAATCCCGTTACTTCGACAATATCGTTTATTTTGTAGCGATAAAGCCCGGCGGCGGTCGTCAATAAAATGCCGGTTGGTTATGATGACAAAGGATATAAAAGAAGAGCTTGATAAAGATAAATTATCGGCAATCTACCGGTTGGAACAAGGCTTGGCTAACAATTGTGCCGACGATTTTTATTTAATCGGAGATTTGGAGGACAATACTTGTAATTATCTTGAATTAATTCCGATTCTGGAAAAAATCGCCGGGAAAGATTTCTTTTGTTATTGGGACGATAACGGCGCGGGCGGCGCGGCGCGACCCGATTGGAGCACCACCACGAGTTTCACCAAACAGGCTTTGAAATCAATTGAAAATATCGAGGAAAATACTCGATTTGAAGCAAACTGCGAAATTGCCCAAGCCTTAAAAAGCAATTCACACGAGCTGATCAGAATTGTCTTGGATGATTTGGGCGAAAGCCCATGCGCGGATAAAAAGTTGATTCCGATTCTGGAAAAAATCGCCAAAAAAAATTCTTACTCCCAATCTCAATATAACTATAAATATATCGAATTTGAAAAACCTGCCCGAAAAGCAATTCGGACGATTCTGGAGAATTACTCAGTCGCTCTGTCTGTCGAAAATCTCGAACCGGAAGATTACGAAGAACAGATTCACAGGCTTTCGCAGTGTCTCGAGCTTCATCCGACAAATTCCGCCGCCTTCAAACAGCGGGGCATTGTTTATCACAAAATCAATCAAAAAGAAGCGGCACTGAAAGATTTTGACAGCGCGATTTCCGGCAATCCGCAAAATCTCCGGGCATATCTTTTAAAAGCGGAAATATTCAAAGAATCAGCCGAGCCTCATAAATTGATTGAGGTTTATACTCAGGCGATTGAAAATCTATCCGACAACTTTCTCAAATGCGATACCTATCGCCGACGAGCCGGAACTTATTTTGAAATGAATTTGCCGCAAAAAGCCGTCGAAGATTTTACCTCGGCAATCGAAAATGCGTCTATTTACAGCAATTATTTTGGATTTGGTTCTTCATATTCACACGCGGATTTAACCCGCAGCATCTATTTGGAAAGAGGTAATGTCTATTATCGAACCGGCGAAAGAGATAAAGCCTTCGCGGATTTAAGGTATGCGTCATTTCTGGGAGAAAAATTGGATTGGTCGCCGGTCTTTGATATTGTGCTTGCCGAACCTGAATTGCGGGTAGGTTTTTTAAATCTTTTATTTACAGTATTCAGCCTCGTTACCGCCGCCGGAAAACCCGTCTTCGGCGACTACAACGATGAGGAAAGACTGCAAGCAGACAAAGAAAATCGTTTGATGGAAGTGTATGCCGAAGGTTACGTAGAGACTGATATGGAAATAAGGTTTTCATTCTCACCCGTTTTCAACCCGAGAAGATGTCATCAGAGTTATGGGTGGTTATTATTTCCGAAACCGCTTCCGCCGGAGCTTCGCTCTACCTATTACACTCGTTATAAAACCGCCGAAGAACTGGGAGAGTTGTTTAACCGTTTCGATTAGCGTCAAGAAAACTCCAGCCGACGAACCCGGCAGATGACGGCAGAAGAGTTATTTTAGAAGCAGCTGTCCAAAACTACGCCGTCGAATAAAGCATTGAACGTGTGGGCGCGGGCAATATACGATGTATCTATAGTTTCAGATGGGCGTTTTTGAAACACCGTTTTGTTCTCACGTCCAATGATTTAGCATCCCGCGCCGTTTATAATAGATATAACCAATAAAGCGGAAAGTTTTATTGGTTCCGCTTCGTTCGAGATTTCGCCTTGGGTTTAGGAGGCTCTTCATTCGCACTACCGTCGTCAAACTCATTTTCAAAAGAGAAGACAAGTCCGGGAAAACGGGTTCGCAAACTTTTCTGATCTGCCAGCTTGAGCGAGTTGTTTCCCATCGAGACCTTTAATCCCTTAAGTTTTGCCAGCGGCGCAGGCAGATCGGAGAGATTCCCGTTTGAATCTAAAGAAAGCTCTTTCAGGTTCTTAAAATCACCGACAAAGTCCGGAAGTTTGCTCAGGTCGTTATATTCGAGGCGCAATGTTTTCAAGTTCGACAGAGCGGCGATTTGCGGCGGAACGGCTTCAAGCCCGTTTCTGCCCAAGTCCAGAAATGCCAGACGGCGAAGCTCGGCGATGGTGTCCGGCAAACTTTCGATCTGACGTTCGTCGCTCGGCTCGATCGCGCCGTAGAGCCTCAATACTCTCAGGTTTTTCAATTTGCCGATTGACGGCGGAAGCGAAATACTCATCGAGCATCCGTTGCCATTGTCAATGATCAATTCTTCCAGCTTCGAGAGGTTTCCGATTTCCTCGGGAAGTTCCACAAGTTCTTCCAGACAGCCGAAACTTAACACTTCGAGATTAACTAAAGTGCCTAACCGGGACGGCAGGCGTTTCATATTTAAATCATCGCCTTCAAAGTTCGGATTAAGGCACTTGACTTTTTCAGGCACCAGAAAAGCCTTTTCAAAACTGTCGAAAACAGATTCTTTCGGAAAACGCCGGCACGGAAGAAATTCAAAATCATCCAAACTCCCTGATTCGACCGCCGCGTCGCGCGCGACGCTCTTTATGTTGCCCGCATTTAAATCAACACCGTAAGCTAATTGCCGAACGCCCGCCGCCGCCACGACCCCGACGAAAAAAGTGAAGGCAATCAATCCGATTGCAAAACGAACCGTTTTATCATTTCTCATAATTTTTCATACACACTATCTGTCTCCTGATCTGGTTTTGCAGTGTGTTTTATCACATTAGATATAATTGGGGAGTTTTTCCCCGGATATATCCTTTTTATAATGACTGTCGGCAGAGAAAAATTTCCGGGAATTTTATTCACACCTTTTATTTTGTCGCTTTATTTTGATCAGATCGTCGGGCAGTATTTCACCATCCCGGAAAAGGCTTATACTGTTGGATCAAAGTGCGGGTTTCTTCAGAATTTCAGCCAAGGCTTGCATTCGAACCGAGTCTGCCCCATTCTTGGTCAATCGAGCGTTCCTCTCAAGCGACGGCGCGAGGCTTTTGAGTTTTCCGCGATCCCTTCGATTCAGCTTTGAACTCTCTGCGCTTTGAATTGCCTGCCGCAGGGTTGCCAGTTCCTCCGAAGCCAGAGTTTGCGAACGCTGCAGCTGATCTATGTACGCCTTCGCTATAACTAATTGGCGGGTCCATTCAATTTTTTCCTGGTTCTGCACATTCAATTCAGCCACTCGAACTGTTTTCGCCGCGTCAATCTCGTTCTGCGTCAGGTACTCGGTCGGCATCAGCTCAAAGATATCCAAGCCGCGCGCGATCTCTGACCCGTAAATATAACCATTATACCAGTAAGCTGACCAGTATCCGCCCATCACGAGCATCTTCGGATCAATCGGACCCCGATCGAAATAAGCAATTTCAACCGGACGGTCGGAGTCAGTAAAATCCATGACGGAGATGCCGCCCTGATACCAGGCTTGTACCTTGATGTCGCGACCGGGTATCGGAATGAGTGAGCCGTTATGTGCAACACAATTTTCGCTGTCGCCCTGCGCCGCCGGCAGTTTGTAGTAGCTCGCAAAATTCAGCTTGTTATTCGTCAAGCGAAAAACCGCATTGGCACCCCATTTGTTCGGGTCGTTCGCGCGGCATCGCGCACCCAGTCCGCCGCCCCACTCATCGGTAAAGACGACCTTTTTCCCATCATTCGAAAACGATGCCGAGTGCCAATAGGCATAGTTCGGATCGTTGACCGCGTCTAACCGCTTCGGATTGACCGGATCTTTAATGTCCAGCAGAATTCCGTTCCCCGAACAGGCACCGGCGGCGAGTCCGATTGCCGAATACACAGTAATATCGTGGCACTGGTCGGTGTCGGACGGTCTTTGCAAACTGTTGTTTTCGTGGGTTCCGCCGTTGCTTAGTCCGTTCAAAGCACCCGTCCGGGGATCCATAAAGACCCTCGGACTTGATACAACTCGAGCGTTTTGTGGTGCGGCGAGCGGTACCTTGATCACTTCGATTCGAAACAGCGCCGTATTCGGATCATTGTCCGGGGAACCATCCGAGCAGCCCGCCAATTCTTCATTCTGGCGGACAAAAGAAGTTCCCGAAACGTAGATATAGACGTTGTTCTTATCTTTGGGATCGGTTACCAGAGTATGCGTGTGCGAACCGCGGCAGGTTTGCACCGCTCCGACCTGCTTCGGATTCCTGATGTCGGTGATATCGAAAATCCTTACGCCGCGGAAGCGATCTTTTTGCGCTGCCGGCAGGGGCGGCATGTTCTCTTGCCCCGCAGAAGGCGGTGGATCGGGGGGAAATCCTTGCGCGCTGCAATCCAATCTGCCGTTCGGCATCTCCACCGACATAAAAAGCAGATTTTTGTAAACGGAGACGTCGCCCTGCCCGCCCGGACACACCAACGAAGTCAACAATCCGGCTTTCGCCGGATCGTTGATGTCATAGATGTTCACTCCGTAAAAGTTTCCCATAAACAGGTGTTTGCCCCGGAACGCAATGTCCGAGTTGGCGAAAGCCAGTTGAGCAAAAACCAGTTGGAAAGGCTTCGGCATCATCGAGGAGTCGCCGACACCCAGAAGACCCAGTGTTTTCTGCACCTTCGGACTATCAGGATCATCAGAGCCGAGTTGAAACGCATCCGGCTTTTTGAGCAGCATCAGATGCTTCATACCTATCGCAGTTTCACCCGCATCATAGAGTCCCGGCGATAGTTTAGCGCGCGGGTCGTCTGAATTTGAACCTGTCATTCCCGCCGGCAGCGGCGGTGCCGATTCAAGCGATTGTGCCAGCGTCCCGGCTGTAAAACACCAGCCCAAAATAACGAAGGCTGTCAGTAATTGGAAAGCGTTAATGTGTACTCGTTTCATCATTTCTCTTCTACGGTTTTTCACCCAACATAGTTTGCATAATTTTAATTTCGGCGCGTTGTCCACCGTCAACATCCGTTGCGAAATTAAACAGTTCGGCATCCTGCCCCGCGCCGGCAGTCTCAAACAATTCCTTGACCATCATCAACGCGCCGTTGTGATGCTGAATCATTCCTCGCAAAAACAGTTGATCGAACTTTGCCCCGGTTGCTTTTCTTAAGGCATCCATCTGCTTTGGGGTAAGCATTCCGGGCATATGTGTGTGATGGCTCGACATGTCCATACCCGGCATATCCATTTTCGACATTTCGGGCATCGGCGGCGAAACCGGCTCTCCCCTGACTTCGAGCCACCGTTTCATAAACCTTATTTCGTCTGACTGTGATTGACTGATGCGCGCTCCCAGAAGTCGTAGGTCTTTGTTCTCCGTACGCGACTCGATCAACGCTGTCATCTCGACCGCTTGCGCGTGGTGCGTGATCATCCCCTGCATAAACTCCACATCCTTTGGTGAACGGGGCGGCAGTGTCGCCCTTGTCGATGGCGGCAGTATTCGGGAGGGCTGTCCCGGCGCACCGGGCTGAACCACAACCGGCAACGCGTTAGAATCAGCCTGCTGTGCGTAGATTGGCAGCGATAATAAACAAATGAGAGCACCGGCGGACATAATCCAGCCTCGCGACGCTGCCATACTCATCACTGATCGGAGCATACGCCCGGCACAGAAAGTCAACGACTGAATTGGGGTTACGTGATCAAGCATTTAAGCCACTACTTTACCACAAATAAGAGCCTGACACCATCCCTTAAAAAAAGCTGCGTCTGCAAACTAAATATGGGATTTTCTTTTTGACAGATTGAATTTTATTGATGATTTACCAATTAAATGAATCAAATAAAGGGCAGTGTCTCAGATTTTATAATGACGGAACCTTGATTGATTATTACTTCGCAACAGATGGCAGATGATAAATATGTGCTAAATCTATCATTTGTCATCTGTTGCGAATGGTTTTCGGCTCAGCATAAAATGTGCGCCATTACCAAAAATTAGATTGAACCGCAAGACAGAAATATTGGGGCGGATGGGAATCTTATAAAAAATTTCGGCATCCACTCTTTCCCGCCGCTTTCGCTTTCCAAAAAGTATTTATTTCAATATAAAATAATTCTCCAAAATTAATTCTAAACCATTATAAAATTTAGCTTTTAACGGATTGAATCACTACATCAATCTCGTGCTTTTTCTTTTAATTTTGTTATTTTCCGAACTTTTTTTCGAACTGCTGAAACCGTCGTTTATCTCTTGGCGTAGAATTACCAAACTTTTGACTGATTTTAGATTTCGTTCAAAACTTTCTCTTTAATAATTTAAAAATCTTAATTAGCCGAATAAATATCGAAAAATTTGAGGAAAACCAATGAAAGGATTTCTGACATTTATATTAATTTTATGTGTTTTTTCGGGCGTTCCGGCGACTGCCCAAACAAAGGCAAAAAATGTTAAAACCAATTCCGCCGCTTCGTCTGCGCCGAGATTTGGAAATACCGAAGGGATTACCGCCGCGCAGATGAGAAATTATCTGGAATTTATCGCATCGGACGAACTCGAAGGACGCGACACGCCTTCGCGCGGATTGGATATTGCGGCGATGTATATTGCCGATCATCTGAAAAGTTGGGGAATAAAACCCGCGGGCGACGGCGGTGGAACATATTTTCAAAAATTTCCGCTCCGGCGCTACAAAATTGACACGCAAAACACGCGACTTCAATTAAATAATCAAACTTTTGTTTACGGCGAAGATTTTTTGTCGAATTTTAATGCGGCGAATATCTCCGGCAGTCAGATCGTTTATGCCAGCCACGGTTGGGTTTTGAAATCTAAAAACATCAATCCGTATCAAGGAATTGATGTCCGAAACAAAATCGTCGT
This sequence comes from Pyrinomonadales bacterium, assembly GCA_038246645.1. Taxonomy (GTDB): domain Bacteria; phylum Acidobacteriota; class Blastocatellia; order Pyrinomonadales; family Pyrinomonadaceae; genus JAHCHG01. The sequence continues at coordinate 18,936 of JBBRVS010000048.1, forward strand.
GGTCGTCAACAGTTTGCCGAAAGGCGTTTCGTTTCAGGATTTACAGGGAAAACCCGGCGAAGATTGGATGTTGCCGCCGCTTTATGCACAAATGAACGGTGCGTGCGCGGTGATTGCTTTTGGAACTTTCGGGAATCTGGCAAACTGGAAGGTTTCAAAATACGACCAGACCGAAAAAGGCTCGCTCGAATTCGGAACTCCGCAAACGCAGATTACGATTCCGACAATTACTGCTAATCCGCGCCTGATCGCCGCGCTTTTTCAAGGCGAAAAAGTGAACGGTTCGAATGTTTATAACAAAGCGATAACGCAGGAATTTGTTGACGCTTTTGATCTAAATGCGAATAAAAAAATCAATCTGAATGTTGCGGTCAAAACGGAAAACACCCATTCGCAAAATGTCGTCGGAATTTTGGAGGGAAGCGATCCGGTTTTAAAAAGCGAATATGTTGCCATCGGCGCGCATTACGATCACGTCGGGATGAATCCGAACTGGCTCGGCGACGATAAAATCTGGAATGGCGCGGACGATGACGGTTCGGGAACGGTTGCCGTGTTGGCAATGGCGGAAGCCTTTGCCAAAGGTGCACAAAAACCGAAACGCTCGATTCTTTTTATCTGGCACGCGGGCGAAGAAAAAGGTTTGTGGAGCAGTGAATTTTTCGCCGACAATCCGACCGTACCGATCGGTTCGATAATTACGCAGCTTAATATTGATATGATCGGACGCGCTCAAAATCCCGCAGAAGAAGTAAAACCACGCAACACGGAATTAACCAAACAGGGCGAAGTTTATCTGATCGGATCAAAAATGATGAGCAGCGAACTCGGCGAATTGAGCGAATCGGTCAACGCTTCATTCTTAAAAATGAGTTTTAATTACCGCTACGACGACCCCAATGATCCGCAGCAATTTTTCTACCGCTCGGATCATTTTAACTATGCGAAAAAAGGAATTCCGATCATTTTTTATATGGACGGCGACCACGAAGATTATCATCAGCCGTCGGATTCGATTGAAAAGATTGATTTTGTCAATATGGAAAAAATTGCGCGGACGATTTTTGCGACCGGCTGGGAACTGGCAAATCGTCCGCCGCGTCCGAAAGTTGATAAACCTTTGCAGTTAGACGGAAATTAAGCACTAATGCAAAATAAAAAACGGATAATGGAAAACGGAAGAAAACCCCTAAACTACTTTGAATCTGAAAGTTGCAAGAGATTGCAGGTTTTTCGTAATATCTGAAAACTTTTGCTCGAGCTGCTTAGAAAATACAGAAATTTGCCGCTAAATTACAGTTAATTTTATGAAAAATCTGCGCCGCATAATCTTGAAATTTTTGATTATCGTTTTAGGTACAGTTTTGATTTTCGCTTAACCTGCCGGCGAAAAAATTCCTGTCGGAAAATGCCTTCCAACAGGGATTTTGAGAACGGGGAAGAATAAAGATTTTATGAAAAAATTTTACGTTATCCTGGCTTTAATTGTTTTAGTTTCAAGCATTCGGGCGCAAACTAAAACGCCTGATTTTACCGAACTCGAACAAACTATCGAAGCCGAATTAAAGAATTCAAAAACTCCGGGCGCGGCTTTTTCCGTGATTTCGGGCGACAAAGTTATTTTTGCCAAAGGATTCGGCACGACGAGCGCGAAGGGCGGCAATTCCATCACGCCCGACACGCTTTTTCGGATGGGTTCGACGACGAAAATGTTCACCGCCGCCGCTCTTTTAGCGTTGGCTGATTCGGGAAAAATCAAACTCGATGCGCCCAAAAGATGAAGGAATGAACCGCTCGCAGGTGATGCCGACTTTGTCTTATTTGACGGATGTCATCGGCGGCTGATTGACCAATTCCCCGAATATGAAACGCGCGAGCATTTGGACACGCGACACGATGACGAAATGGGGAATGCAAAACGCCCGGCTCGAAGCGTGGGGACCGTTCGGACGCGGCTGGTCGCTCAAAGGTTTTACGGCGCAGGTCGTCGAGCCGCAATTTATTCCGGTGATCGCTTACCCGAAAGCGTGGTCGCCTCCGACCAAAGGCGCGGTGACGGGCGAAGAACAAGGTCTTTACGGTTCGACTCATTACGTCAAACGGCATCTCGGCGAAATCAAGGACGGAAAATTATCGAAAGGCGCGGACTACGATAAAATTTCGGCTTATTACAATCTCGATAACGGGACGGGAAAAATTCGCGGCGTTTATTTGCAAGGAAACGCTTTGATCAAACCGATTTTTGAAACGTGGCTTGCGCCTTTTAACGATTTAGGCGCGAAAACTCTGACGCTTGCGGAAACAGGCAGCACCGACCATATACCGTTTGACGAGATCGGAATTCCGGGTTTTCAGTTCATCCAGGATAAGGTCGAATACGAATCGCGTACGCATCACACGAGCCAGGATAATTTCGACCGCATCCAAGCCGACGATCTGAAGCAAGCCTCGACGATTATGGCGGCATTTGTCTATCAGACGGCGATGATGGACGGGAAATTGCCGCGCAAACCCTTGAAATAAAACGATTTTTTTTCGAGTTCGGAGTTAATGTTTTATAAAGTTAAGAGAAATAAAATGAAAAATATTGCCGGATGTGTCCCGCCAGATTCGCTTTTAACCGATACTTTCAATCTTGAAAGCGAGCCGAAAGAACGTCCGAATAAAGCGGAAATTCCCAATTTGCAGAAAAAGTTTAATATCAATCGTGCCGAACCTTTTTTGGAACAAACGCCGCGTCATCAAGTCAAAATTGACCTGTTCTATCTTAATAAATATGAAGTTACAAATAATGAAGAGTAAAGTAAAAAATCTATTTTTGATTTTGTGGCTTTTAGCGGGGAATCTTTTCGCGCAAATCAATCCGTCCGAAATCATCGAAAATTCTTTGCAGGCAATCGGAGGAAAAAAAGAAATCGCCAAAATCAGCAGTCTTTACGCCGTTGCCGATTGCACGGGACCAAATGGAAATTACACGACCGAAATTTATTCGGCGAAAAATTCGCGTTTGATCTTTAAGCAGGTTCGAGCAAATGGAAACATTTATCTGGGACAAACAAACGGACAAATTTTTTGGACAAAAAACGAAAAAAGCGGCGATTTTTCGCTTGCCGACCAAAAAGAAGCAGCTATCTGGCGCAGACACGATTTTCAAAGACTCGTGATGGAAATTTCCGAACGCTTTCGCGATTTAATTTTCGTCGGCGAAGAAAATTTCGCCGGAAACACTTCGATAAAATTGCGCGGGAAAGATGAACTCGGCAAAACGTCAGACTTGTTTTTCGACAAAGAAACAAAATTAATGTCGGGGTTTACGGTTCAAAATCCTTTTAATGCTCAACCCGAAACGATTCGCATCGTCTTTAACGAATGGAACCAGATCGGCGGTCTGAAACTTCCGTCGAAGGCTACAACAACCGATAAACAAGGCGATTTTGTGTTGAATTTTCGGGAAATAACTTTGAACAAAACCGATGAAAAAATCTTTGTCGTGCCGCCGAAAGTTGTGGCGATGACCGAGCTTTCGGAATTGCTTAAACAAGCCCGCATCGCACATTTTACGCGGAACGCGAGTTTGCTGGTTTCGACTTTTGCCGAAGATTTTACCGAGATCGGCAACGGGAAAATTCGGAAACCGACCCGCGAAGCGAGCTTGAATCGTTTTCAAAATTACTTGAACAACTCGACTTTTATCGAATGGGACGACATCACGCCGCCCGTCATAAGCGTTTCGGACGATGCGACGATGGGTTACGTCTGGGTGCATAAAAAAGTGCGGCTTTTGGCAAAAGATGTCCAGGGTAAAGAGCAGGAAGAAACCGAAATTTTCGCTTGGATTGAAACGTATCGAAAAATCAAAGGCGAATGGAAACTGACGGCGGTTGTCTCGACCAATACGCCTGAAAAAGATTAAAGATGTTGATGTTAAAAGTTAAAAATAAATTGATGGTTTGCCTGATTTTGCTTGTTTTGGCTTGTCAGGCAAACGCCCCGCATCAGCATCAAACGCCGGAATATTCTTCAGCGGTTAATTTCTCGACTTTGTCTGCGCCGCCATTGATGAAAAATATCGGCACGAGCGAGATAAAAATTACGACAAAGAGCGAGACGGCGCAGAAATATTTCAATCAGGGCTTGAATCTGATGCACGCATTTTGGGATTTGGAAGCCTACCGCGCTTTTCGTGAAGCGGCGCGTTTGGATGCTGACTGCGCGATGTGTTACTGGGGAATTTATAACTCGCTCGGGCAAAATTCGCAGGAAATGGCGGAAGAAAGAAATGCCGCGCTGAAAAAAGTCGTTGAGTTAATGTCAACCGTTTCCGACCACGAGCAGTTTTACATTCGCGCAATTTCCCTGTCTCGCGGAACAAGGCAAAGGACGCGCCGCTTGGATTTCGGAAATGGAAGCCTTGATTGACAAATATCCGAATGATATCGAAGCGCAGCTTCTGCTCGCCAATTCGCTTTCGACTCCGGCGGGAAGCTATCTGCCTGACGGACGACCGCGCGACGGAAAAATTTACGGGCAGCTGATCTTGAAAAATCTGTTAAAGACGCATCCTGAAAACTTAGCGGTTCAGCATTACTGGATTCACGCCGTCGAAAACGGTTCGCGACCGGAAGATGCGCTGCCGAGCTGCGAAAAGATCGAAAAACTCGCGCCGAATTCGGGACATCTGCTGCATATGCCCGGACATATTTATTACCGTTTGGGAATGTATGAAAAGGCTCGCAAAACATTTCTCGTGTCGCTCGAATTCGATCTGAAAATTATGTTTTAAGGAAAATGGAGAAATTAAAATGAAAATAAAATTAGTTACTTTTTTTACAATTATTCTGGCATTTTGTTTGGCGGCTCAGGCGCAGACCGAAGATGAAACAGCAGTCAAACAAGCGGCGATGGATTATATCGAAGCGGTTTACAACGTCAATCCGGCGCAAGCCGAGCGCAGCGTTCATCCCGAACTGGTCAAGCGCGGATTTTTTATCAAAAAAGGCGAAACCGATTATTCGCCGCATTCGATGACTTTCGCTCAGCTTGTTGATTTAGCAAAAACATACAACAAAAACGGCAATGTTCCGAAGGACGCGCCGAAGGAAGTCGTCGTTTTCGACGTTTCCGATCAGACAGCAAGCGTAAAAGTTACAGCCGTTTGGGGCATTGATTATATGCACCTGGCTAAATACGACGGCAAGTGGAAGATCATCAATATTCTCTGGCAAACGCCGCCGAAAAAGAAATGATAAGGCGAAAGTAAAAAGGTAAAAGGTAAAATACGGTTCTAACTTTAGTGAGGATAGTCATCATGAAGAAAGTAATTTTCGGTTTAATAATATTTGCGTGTTTTTCAATCGTAATTTCGGCGCAAACGGTTGCATTTACAAATGTAAGCGTGATTCCGATGGACACAGAGCGCGTTTTGCAAGATCAAACCGTGCTGGTGCAAAACGGAATTATCACGGCAATCGGCGCGAGTGTGAAAATCCCGAAAGACGCGCTGAAAGTTGACGGAAAGGGCAAATATCTGATTCCGGGTTTGATGGATATGCACACGCATCTTTTGTCGGACGGCGATGAATATCCCGATTCGATTGCCGAAGACGAACTCAAAGTGATGATCGCCAACGGCGTGACGACGATTCGTTTGATGATCGGAACGCCGGAACACCTGATTTTACGGGCGAAATCGGCGAAAGGCGAAATCATCGCACCCCGGATTTATTCGGCAAGTCCGCATCTGACAGGCAGAGAACAAGGAAATAATTTCGTCGTCAAAACCGAAGAAGAAGCCCGTGAAGCCGTCAGAAAATCTAAACAAGCAGGTTATGATTTTATCAAAATCACGACCTTTATTGACGCAAAAGTTTATGAAGCGGCGATAACGGAAGCGGCAAAGCAGAATATAAAAGTTGTCGGACACGCCGATTCGCTTTTTGTCGGCGTTGAACGCGCACTCAAAGCAAAACAGCAGATCGAGCATCTCGACGGTTATCTGGAAATGCTTCTGAAAACTGATTCTCCGATCAAAGGTTAGATTTCCGATCTTTATATTTATCAGCCGAAAAACTGGGAAAGTCTTGATTTCATTGATGAAAGCAAAATTGCCGATCTGGCGAAACGGACGGTGGCGGCGAACCCGTTCGTTGATCCGACGCAGCATTTTATGAAAAATACGTTCGGCTTGGCGCGTTCGGAAGATTCGATCCGCGCCCAGCCCGATTTCAAATTCTATCCTAAATCGGTTCAGGATTCCTGGATAAATTATCTGAAAAAAACGCCGATCAACCAGATTTCGCTCGAAAAACGCGCCCGTTGGATCGAGATCAGAAACAAACTGATCAAAGCGATCTATGACGCGGGCGGGCGCATTATGACCGGCTCGGATTCGCCCGAATTTCTTTTTCTCTACGGTTTTTCGATGCACCGCGAACTTAGAGCCTTGAGCGATGCCGGACTTTCAAATTACGCCGTTCTGGAAGCGGCGACAAAAAATCCCGCGCAATTTTTCGGCACATTGGAAGAGGTCGGAACGATTGAAAAAGGCAAACGCGCCGATTTAATCCTGTTGGACGCAAATCCGCTTGAAAATATCTCGAATACGGAAAAACGCGACGGCGTGATGATTGGCGGAAAATACCACGCGCAAACGGAATTAAACAAATGGCTCAATGAGATCGCGCCGCGCATTGCGGGTTCACATATCGAAAAACCGACCGATCAGCAAGAAGCCGGAGCAGTTGCCGACAAACTTTTTGAAGCGATGCGGGCGAAAAATTTTGAAGCGATTCGCTCTCTCTTTTTGGAAAACGGACAATTGACCGCGCTCGACAGACCGCGCTCGGGCGCAGGTTTTTCGGCAACGCGCAATTTTTCGGCGGACGCTTTTGCAAAAATGATCTCGGAAGCCAAAGGCGGCGAATTTATCGAAAAAATGCCGGAAAAAGAAGTAAAAATCTACGGCGATTCGGCGGTCGTTTCCGGTCGCTACACATTTTATCTCGGCGATAAGTTTTCGCATTGCGGTATGAATGCTTTTCATCTTTTACGAACCGAAAAAGGCTGGCGCATCGCTAATGCAACTTCGACGCTTGAAACCGCAAATTGCGACGCAAAACCGGATAATTCGGCGGAAAACAAAGACGCGCTCGCCGCGGTTGATAAACTTTTCGAACTGATGGCGGCGCATAAACCAAACCGCAGGACAACCGCGAGATCAAAGGTTTGATCCAGGGCTACGCGGGCGAAAAAAACCCGTTCGGCGGAACTGACGAAATGATCAAGGACGGAAAATTCAATATCAATCCGCAGTTTGAATGGACAGGCGGCGGAATGGTTTCAAACGCGGAAGACCTGGCGCGGTGGGCAAAATTGATGTATGAAGGCAAAGCGTTTGACGCGTCGCTTTTGCCCGAAATGCCAGGCGGCGTTCCGGCAAAACTCGGAAAAGATGCGAAATACGGACTCGGCGTAATAATTCGCCCGACCGCGGCGGGTTTAACCTATGGACACAGCGGATTTTTTCCCGGTTATATGACCGATATGATGTATTTTCCCGAAGAAAAAATCTCGGTCGCCGTGCAGGTAAATTCGAGCGTGCCGCCGAATCTCGGAAAACCTTTGGGCAGAGTTTTGGTTGAAACATTCGAGATCGTAAAACAAAAATAATTTGTGTTCAACTAAAAGGATGAAGAAAATTATCCACAGATAAACACAGATGGATACAGATTTTTTAATTTATAAAAAGTTCTTCTTGCCAATAAAACAAAGGCTGATTCAAAAATCAGAGCTTAAAAAGCATTTAAATTATCTGTATTTATCTGTGAAAAAAATATTTAATTCTTTACTTTTTAAGAGCGTTAATATTATTTTATTGCCTTTTCCCTTTGCCTTACCGGAAATTCTTATTACAATTAAAAGCATTTCAAATCCCGGAGACACAACTATAAAATGAGAAAAATACTTTCTGTTTTTATTACGCTTATGATTTCAGTAAATTCGGTTTTTGCCGTTGACAGAAGCGGCGAAATCAATGCGGCAACCGATAAAATTATGCCGCAAATTATCCAGTGGCGCAGACATCTGCATCAATTTCCCGAGCTTTCCAACCGCGAAACAAAAACCGCCAAATATGTCGAAGATCATCTTCGTAAACTCGGTCTGGAAGTCCGCACGGGCATTGCCAAAACCGGCGTTGTCGGAATTTTGAAGGGCGCGCAGCCCGGACCGACGATTGCGCTGCGCGCCGATATGGACGCGCTTCCCGTTACCGAAAGAGTTCCGATTCCATATGCGTCAAAGGAAATCGCCGAATATAACGGGCAAAAGGTCGGCGTGATGCACGCGTGCGGACACGATACGCACGTCGCGATGCTGATGGGCGCGGCGAGCGTTTTGTCGGGAATGAAGGACAAGATCAAAGGAACGGTCGTCTTTATTTTCCAGCCCGCCGAAGAAGGTGCGCCCGCCGGCGAAGAAGGCGGCGCGGAATTGATGGTCAAGGAAGGCGTGATGGACAATCCGAAAATTGACGCGATTTTCGGGATTCACGTTAATTCGCAAACCGAGGTCGGCACGATCAAATACAAAACCGGCGCGATTATGGCTTCGAGCGATTGGTTTGAAATCAAGGTCAAAGGCAAGCAGACGCACGGCGCGTATCCGTGGAACGGCGTTGATCCGATTGCCGTTTCGGCGCAGATCATCAACGGTTTGCAGATGATCGTTTCGCGCCGCTCGGAATTGACCAAAGCTCCGGTCGTCATCACCATCGGCAAGATCAATGCCGGTGTGCGCGAAAATATCATTCCCGAAGAATTGACGATGGCGGGAACGATTCGCACACTCGATTCGAATATGCAAAAGGACGTTCACGAAAAAATCAAAATGACGGCGGAAAAAATCGCCGAAAGTATGGGCGCAACCGCCGAAGTTTCCATCGAAACGAAAACGCTCGTAACTTACAACACGACCGAACTCGTCAAAAAAATGCTTCCGTCGCTGGAAAAAGCCGCAGGAAAGGAAAATGTCATTGAAAACGAATGGGTTACGGGCGCAGAAGATTTTTCATTCTACGGCGAAAAAGCCCCGGCGTTTTTCTTCTTCGTCGGCGGAATGCCGAAAGGCAAAAACCCGAAAGATGCCGCACCGCATCACACGCCGGATTTTTTCATTGACGATTCACGCCTCGATGTCGGCGTAAAGGCATTTTGCAATATCGTGTTTGATTATACGAGTTAGACAGAAATTCACCTCGTATGAACGTGATAATGAAACCGATCTGGATTATGCACAAGCGCGGATGTATGCGAATCGTCTCGGAAGATTTACGAGTCCTGACGCTGTATTTATTAATCTTGAAAGAATTCAGTCCCCACACTTACTGAATCTTTATATTTACACTAGAAATAATCCATTACTATATGTTGATCCTAATGGGTTGTGGGAATGGTCTACCGCATTAGGTGGTGACAGATCGGATACAAGTATTCAGGGAGAAATAGATTCTCTGAATAGCAGTGAGTGTTTAACCGATGAGATAGTAGCTAGAGTTAATCAACTTCAGACTATTTTGACACAACGTGCAGATATTCGTGCAGGTTTTAAACTTGCTCAAAAAATCATTGATGCGCTTAAACCGAATTATGGAGCTACGGCTACGGCACTTCAAGCAGTTAAAGATCAGTATGGAACTGAAAATGATGGTAATGACGTTGTAATTGGGATTAGAGATGCCAAAAGCACTAGTGGGGTAGCTTTTACCAAGATTGAAAATGGAAAAAGGATCGTCGCAATTTCTGAGGGTGAGATTAGCAACTCAAACACTCTTTTTGCGACATTAATGCACGAGGGAACGCATTTACAACAGGCTGGCACATATCTAGCATCTGGAAATAATCCTGCTTTGTGGCAAGCAGAATTTGGAGCTTATAATGTTGCTAGAATTGTTGCGGTAGCAGGACAAATGGCATCTGGAACACTAGCAGCATCAGCAAAATATTCTGCTGGTGGAACGCAAATAGGTCAAGGGGATTGGACAGCCCAACAATCGGAAGCAGCAATAAAAAACCACTTAGTAAATTTAGGGCTGATGCAAGTGAACAATCAAAATCAATATGTTCCAACCCAGCGCGGAATTAACGGGGCATTCCCGGGCGGTGGCGTTTGGCATTAGTTTAAAGGAGTTTTTATGAGAATTTATTTGGGTTGTATAATTATTCTTGTTATTACCGCAGTAGCCAGTATGCAAAATACTGCTCTCTCTCAGAATAGTTTCATTACCATTAGGAAAATTGACGCAGATAAACCTTCAGTATTCCTCAGTTTTGACAGTAAAGTTTCTTCATTTGAGCAATGCACTCGAAAAGAGCAAGATTCTTATAGATTGAAATTTCACAACAATACATCAGTTCCAATAAATGTAGATGCTGGTTATGGAGCAGATGAAACTTTAATTACGGTCAAAGGAAGCAATGGAGAAATTTATAAAGGATTACCAAACGCAACGAAGGTAAGTGTCTGTTATCAAGTTGAAAGTATGATTAGTTATGAGTCAAAGAAAGAAAACGGTTCTTTAAATACGGAAATTCCAGTTGAAACAGAAGTGCCGAAAATGGACTTTTATTGTTCTTGTAAATCACAAATGTCTGCTGATCGTGCATTCAACAGTAAAGGTTTATGGATACCTTCTGGAAGTTATATTTTTTTTGATGTTCCTCAAAAATATCTGTCAAAAAATTTAAAAATATACACTCTTTTTAACTATGAATGGGAGTTTGATAAAACTGATTTAAGTTATAACGAGCCTCATCATCAAGTATTTTTTTATTCTTCGGACATTCCAAAAAAATAGTTCTGAATAATCTAAACTAAAAAAGGCGTGATAACTTTCACGCCTTTTGCTTTTGCTGACTGCTTTCCAGCACGGTGTCGAGAAATTGAATGATGAACTTTTGCTTTTCTCGCGGCAGAAGCTTCACCTGCTCGAACTTTCTTTGCAGTTGTGA
>JBBRVS010000049.1:0-29675 GCA_038246645.1 Pyrinomonadales bacterium
AAATGCCGTGGCAACAAGCGCGATCAGCATTCCCAAAATGCCGTATAAATTCCCGCGCCGCGCGGTCTCCTGCCTAGACAACCCGCCGAGGCTCATAATAAACAACGCACTCGCGGCGATGTATGCAATCGTGATTAAACTATCTAGCATTTATTTTAGTAATCGAAAAATGGAGTGGACCAAATTCTTTCTTCCCAATTTGTCCAAACTGCTTTAACTTCATTTAATAACCAACCGCCGATTGTTATCGAACTTTCGTGCGAAGCGTAAATGATCCAGTCATAATTTACATCGTACCAAAAACCTTCCGCGCCGTTGTAATCCGGCTCGAAAATGGATAACTCAAACTCGTAAGCTAAGCCGTCTTCTCTGATTTCATAAATTTTATCAACACCGCGATTACGAAGAATTTCCTGTAATTTTTCCGCTCCGACTTCTTTTTCAAAATAAGTGTCTTGAAACCCTTCAATATTTTCAGGCTTTTCAATTGCCAAAGGATACCAATACCATTTAGGTATATCCCAACGCGATTTTAATTTTTCCCAGATAGAATCGCTTTCTTTTTCAGACAAAACGCGCCTATAAAATAAAGGTTCAACTGACAATAAATCCTGTTCTTTTAATTTATCAATAAATTTACAAAGTTTTTCGCGTTCTTCAAGCATTGCTTTTTCCGAATTTTTTTCGTTCGGCGGTTTTGTGAAAATATCTTGTGCTTCATTAGCAATCAATTTGAAAAAATTTCTCGCATCCTCTAAAGATTCAAATTCTTCAGGACGAAAACGCTCCGTTTCAACTAGAATTGCATTTAGAACATTGTACCGAGGAAAAGTATAAAGTGCTTTATCAGAATAGTCGGACATCAAGCGACCTTTTTCTTCTGATAAGAGTTCGCTGTATTTTTTCGACCAATAAAAATGATTATCCATACAATATCGTCGAATTGCCGTTTGGAGGTTTTCAATTAAATTCATTTCCAAAAATCTTACTTCCGAAACATCGCCAGCATTCGGTTCGTCACCAGAAATCCTCCGGCGATATTAATGGCGGCGATCAGGACGGCGATGGCGCCTAAAATGGTCGTTAAATTAAAATTCGTGCCGGAAAGCTGGAGCATTCCGCCGACGAGGATGATGCCGCTGATGGCGTTGGTGACGCTCATCAAAGGTGTGTGCAGCGCGGGTTTGACGTTCCAGACCAGTTGCCAGCCGACGAAGCAGGCGAGCATAAAAACCGTAAAATGCGCGAGCGTCGAAGCCGGTGCGACCAGACCGATGCCGAAAAGCGCGATGCCGATCAGCGCGAGCCACAGCGGAGAGCCGCCGGATTCGGATTCGTGCGCCGCATTTTGTTTCCCGCTCAGAGCCGCGACGCTTGCCGTGCTGCGGGACGGAACGCCGGGTTCGGGCGCGGGCGCGGGTGTCGGCGGCGGATATGTTATATTGCCTTCGTGGACGACGAGCGCGCCGCGCACGACCTGATTTTCGTAATCAACTTTCAGCTCGCCGGGTTCCTTTTCCAGCAATTCTTCGAGCAGAGCGACAATCGTCGCGCTGTACAACTGGCTCGACATACTCGCCATCCGGCTCGGCAAGTCTGTATAGCCGATAATGCTTACTCCTTTGTGCGTCGCAACTTTGCCGGGTTCGGTCATCGCGCAGTTGCCGCCTTGTTCCGCCGCGAGATCAACGATCACCGAGCCGGGTTTCATACTCTCGACCATGCCCTTGGTAATCAGCTTCGGAGCGGTTTTGCCGGGAATCAGAGCGGTCGTCACGATGATGTCAACTTCCATCGCCTGAGCCGCAAAAAGAGCCATTTCGGCTTGCAGAAAAGCGTCGCTCATTTCCTTGGCATAGCCGCCTTTGCCTTCGCCTTCTTCGGCAACATTTATCTCGAGATATTCAGCGCCCATGCTCTGCACCTGCTCGCGCGTCGCCGAACGCGGGTCGAAAGCCCTGACGATTGCGCCCAGAGAGCGAGCCGTGCCGATCGCCGAAAGTCCGGCGACACCTGCGCCGATGACCAGAACCTTTGCCGGATCAATTCTTCCCGCCGCAGTAATTTGTCCGCCGAAAAATCTCGAAAAATGATTTGCTGCTTCGATGATGGCGCGATAACCGGCGATATTTGCCATCGCGCTGAGCGTGTCCATTTTCTGCGCCCGCGTGATGCGCGGAATCGAATCCATTCCGAAAACGGTCGCGCGGCGCGTCGCCAATTGTTCGAGAAGTTTTTTGTTCTGCGCCGCCCAAACGAATCCGACAAGCCAGCCGCCTTCGCGCAAAAGCTCGGTTTCGTGAACGCCGAGCGCAGTGTTTTGCTCGGGTGGACGAACCTTTATAATGATATCCGACGTTGCCCAAAGCTCTTTTGCCTCGTCAATAATTAACGCGCCCGCTTCTTTATAGGTGCTGTCGAAACAATCAATTTCGCGTCCCGCGCCGGCTTCAACCGCTACTTCAAATCCGAGTTTTTTAAGACGCAGAACTGTTTGCGGAGTCGCCGCAACGCGCCGCTCGCCCGGGTGGATTTCTTTCGGAACTCCTATTCTAATCATACATTTATAGATAATTTCAATTTTTGCCAGTATAGATCATCAGGGCAATTTTGCAAGCTAAATTTTTTTTTGATTCAGCAAAGATAAAGTCAATAATAACCTTATCGCCCGAAACTATGAGCTTTTTAACCAAATCCGGAGAGTTAATGCGGCTCTTTATTTTTTCGCTCCGGTTCCATCGAATTATTGCACAATAGAAAAGTAACATAAGTTACCCTCTAAAATAATCAACAAAATATTTATCTTTGATAAGGATTCTTAAATTCAAAATTCGCGTTTGAAAGCACAAATTACGGGATTTCGGTGTTTGATTCCGCAACGGTTATTGCCCAATAATCTTTATTCTCATTACCGATTGCCGACCAATACCACGACGAAACATCCGTCCAATTCTCGCCGCTGTCGGTGTAAATGCGTTCGCAAACCTTGAGATTTTCTTCACCTCGCTCGGCGGTAAAGCACGACCATTTTTGCTTATTTTTATCAATGTTCAGCGGCAGAGGTTTTATTTGATACCCGATTGCCGAAAAACAATCCGAAGCGGGATGAAGCTTGCGCGTCGCTTCCGAGACAAAGCGGACGATTATCTCGCGGGAGCCGTCGGTAAAACGCCTGATTTCGCCCGGAAAATCCTTGAGAAAAAATTGTTCGCGTTCGGATAAATCAAGTTGCTGCAAAGGTTTATTTTCAAACTCGGTCGGGAAAGTGATATTCGTTTGAATAGATTTTATATTTTCTGGTCCGCCGACGAAAAAAGGAACGGTGAAGGCGGAAAAACAAACCAGAGTAAAAACTGCGGCTTGAAACAGGCTGAAATTTGCAAAGGATTTTGGTTCGCTCGCTTCATTTTTCGATTCGAAAATACTGAAATTCTTGAGCTGTAAAAGCGCAAATACTATTCCGGAGCAGGTTAAAATAAACGCTGAAACGCCGATTGCTTCGTGGGCAAAATCGGGCAGTTTGATAATTCCGGCTTCGAGATAAAAAAGTCCGGTCGCCCGAAAAATGTTGCCGAGCAGGATAATTGCAAAGGCTGAAATAAATGCCAAAAGAGATTTTACAAAAGTAAATCTGTAAATTGTGATGAGCAAACCGGTCAGAAAAAATCCCGCCCAGAGCATTTTTACGCCGCTGCAAGGCGCGTCAATCCAAATGATTCGTTCGCCGTAAAAAAGGCAAACGCCTTCACGGAACACGGATAAACCGTTTAATTTCAATAAAAACGCGGTCGCTTCGCCGACCAGAACGCGCAAAGGGAAACCGAGATAAAACTGCATCGAAGCGACAACCGGCAAACCGAGCAAAAACAAACTCCAGATTCCGAAATGAAACCTTTTGCCGAAAGAAAAGCCGCTGATCGTACAAGTCAGGCTCGTTACGGCAATAACGGCGCGCGCGAGCGGCGGCAAAAACGGAAAAAAAAGAGCATAAACAGCAATTGATAAAGCGATGAGTTTGAAATTTAAAACGGGCGAATCTTTTACGCGAAACTTAAAACTTAGAACGGCAATCGCCAACAACGCCAGAATTCCGTAAAACTCGTCGCTTGAAGACGAAAGGCGCAGAAAATACCAACGCCAAACGCTCCAAAATGCCAGGATTTGCAGAAGAATCAAAACAATTTTCGAGCCGCGAAAAGCCATATTAAAACACCTAAAACTACTGCCAGCAGTAAATAAAATTCGGGTTCGGGAATTGTCGGCACCGAGTTTTTATCAACGGGGCGCAAACCGAATTGATCGTATTGCTGCTGTGTTTCAAGCACGACCGCGCCGGTTACCGGCGTAACGAGTTGATTTTTTACGGCTAATTCGACCGCCTTTTTCTCTTGAGTTTCAGAAGCTAAAATTCGATTTACTTCATCATTTGCCCAGAGCCTGACGAGATGCCCGGAAGTTTCTTTGGCATTTTTAACTTCAATTTTTTCAGCATTAACGCGCGTATAGCCGAAACTCTTTTTTGATTGATTGAGCCGGAAAATCAGGCGTTCCAAATCATTCTTCAGATCGCCGAAACGCGGAACCGAGTGCAGATAACTTAAATTGTCGAGTTCTTTTTCGACTTCATCGAAACCGTTCGCGGTTGAAACGCTGTAAATCGTCGTTTCATTCGGACGGCGTGTTAAACGCCGGGCTAATTCATTGGAAGTGCTGAACTTAAAAGGCTGCGGCGCGTGAATCCAGATGACCACGCTGTTTTGCTTTTCGTTTGCCAAATCCCAACTCTTGGTTAGAGCGGGCAGATTATCAGTTCCGCCATCGAAAGTTGTCTGTTTGATTTTCCCGGCGATTTCCGAAGGTTTTCCGGTAAATGAATGCGGATAGCTAAATTCTCTGTTTAGTGCGTTTCCGCTGATTAAAACGAGAGAAACTTCCGTCTCATCGGGCAAATTTTGAATCACGGAAACTATTTTTTCCTGCTCATTTTTCATCGCCGCCGAGGTGTCAACGACAAAAACGAACCTTGAAGGTCGTGCGCCGGAAATTTCCTCAACTTCCTGCGTGATAAAATTCTCGCCGTCCTTTGCCCAGACGGTTTTAAATTCATCGGATTTTACGGCGCGAATTGATGAAAGCGAATCGGTCATTTCTTTATCGGCAAGACTTCCGCGCACGGCAAAAAGATTTTCCTTTGTTTCTTGTTTTAAGTTTTGATTCGCGGTTTGCAATTCTCGCTTTGATTCGACCCAGACCGAATGCTTTATTTCGTCGGGAATCCGGAAATTTTTATCTCTGAAATACGGCAGACGGACAAGGGCGTTTTTTTCGTCTTCCAAAATCAGCGGGAATGTGATGCCGATACGCATTTTCATCTCGCCGCCGTTTGGCGGAATCGGGAAACATTTTAAGTTTATGCGGTCGCGTCCGGCGGTCGTCACTAAAACCGGATCGCGTTTTGCCGCCGTAACCTGTTCGTAGGCATTAGTTACGCGGTTTCTTTCGGCAAATGCCGCTTCGCGTTCCTCGCCGCCGATCCAGAGCGTCAAGCGCGAAACAACTGCGCCGGGCGGCAGTTGAATTTGCGTAAAACCTTCTAAAGCGCGATGTTGATTGTGATTTTTGAGCGAAAACGTCCATTCGAGATAGCCGAGCGATGCGTCATTGTCAATCGAAGCGTCCATCTGCGAAGCGGACAAAGAAATTTCCTGTTCGCGCCGGAATCTTTCGTCATTATCACCAAAGGAAAATCGCGTCGGAACCGCCGTCGAATCGTGAGTTTTACCCGTCAGACGGTAGTAAACTTCTCCGGCTTTGCCCTCGGAAGCCCCGCCGGAACGAGTGAAAAAATCTAAAACGATGTCGGAAATATAAACCCTGCTGCGACGCGAATGGGCAAGCTGCAAAATATAATCTTCGTTACCGTATTTTCGCAGAAATTCGATTCCTTCTTCCTGTTTTTCAACATTTGCGGAAACGGCTTTTTCCAAACCGTAGCGCGTCACCATAAAACGCAGTTCGCTCAAGCCGATGATTAAAAAAACGAGCAGAAAACCCGTGCCGAGTCCGAGCCAGCCGAGCGGAAACGGTTTGGAATTAATCTGCTGCAAAAGATTTTTTCTGAGCAGCAAAACCGCCCAAAGCGCAAACATCGGCGAAAGCGGCAAAAAGCCCAATCCGACATACAAAATTCCGATCACGGAAATAGGCGAAAGCGGCAGAAACAAAAGTGAATAAAAAATGCCGGCACCGGCGGAAATTGCACTTATCCAGGCAAGAAAAGTCACCCGTTCCAAACGGTTTTTGGATAATGACCACAAAATTTGAGCATTTGCCAAAGGCACAATTCCGACAACTAAAACGTGCCGGAGACTCGGAATCGGATCAAAAAATGTATCGGTGCAAAGTTTTGTCGAAAGTTCGACAATCAACGTAATCAACGGGAGCAGAATTCCCGCACAAACGATAAAACCGAAGGCAAAAGGTTTTTCCCCCGATTAAATTCGGCTCGTTTATTTCGTCAGCATTTGCAAACATATATTTTAACTCCTCAGAAAATTAAACATACTTTACAATACAAAGTTGCATTTTTCGCAATATAATTTTAATAAATATTATTCGTTGTTGGTGTTTTGCAATTTTATGCAAAAACAAAGGAAAATTGAAACGATGAACTTTAATTTTGAGCCAAACGAACGCGGTTACTGGGGGATGTTCGGCGGGCGGTTTGTTCCCGAAACTTTAATGTCGCCGCTCGAAGAATTGACCGATGCCTATTTTTCCGTGCGCGATGATGCAGATTTTCAGGCGGAATTTTTACATCTTTTACAAGATTTTTCCGGTCGCCCGACGCCGCTTTTTTTTGCGAAAAGATTATCGGAAACTCTGGGCGGCGCGCGCATTTATCTTAAACGCGAAGATTTGGGGCATACCGGTTCGCATAAAATAAATAACGCGCTCGGGCAAATTTTGCTGGCGCGAAAAATGTCTAAGAAACGGATCATTGCCGAAACCGGCGCGGGACAGCACGGCGTGGCGACGGCGACGGTTTGTGCGCTGTTCGGGCTGGAATGTGTGGTTTATATGGGAACGGAAGATATGCGGCGGCAGGCGTTGAATGTCTTTCGGATGCAATTGCTCGGTGCGGAAGTGCGCGGCGTTGATGCAGGTTCGAAAACACTTAAAGATGCGATAAATGAAGCTCTTAGAGATTGGGTGACGAATGTTGATTCGACGTATTATCTTTTGGGAAGTGCGCTCGGACCGCATCCGTATCCGCTGATGGTCAGAGATTTTCAAAGCGTAATCGGGCGAGAAGCGCGTGAGCAGATCCTTGAAAAAGAAGGTCGTCTGCCGGATTTACTGGTCGCGTGTGTCGGCGGCGGTTCAAATTCGATCGGACTTTTTCATCCGTTTCTGCAGGATGAATCTGTAAAAATGATCGGCGTTGAAGCAGGCGGAAAAGGTTCGCGCCTTGGCGAACACGCGGCGCGGTTTATGGAAGGCGCGCGCATCGGAGTTTTGCAGGGAACAAAAAGTTACTTGCTTCAAGATGAAAACGGGCAAATCGCGCTGACGCATTCGATTTCCGCCGGACTCGATTACGCTTCAATCGGACCGGAACACGCGTATTTGCACGATATTAAACGTGTCGAATATGTTTATGCTTCGGACGAAGAAGCATTCAGAGCCTTTCAAACTTTGTCGCAAACCGAGGGAATTATTCCCGCACTCGAAAGTTCTCACGGCATTGCCCACGCCATAAAAATCGCGCCGGAAATGTCGCCGAATGAGATTATGATCGTTAATTTGTCAGGGCGCGGCGATAAAGATGTCGATCAGGTTCAAGAAATGCTCGAAAACGAAATCAGATGAATCTTAGGGAAGCATTTTTGAATTTAACCGGGGAACAAAAGCGTTTTGTCCATTTTCAATTGTGCGAAAATTCGCTCGGAATTTTAGAGAAATATCTTGATGAAACGGGCAGAATCGAATACGTCGAATCGGTTGTCGGAACTTTGCAGGTTTTTGATCCGAAACTTCCGCGTGACGCTTTTGAATCGGCGCAAAATGGTGGAAATTTGTATGACACCGATTACAGATTTGCCGAACCGATCGCCGCTATTCAGGACGATGATCTTAGTTTTATAAATCATATCGAACTCGCATTTTTTTCGATCTATAATTTGTTTCAAAAATACGTTTTGCATCGGGAAATTGAGGATTGGGTTATTGTAAATCAGGCTTTATCGGCGGAAACAGATGACGAAAAACTGGCGCAGTTGTTGGAAAATGCAATTGATGAATCAATATGTTTGATAGAATTAAGACAGAATTTTCTAAATTAAAAGCGGAAAATCGCGGCGGTTTTATACCGTTCATCGTTGCCGGCGATCCTGATCTAAATTCAACAAAAGAATTGATCTTAGAACTGGCAAAACAAGGTGCGAACGTGATCGAACTCGGCGTGCCTTTTTCCGATCCGGTCGCTGACGGCGTTACTATTCAGGCTTCCGCCGAACGCGCTTTGCGCCAAGAAATTTCGGTTGGAAAAATTTTGGAAATTGTCGCCGAAGTCAGAGCTGAAAAATGCGAAACGCCGATCATTTTGTTCAGCTATTTTAATCCGATCTTGCAGTTCGGTTTGGAAAAATTTGCCGCCGAAGCGAAAAAATCAGGCGCGGACGGAATTTTAATAACTGACCTAATTCCCGAAGAAGCGGGCGAATTTCACGAAATTTTATTAAAAAACGAACTATGTTTAATTATGCTTGCCGCGCCGACTTCATCGGATGAACGGCTTAAAAAAATTTGCGACAAAGCGAGCGGATTTGTTTATGCGGTTTCACGCGCGGGCGTTACGGGTGCGAGACGCGAGACGAGTTCGGAAGCGGAAAATCTGGTTTCGCGGCTGAGAAAATTCACGGATTTGCCGATTGCCGTCGGTTTCGGGATTTCAAACGCTGAACAAGTTGCCGAAACCTGGAAATATGCGGATGCGGCGGTCGTCGGTTCGGCGATTGTCGCGGAAATGATAAAATTAACGCCGAATGCGGACGAAGTTCCGAATGATTTTGTGGAAAAAATCGGTGAATTTGCCGGGAAACTTTTGCCATAAAAGGTCAGAACCATCTGCGTGAGCGGATGGTTTAACGTCGAAGTTTGGAAATCTAAAAGAAGATAAAATGATAAAAACTTTTCGAACTTTGCGCCTGACTCCAGCGTCCTTTGCGGTAAAAAACTTTTCTCTAACCGCAAAGGACGCAAAGTTTTACGCAAAGTTCGCAAAGAATAAAACTTTTCTATTGTTGATTCACATAAATGATAAACTTCAACCGCCCGTTTCCGCAGGTGGTTCCGACTTTGTTTCTTCGTCGAAAATCAGGTTTTTATATTTCGTATAAAGGAACGAAATTATCAAAAGCAAAATTCCCAACGAAACAAAAACGACGGTTTTTGAGATCGTGTCGAGTTCGGCGATGTCGTAGAAAAACAGTTTCAGCAGAGTTATTGTAAATAAAACGATGGCGAAAATTCGCAGACGCATTTCTTTCAAAACGATTCCCAACACGATCAAAAATAAAGCGTAAACTCCCCACAAAATGCTCAAGCCGAGTTTTAATGAACCGGAATAATTAAAAATGTCCATCCAGGTAATCAGTTCGACGCTTGCCAAAACCAAAACAGTGAAATAAAAACTGAGATCAAAGAAAACCCGCAGAACATTTTCGGGAATAAATTTGCTTAAAAATTCCTGCTTGATATATTTGAAACTCGCCAAACTTAAAGCCGCAAAGAACGCGTAACTGACGTATCGAATCAGCAAATTAAAGATGCCGTGAGAAAACGGGTTTTCGGTTGCCGGGAACAAATAACTCCGGCGCAATTCGCCCAGAACGTATAAACCGATCGTTATGTAAACTGCGACGATCAAAGCATTTAATGCAAGATTTGAGAATCCGAGCAACGAATTTTTGAATCTTTCGGTGTTGATAAACGAAAGAGCCGTCAGAAACATCATTGTGTAATTTATTTGCCAGATGACGTTGTAATAATGCAGATCGTCGTTTTTTGTCGAATATATTGATAAATTCGGAGTCGTCGGCGTGATTTCGACAGCGGTTTTAAGTAATTGATAATCAAAGTAATTTCCGATCTCGATGCGGAAAATGTTATAAATCGCCAACAGCAGGATCGCGGAAATTGCAAAATTAAAAATCGTTTCCCATTCCTTCGGAAGCGGGGAAAAATAATCCTTTTTTTGATTCAGAATCCAGATAAACGCAAAGGCTGCAACAAAGAAAAGTCCGACGGCGAAAAAGCGGTTGAAAAGCGGAAAGAGCGTTTCGCTCTTGTCGAAAAAATTGAAATAGATCGTTCCCCAATCTTTGAAAAGGCTGACAAAGGCAATAAACATCAGCGGATACGAATAATTTTCAAACAGCGGAATCTGTTTTGTGCGTCCGATCCAGAACAAAATCGCGGCTTCCGCCGTCCAGATCAGCGTGATGAAATTGCCGTCAATCTGCACCGGAACGGCGATCGTCACAAATGTTAAAACAAGCGCGGCGGTCAAATAAACAAGGTCTTTGGTCGCCATATTCAAACGGCTGATTGTAAGTGCAAACGCAAAATGGATTGCGGCATTAATAATCGTGAACATTCCCAAAAGATTTTCAAATCCCGCGCGGCTGTCCAGCATCGAATAGCCGAAACCATAGAAAATAAAAGAGTTTGCCAAAATTAAAGCGACATTTTCGACGGCAATATTTTCTTTTGAAACGAGTTTGTAGGCGATAAATGTCAGGTAAAAGATCAGGAAAAAGACGGAAACGAAAAACATTCCGAGATAAAAATGCGCGTCCGTCGAATATTTGGAAAAATACCAACCCGAAAAGATCAGCCACGTGGCGATATAAGAGGAATAAAAAAGCGGTTTCCAGTATTTTTTGACCGAAATTGCCAATATTCCGATATTGATGATCGCAATATAACTGAACAAAATAGTGTAATTTCCCGAACCGTCGCTGAGCAAAAAAGGAATCGAATATGCGCCGACAAGTCCGAAATGCGCGATGATCTGGCGATTGTAATCGAGCGCCGAAGCGACCGTGAAAACTGTGAAAATCAGCATTAAGATAAAGGCGGTCGGCTGATTGATGAGCGCATAAAGCTCGTAGGCGAAAAATGTGATGAAATACATAATCGCCATTCCGCCGCTTAATAAAACCGCGCTGAAATTTAAATATTTCGCTTTCAGTTTGACCGCCAAACCGACCAGAGCGATGCCGAACGCATAGCCCAAAACAATCCGCATCAGAGGCGTGATCAGATTAAGGTCAATCGCATATTTCGTGCCGATTCCAACGCCGATCACTAAAATAATAATTCCGATCTTGCTGATCAGATTTTCGCCGATAAATTTTTCGATATTCGATCTTTCCGTAGATTTTGCGGCGGTCGGCTGTTGAGCGGCTCGTGTTTGTTTCGCATAACCGAAATTCGGCGCATAAACGCTTGGTGATTTTGGTTGGTTTTCCGGTTCTTTTGAAATCGGTTCTGTGATTTTCGGCGGCGAAACCTGTTCATTAGTGGGTTTTTCTTGAGTTTCCGCCTTCTGCGGAAAAGCCTTGTAATTTGCAGATTGGCGCAGACTGTCTATTTGATTGCGTATTTCGCGAATTTCACGTTGAAAATCTATTTGAGTTCTGACGAGGTTTTCCAATCTTGCTTCAAGCAGGTCAATCTGTTCTTTGATTTCTGACATAAATTTACGAAAAAAAGACGTGATTTTGACTGAAAATAAAAACAGGCTGATTCTATATGAAATTATTGTTGATTGAAAGACTTTTTAAAATATCTGTTTTTGTTGCTCAAAATGTTATTTCTTCAGCAAAAATTCGAGCGGCACATTGACGCGTCTGCGCCAGTAATATTCATTATGCCCGTCGCCTTGAAAATTCATCGTTCGCCAATTTTTTTTGTCGGTATAACCTTTTTTCTTCATTATTTTATCGGCGCGTTCCTGATATTGCCCGTATTCCTTGTCTAAATCAATCGTGCCGTAATCGAAATAAATCCGGTGATTTTTGGCGGGCGGCAGATATTTTTCGAGATAATCAATCATCACGCCGTCGCCTAAGGAAAAATGAGTCGAAAGCGAAGCCGCGCCGCCGAAAATTTCCGGGTATTCCGAAAGCGCATAGAGCGAGATCAAACCGCCCATACTCGAACCCATTATAAAAGTATTATCGCGGTCGGAAAGCGTGGAGTATTTGCCGTCAATAAACGGTTTAAGTTCCTTTACAAGAAATTTCAGATAATTGTCCGAACCCGTTCCGGGCGGCATTTTGTATTTTTTCGGATCGGCATTATTTTCATTAAATGCGCGTTCGGGCGAAAATTCCTTGAGCCGATTTCCGGTATTCCAGATGCCGACAACGATCGCTTCGCGCACCTTTCCTTCCGTAATCAATGTCTGCATCGCCTCATCAATGCCCCAATCCACATTATTAAATGCTTCCATCGGGTTAAAAAGATTCTGCCCGTCGTGCATATAAATGACGGCGTATTTCTTTTCTTTGGAATAATCAAAAGGCACCCAGACATCAAAAATCCGTTTGCCGATATAGTTTGAACGAAATTTTTTATAACGGTAAATCTGATTGGTAATGCCTTTGCCGGTAATCTTTTTCGGCTTCTGGGCAAATGCGGGAAAAGCAAAAAATGTCATTAAAATCAAAAAAGTTAGAACACGCATATTTTTCTCAAATCCAAATTGCAGTTATTATATTGAAAATAATTTTTTTTATAAACATATAAAAATGAATAATTATTCGGAAAACTTTTTAGCAACGAACAAAAAAGGATAATTCTAATGGATTTTAAGCTTTCGCAAACAATCGAGATTCTTTCGCAAACTCCGGCAACGGTTAAATCTTTGCTCGGAAATCTTTCTGACGAATGGGTTTTCGCCTCCGTCGGTGAAAATAATTGGACACCGTTTGATGTCGTCGGGCATTACATCCATTGCGAGGAAACCGACTGGATTCCGCGAGCGCAGATTATTGTCGAACAAGGTGAGAATTTAACCTTCGAGCCGTTTGACCGTTTCGGACATTTTGAAAGATCGAAGGGCAAAACATTGTCCGAACTGCTCGAAACCTTCGCCGATCTGCGCCGAAAAAATATCGAAATTTTAACGGCGTGGAATTTGACCGAAGAAAAACTGAATCTCAAAGGAATTCACCCGGAACTCGGCGAAGTAACGCTCGAACAATTATTAGCGACCTGGGCGGTTCACGATTTAACCCATATTCGACAGATCGTCATCGTTTTAGCCAAACAATACACCGAAAATGTCGGCGAATGGAAAAATTATCTTTCGATCTTGCAGTAAAACTAAAAAAAGATTTTGCCCGCGAAATACGCTAAATTACGCGAAATTCTTTTTTAGAAATTTTTCGCGGGAAATAAAAATAAATTATGAAACGAACAATCAAAGCACCGACCGGAACGACGCTGACTTGCAAAAACTGGCTATCGGAAGCCGCGTATCGAATGATCCAAAACAATTTGGACGCGGATGTCGCGTTTGATCCCGACAATTTAATTGTTTACGGCGGACGCGGCAAAGCGGCGCGAAACTGGGAATCGTTCGACGCGATTCTGGAGAGTTTGAAAAATCTCGAAGCGGACGAAACCCTGCTCGTGCAATCGGGCAAACCTGTTGCAGTCTTTAAAACTCACACGGACGCGCCGAAGGTTTTGATCGCGAACACAAATATCGTTCCGCACTGGGCGACGCAGGAACAATTCGATAAATACGAGCAAGCAGGCTTGATGATGTATGGACAGATGACCGCCGGAAGCTGGATTTATATCGGCACGCAGGGGATTTTGCAGGGAACTTATGAAACATTCGGCTCGCTGGCGCGGCAGAACGGTTGGGGAACGCTTGCGGGGAAATTCGTTTTGACCGCAGGACTTGGCGAAATGGGCGGAGCGCAGGCGCAGGCGATCACTTTTAACGGCGGTGTCGGTTTGCTCGTTGACGTTGATAAATGGCGCATCGAACGGCGTTTGCAACTCAAACAAGTTGATATGCAAGCGAAAGATTTGGACGATGCTTTACGCTTAGTTAAAGAATTTACCGACAAAAAAGAAGCCAAATCAATCGCGCTTTTGGGAAATGCGGCTGATGTTCATTGGCAGATTTTGGAAAAAGGAATAATTCCCGATGTTGTTACTGACCAAACTTCGGCGCACGATGTTTTGTTCGGTTATATTCCGCAAGGTTTATCTATCGAAGAAGCGAACGAATTACGAAAAGAAAATCAAACCGATTACGAAAAACGCGCGATGGATTCGATGGCAAAACACGTTGAAGCGATGTTGGAATTCCAAAAACGCGGCGCAATCGTTTTCGATTACGGCAACAATCTGCGCCAACGCGCCAAAGATAACGGTGTCGCCAACGCCTTCGATTATCCGGGTTTTGTTCCCGCCTACATTCGCCCGCTCTTTTGCGAAGGCAAAGGTCCTTTCCGCTGGGTCGCTTTGAGCGGCGACAAAACCGACATTTACAAAACTGACGAAGCGATGATGAACCTGTTCCCCGAAAACGATCATTTGATCAAATGGCTGACGATGGCACAAAAGGAAGTCGAATTTCAAGGACTTCCGGCAAGAATCTGCTGGCTCGGCTACGGCGAACGCGCTCGTGCCGGACTCAAATTAAACGAAATGGTCGCATCCGGCGAATTAAAAGCCCCAATCGTTATCGGCAGAGATCATCTCGATTGCGGCTCGGTCGCCAGCCCGAACCGCGAAACCGAATCAATGAAAGACGGCTCGGATGCCATCGCCGATTGGGTTTATTTAAACGCGATGATAAACGCCGTCGGCGGCGCAACGTGGGTTTCGCTCCACCACGGCGGCGGAGTCGGCATCGGCTACAGCTTACACGCCGGACAAGTCATCGTCGCCGACGGCACACCCGAAGCCGCCAAACGCATCGAAAGAGTCTTAACAACCGACCCCGGAATGGGCGTTGTCCGCCACGTTGACGCAGGTTATGAAGAAGCGATTGAATTTGCTGAAAAGAATGATGTTAGGATTCCGATGAGGTATGAGGCAAAGCAATGAAATTAGAACTTCATCCTAAAGCAATCGAAAATTTCGATGCGAAGATTTTAGAACTGAAAAGTCAACTGAGATTTACACTTGAACCAAAAAGAGTTCCAAAAGAAAATCCTAATATTCATATTTCCGGTCATTTTGATGAAACAAACATTATTGGTGAATTAAAACTATTTAAGCAAGACATTAATGGTAATGTCTCTGCAAGAATGTTTGGAGTTAGGGGACGACAATTAGGTTTATTTGACGATGACCACAAAAAACTCGTCCAAATAGCTGAGAACCTCCAAAAATCTACAAAACCAAACAATGTGGTTAGCGTTGATTTTCTTTCAGAGCAAATATTTGAATGGATAAAGCTAAATTATTTTGGAAAAAATAAAGAGCATCCAGTTAAATATATCTTAGAAGAATGTGAAAAAAACATTGAAGAAATTGAGATTTGGATACCGATTTCTCACCTTCATATTCAATCGCCATTTAAGCTAGGTAACATTACATTTCAATGTATTACTAAGAGTTTTATGGATGATTATGAAAATTCACTCAAAAAAGCGTTTACAGATTCAAAAGACTTAATTCGATTTGAACATCATTTTGAAAGAAAACGAAGCAAGTTTCAAAATTTG
The DNA here is from genome assembly GCA_038246645.1 of Pyrinomonadales bacterium. Lineage (GTDB taxonomy): Bacteria > Acidobacteriota > Blastocatellia > Pyrinomonadales > Pyrinomonadaceae > JAHCHG01. Next base: position 15,768 of record JBBRVS010000049.1, read on the forward strand.
GCGGTAGCTACAATGAAAATTGAAGCTGAATCGGAACATGCTTATGAGTTAGTTTTACAAGAATCAGAAAAATCATTAAGTATTTTAAGATTGTTTTCACCAGCCAATTTATATCCGACAAAGATTTGTTACTGCGCTCCAATTGAAAAACAACACATGGATGGCAGAGTCTTTTTTACATTAAAAGGTGGAAAAATAACAAATGAAACTTCAGGTTTTAGTGATAAATCTATGGATCATTGGAATTTAACCAATAACGATCTAAATGAATATTCAAAAATAGGACTTGGATTTTTAGGCTCTCTTTTAAATAAAACAGATTTGACAGATTTTCAAGAAAAACTTTTGGAGAGTTTGTTTATTTATTCTAAGGCTTCTCTCGCAAAAAATGTTTCCGACAGATTAATTTATACTCTCGTAGCTTTAGAAACTATGTTCTTAAAAGATTCAAATGAGCCAATTCAGGACAATATTAGTTTGCGAATGGCATTTATGCATCCTGTATCAATTGAAGAAAGAAAATTGATAATCAAAAATATTAAAGAAACCTATGCTCTTCGATCTTCTTTTATTCATCATGGAAAAAGTGTGAGTATTGAGGATTTGGAAACTCTGAAAAAGTTTATGGTTGACACTTGGTTGTGTTTTATCGAACTTGGTAATTTCGCAAATAAAAATATTACAAAGCAACAATTTTTTGATGAGCTTGAAACTCGTCGCCTTAGTGGGTAAATCATATCTTGTGAACAAAACGCAAACGATTCTCGAAAAGATTTTCGCGCCTCTACAAGCCGCGCTTTTGGCGTTGGCGATTCGGCGGAAGTTTATGCGGTAGAAAGTGGAAAGGTGAAAAGCAACGTCAAAAAAATGAAAAAGTTTGTGGTAAAATCTCATTTGAGGTGAAATGTTATGACGATTGAGCAAGCCGTGTTAGAGAAAATAAAAGTTTTGCCGATTGAGAAGAAACAAGAGGTTTTAGACTTTACGGAATTTTTGTGTCAAAAAGCGAAAGTTGAATCTGCACAAAATAACAATTTAATTGATGGCGAATTATCTTTGCTTGATGAAAATGAGTTGACTCATTTGGAGATGGAGTTTGAAAACTATGAGCAAATTTATCCCAGCCAATGAATATGTAACTGATACGATGGCTTTGGTGTTGCATCTTGAAAACAGAAAATCCAGCCAAAATGTCAGGCAAATTTTTGAATTGGCGGATTTAGGCAAGGTTACAATTCATATTCCAACCATAGTCTTTGCTGAAATTTTATATCTTTCCGAAAAAAGCAGGGGTAGATTGAACTTATCCGATCTGCAAAAACATCTTAATAATTTCCCGAATTATAAACAAATCCCGCTGAGTTTTGAAATTGTGCAAAATGCTAAAAACATTACGGATATTCCCGAACTTCACGACAGATTAATTGGCTCAACCGCAAATTTTGTCAATTTAGAATTGATTACAAATGACCCCAAAAAATTCAAAACTCTGCTTTAGTAAAAACAATTTGGTAGAAAATTCTTCGCCCTGTTGCAAGTCCCGCAAGTTGGCGTTGGCGTTGGCAATTCGGCGGAAGTTTATGCGGTAGTAAAAGCAATTGAATTTGCTGAAAAGAATGATGTTAAAATTCCGATGATGGAATAAAAATATGAACAGACCAAAAATTATTCTTAACGTAATTGACACGGATTCGGCATCTCAAGCAGTCGAAATAATCACTAGAATCGCCGAAGAAAATGGTGTTAATTGGGCTTTGGTTGGCGGATTGGCAATGAATTTGTATGGAAGTGACAGACTGACCAAAGATATAGATGTCATTGCCGATAAACTCTTGCCGATACCGCAACATCAAATCGTCGGAAAACTGAAACAAGGCGGCGAGCGTTTTAACGCGGAAACCGGGAAAAATGTTGTTGCCGTTGATTGGATAATCCGCAATGATGAATTCAAATCATTGTTTGCAGAAGCGTTAAAGGAATCTGTCAAAATAAACGATGTTCCCATTCTCACACCGGAATGGTTGGTTATTTTGAAGTTCATCGCGGGACGTTTTAAAGACCAGGAAGATGCCGTCTTTTTATTGAGTCGTAAAGGTTTGGTTAATCGAGAAAGTATCCAAGAAAAAATCACCAGACACTTTGGAAAAGCCGCATGGAGTTTGGCAAAACACGGCTATCAACGCTGGTTCGATCTCGCCGACGGTCGAAGCCTCGAAGAACAGCGCAATGAAAAGGAAGGTTATATTGATTCATAAAATCATCCGTTACGTTGACGCGGGTTATGATGAAGCGATTGAATTTGCCGAAAAGAATGATGTTAATATTCCGATGAAAAAATAATATGGATAATAAAATTACAGATAATAGCCAAAGTAATAACAACAGTTATAGCCAAATTAATAATAATGACAAATGGCTTTTGTGGACATCTGGAATAATTTTCCTTCTTATTTTAGTTCCTTATCTTTGTAAGTTTCATTCTTTTAGTTTTTCATCAGACCACGCTGTTTGGGGGCAATTTAGTGATTATGTAGGTGGATTAGTAAATCCGATTCTAAGTATTCTTGTTTTGTGGACAATAGTAAAAACCTTGCGCTTAAATGCAAAAGCGGTCAGTCAATCAGCTAGTGCATTAGAAGACACTCAAAAGGACAGACAAATAGAAATTGATAGAGCAAAAAAACAAAATACATTTGAATTTGGTCAAACTTTTCAATCCGAAGAAATGATGAAATCCCGATTGATTGCGAACGACTTGTTAAAAAGAAATCGTGGCAAATCCTATAAGCTAAACGATATAGAACGGCAAAATAGAGATAAATATCTCCATTTGGCAAAAGTTCTTAATTCGTTCCGACAAATTAATGTTCTTAAACATAATGGTTTAATTGATACCGAACTCAGCAAAGAATTATTTGGAAGTTTCTATTGTCATTTTCGTGAGTTTTTTCAGGAAATTGTTAAGAGTGAAGAAATAGGATCAACAAAAGGTTTGCTTGCTCAAATTCAAGAATTAGATATTTGGATGCCACACGATTACAGCGATTAGAAATAATAAATACGAATTAGTAGCTAAAAGACAGACAAAAATCTGGATTGATGCTGGTGATAAAAAATGCTTTTGTTGATTCATAAAAACTTTTCCGCCATGTTAATAGTGGTTTCAATAAGTGTCGGAATTTGCTGAAGAGAAAGATTTTAAAATTCCGATGATGAAATAATTGACTATGAAAATATTTTACTCTTGGCAATCAGATAAGCATATACCAAATAATGTCAATAGAAGTTTTATTGAGAAAGCTCTGGAAAATGCGGCAAAAGCAATTCGCAAAGATGAATCTATGGAAGTTGTGCCAGTTATAGATAGAGATACTGTTGGCATTTCAGGAACTCCGAGCATTCCACAAACAATTTTACATAAAATTGATGAGTCCGATGTCTTTGTTTGTGATATTACAATTGTAAATTCAAGCAGAAAGTATCGTCCAACTCCAAATCCTAATGTTCTTTTTGAACTCGGCTATGCGGTTCATAAACTCGGATGGGAAAAAATTGTAATGATTATGAATGAAGCTTTTGGCACAATTGAAAAATTGCCATTTGATTTAGAAAAAAGAAGAACAATTATTTACAATTTAAATGAAAGCGAAATAGATAAAGCCTCGGTCAGAAAAATTCTTGAGCAAAAAATTAAATCAGCACTTCAATCAATTGCAGGAAATAATGAGGGTAGTAGTTTTACTTTAGAAAAAACTAAACATCTAAGTGAGGGTCAAATTTTAATTCCACATTTTGAAATTTACAAAGAAGTTCAATCTGGAAATCAAAATGAACAATACAAATTGAGAATAAAAGTTAAAAATGAGGGCAATAAACCGATTCGAGATTATCGTTTTGAAACATTTTTTCCAAATAGTTTCTTGAATCAAAGCACTATGCATGCCGCAGAAGTAACGGAAAGGCGCACACAAACTCATAGATTTTATAGAACTACACCAACTGACAGAAGAAATATAGTTTTATACCCTCAAGACGAACTAAGTGCATTTTCAATTGATTATTTTGTGAATAATCAATTGAGAAATAGCGATTTAAACAAACAGGTAGTTAAGTTTCAAATTTTTGTAGAAGATAATCTTGTTTGGACGCTTGAGAAAGAGATGTCCGAACTTACAAATAATGATGTAAATGAACTCCAACGAAAACTTAATGAAGAAATAGAAGAAAGCAGATAAAATAAATTAACTCTGCGAACAATTGTGAAACGTGAACTTTGACTTTCGGCGAAGGTATTCGGCAGAGTTTGGCGACGGCAACTTTGCAGAATGTTGAAATGCGGAAACCAAATAGTCCGGCAAGCGAAACTTTCACGATTCTCGAAAATATTTTCGCGCCGATTCAAGCCGCGCTTTTGGCGTTGGCGATTCGGCGGAAGTTTATGCGGTAAAAGTTGTGTTAAAATTATTGGCGCGAGGTGAAATGATATGTCTGATGTAATTGAAGCGGTTTTTGACGGGAAGGTTTTTCGTCCTGAAAGCGAAGTCGGATTAAAACCGAATACTCGTGTCGAAATAACGGTTAATGTTAAAAGCGTTCGGGAAAATCCGAACGAGTTTCGTGTCAGAAGCAAACATCTGGGCATCAGAGAAGATTTGAATTATGACAAGACGAGCGAACTGATTGAGATAATCGAGAGTGCGGGCAAATAATTACGCCTGATGCGAATATCGTTTTGTATGCCTATAACGAGGACGCGCCGCAACACACGCGGGCGAAGCAATGGATTGAAGAACAATTTTCTTCAAAAGATGTTTTTGGTTTGAGCTGGCAGATTATCACTGCATTTTTGCGAATTTCGACTAATCCGCGAGCGTTTCCGCAGCCGTTTGATTTGGCGGAAGCAATTGAAATTGTTGACCAATGGATTGCGCTTCCGAATATCGAAATTTTAACTCCGACAGGAAATCATTGGACGATTTTTCAAAGTCTGATCGTCGAAGGAAACACAAAAGCGGCTTTGATGATGGACGCGCATCTCGCGGCTTTGGCAATCGAACACGGTACGACTCTCGCCACGACAGACCGCGATTTTTCAAAGTTTTCAAGTTTCAAAACAATTAATCCTTTATAAATAATATCATCGGCGTTGGCGCGTTTCGACGGAAGTTTATGAGGTAAGAAATGAACAAAGATTTACACTAAAGTATAATTTGTTCCCGGACCGTTTCCGTGTTTTTCGATTAGATTTTTTTCGATTAAATTCGGCAGAATTCTTTTTACTGTCGGGTTTGGTATTCCTAATTTCTCGGCGATTTCTCCTGATTTGCAGCCCGGATTGTTTCCGATGAAAACTGTAATTGATTTTTCTCTCGGTGAAAGTGTTGTTTCAATTCCGCTGATTTCGAGTTTGTTCATCAGCTGGTTTTGGATGTTGATTAGAGAATCGAAAAAGAAATTTACCCACGCATCTATATTTTCATTCGGACGGTTTTGCCGACAATTTTGCAGGACGCGGTAGTATTCGGTTTTTCGGGTTTCGATCTCGGTTTCAAAGCTCACATATTGAATCCACCCGTAACCATTCTTTAAAAGCAAAAGTGTTGAGATCAAACGGCTCAAGCGTCCGTTGCCGTCTTGGAATGGATGAATACTCAAAAAATCGTAGGTGAACAAAGCACATCGGACAAGCGGATGAGTTTTTTTGTCTTTTTTATACCAATCTATAAGCGATGCCATTGCCTCTTTTGTGGCGAATCCGGGTTCGGTTGTTTGGAAGATTATTTGTTTTGTTCCGTCTGAGTGTGTTGCTTCAACGACGTTGCTTTGCTGCTTATATTCGCCTCTGTGCCAAGCGTCTTTTTTGCTGTATTTGAGCAAGATATTGTGAAGATTTTTTATGTCGCCTTCGGTTATGTTTATGTCAGCGTAAGATTCCGAAATTAAATCGAGAGTGTTAAAATAGCCCAAAACTTCTTGCGAATCGCGGTCTTCCATTTTGGAAATGTCTATATTGTTGAGCAAAAATTCAACTTCTTCGTTGCTCATTTTCGAGCCTTCGATTCTTGTTGAAGCACCGATGCTTTTAATTGTCGCAACGGTCTTTAAATGTTTAAGGCTCTGACTTTCTCTTTTTTCAATCGCACTCCATGAAGCATCGAATCTATCAATTTTGCTAATTGATTCGATCAGTTCCCAATCGAGATTTAGTTTAAATGTCCAAACTTTATTTTCCACAAAATTAATATATCAAATTATTTATGGGAATGATACGATATGATACGAAAATATACTTTGGTGATACGATAGAATAGCTCACTCTCATTTATTCTTTAGAAATTTCTTAGCACCGATTCAGCTTGCACTTTTGGCGTTGGCGATTCGGCGGAAATTTATGCGATGATTTAGAACAGTTGAATTTGCCGGAAAGAATGATGTTAGAATTCCGATGAGGAAATAATCTATGACTGAACTTAATTTTGATTTACTTGATGATAAATCGGCGATGGAAACAATCGAAACGGTGGCAAAATTAGCCGGTGAAAATAATATTGACTGGGCTTTAGCGGGCGGTTTGGCGGTAATTCTTTACGGCAGCGACAGATTAACGAAGGATGTTGACTTCATTGCTTCAAAAAAACTGCCGCTCAAAAGCGTTGGAAGTTTGGTTCAAGGCGGCGAACGATATACGGTTAAAACCTCGAACAAAGAAGTTATCGTTGATTGGATTACGCGAAATGACGAAGCCAAAAAATTCTACGAGCGAGCATTGAAAGATGCCGTATTGATTCAGGAAACGCCGATTCTCACGCCCGAATGGTTGGTAATTCTGAAATACATCGCCGGACGCTTCAAAGATCAGGAAGACGGCGTTTTTCTTCTGCGCCGGAAAGATTTGGTTGATCGCGGAAAAGTCAAACAAATGATTCTCGAAGTCGGCGGTAATGAAACTTGGGCGGCGTTCAAATCAGGTTTAGAGCGTTGGTATGAATTAGCCGACGGCGGCAAATCTCCGCTTAAAGAAGGTTATATTGATTCTTAAAATTAAACCGCCACGTTGACGCGGGTTATGATGAAGCGATTGAATTTGCTGAAAGGAATGAGGAAATTTCGGACATTATCAATCAACCGACCGAATCTCGAAGAAACGTCAGCGACACGATCAAAACTCAAAGGTTGAGCGATGAGCAAATCTCGAATTTATCCGCCCGACTGGACAGCCTGATGACAAATGAAAAGATTTTCCTCGACAATGAAATAAATTTAACGACTGTTGCCGAAAAATTAGGAGTCAGCATCCACGACGCATCTTATTTGATAAACGAAGTTACGGGCAGCAACTTTTATAATTTTATTAACCGTCACCGCGTCGAAGAAGCCAAAAAATTATTGACTTCCGACAGGACGGATGAACTGAATATGCTCGGCATTTGCTTTGAATCGGGCTTCAACTCTAAAACCGCTTTTAATACTGCGTTCAAAAAAATTGTCGGAATTTCTCCCTCAGAATATGCCAAACAGCAAAAAAATCGGTAAAAATAATGTGAGTTCGATATAAGCCGTCGAAGACGGCAACATATTTGTAGCCCATAACGCCAGTTATGGGAACAGTTTAGCGTATTATGTAAGCGGTTGAATAACCGCGACATACAATATTATGTCGCCATTTTCAATGGCTTTTGATGATTCGTGACATTTTCCCACGTCTTGCGACGTGGGCTACAAATATAACGTCGGTTTCACCGACTAAAAACGAATTTCTTATCTCGAACTCACGTTAAAAAGTGTTTACTTGGATAAAACCGGACATTTGAAACCGTTTCAGTTTAGCTGACAGATATAAAGGTGAAGTATAAGTTTCTGTATCAAAAACGAGCGTTTTTGTGACACTATTTCCAATTGAACATTACAGCCAAATTCTTAATGCTTTTGAACAGAGAAAATTTGAAACTTCCCGAATGTTATTAGTCGCTTGAGTTATTTTGACCAATTAGAATTTTGCGGCTAATTTTCTAAATCTTCTTCATCAAACATCATTCCGACATACGCGCCGCGCACATAAAGAACCGTGACAATATCATCCCTGATAATAAAAATGACTCTGTATCGGTCTATGGCAAAATGCCGCAGTTCCCTTTCCAAATCTTCACTTTCAGGAGCGATTGGGCAAGATTCGGGGAATTGCTTGAGGCGTTTTTTGCAAGCGGCGTAAAATTCGCGCAGCCATTTTTGCGCTTGCCCTTTACCCCATACATTAACGCCCCACTCATAAGAAAGAAGCAAGTCTTTCCGGGCTGATGGCAGAAATTCGACTTTGTAATTTTTCATTTAATCTTCAAGCGTAAAGCCGTGTTTTTCAGCAAGGTCTTGGAACACGGATTCCATTGCTTGCCCTTTCTCGCCTTCATCAAAACTTTTCAGACGCTCACGCAGAACGGCAGCCGTTTCCGCACGTTCTTTAGCTTCTACTAATTTTTGATAGCTTTCGGCATCTTGCACAACAACCTCGGCAATACCATTAACGGTTAGCACGACAGGCTCTTTTGTAGCTTTAATCTGCTTGATGATTTTTGAAGCATCTCGCTTAAAAATACTCAAAGATTTTATATCACGAACAATATTCATACTTTTATACCTCACCCTTAGAAGAGCCTAATTAAACTCTTAATTTAATGCTATCTTAATGATAAACAAGAGTCAATAAATGTCCGGCGGTATTAAACGGATTATTTTTGAAATGTTGATTATGAAACGAGTTTTGAAACCGTTTCAGTTTAGCTGACAAATATAAAGGTGAAGTATAAGTTTCTGTTGCAATAACGAGTGTTTTTGATATTCACGATTTACTTAAGTCAGATATTGAGATGACGTGGGGCGAAGCCGCCACACTCAACCCCGAGTTTAACGGACAACGCCCAAACAAAATCGCTGTTTCGCCCTCACGTCCATTGAATTGTTTGGTTCGGCATTATTTTCAATTTGCCTCCGATTAATTTTCGCATATTTCTCAGTCCTCAATTGCTTCAATACCTTGTCGCTCAAGCTCTGCAAGGTGATTTTTCATTACTTTGAGTTGCTCTGGTGAGTGTCCGTGCCATTCCGTAACCTCTCCAATAACTCTAAATGGATACAGAGAACGGTATGACTTTGTTGGATTACCCGGGAATTTCTTGTCGGTCAAATTGGGATCATCTTCAATAGAATCGGTCGGCTCTACTAAATATATTCTTTCACGCCCTTCGCCCAAAGCAAGTTCGGCTCCCCAAATTGCAGTATCCAAAGTAGCTGTCAAATAAATATATTTTGCTTTTCTATTTTGTCCGAAGTTAGAGTTAAGTCCAATTTCAATAGAATCTCCAACTTTTAAGTTTGCCTTTGTTCCGTGAAAAAAGGTCTGAGCAAAAGGGGTTGGATTGTGTCTATTCGATTTGATTTCGCCATTGTTTGTTTGCATTAACTTTTCATTGCATTCGTTTTTATTCATAGTCTTATCAATAAATTTACTTGTTTAAATCGTCCAATTTATCGTTCATTATTTCCAAGGCGTTCAAAAAATATGTTTCTAAAGTTACTAATTCTTCGCTTGAAAAATTTGCAAAAAGTTTATCCGTGTTGTCCTGAAATTCTTTATAAAGCGGCTCAAATAATGCCATTATTTTTTTGGTATTTGGCACAATAATAATCTTTCGCCTATCGTCTTTATCGAATTGTCTTTTTACCAGTTTTTTCTTTTCAAATCGGTCAATTAAACCTGTAACCGCACCTGTGGTTAAGCCCGTTAAATTTGAAAGCTCACCTGCTGTCATTTGTCCTTTTTGTATCAAGAAGCCTAAATATTTATGGTCAGTACCTGACATTCCTGCCGTTCTTCCAACTGCTTCGTGCATCTGAATGGAAGTGTAAGCATATTGTTGACTCAATTTTCGTAGTTTTATGATTTCATCACTGCTTGCCATATATCTTAGTTTAAAAGTATCTTAGTTGACAAGATAACATAAAAATACAACCTGTCCAAATCATTTTGATAAAATAATAAATTGTCAGAGAGCAAGTCGTTTTTGAAACTTTATTTTAATTGGACATTTCGGTTGAAGTGACCAATTAGAAAAGTAAAGAAAACGGTCGTTTTTGACACAAAAACTAAATGTAGCACCTCAAGAGTAGGACACAACTCTTAAAAATGCGTTCGCTTGGATAAAACCGAACAGTTGAAAAGGATTTTATCGGTAAGATTGCAAAATGAAAAAATATCCAATTTACACATTTTTAGTTTTCCTGCTCCTGACGGTTCAATTTGCACAGGCACAGGAAAGCGGCATCGTCAAAATTGACGCTTTGGTTTCGTCTGCTTTGGGCAATAATGTAACTAAAGAAGATACGACGCGACCGCTGGCGATTTATCTTCCCCGCCGGGTTATTCCGATTCGACTAAACGCTATCCGGTGCTTTATTTACTGCACGGGATCGGCGACGACCATCTGAATTTCACGGACGATACCGAAAAGTATCAAAACATTCAGGATTTAATGGATGCGGGAATTGCCTCGCATCGTTTCGGCGAAATTATTATTGTTACGCCCGACGAAAAAACTAATTGGTTCGGCAGTTTTTACGTCAATTCGTCCGCCACCGGAAATTGGGAAGATTTTACGGCAACGGAACTCGTAAATTACATTGATAAAAATTATCGAACGATTGCCAAACCGGAATCGAGAGCAATTGCCGGACACTCGATGGGCGGTTACGGTGCGATCACTCTGGCAATGAAGCATCCTGATATTTTTAGTGTCGCGTATGCTCTGAGCGGTGGTTTTGTGGCTTTTACGGGCGAACTTAACGGTAAAAATCCTGAAATACGAAAGTTTGTTTTAGCCAAAACGCCGGACGAACTATTGGCAACGCAAAGCCGGGACGCAATCGGAATGCTGACGGTGGCACAGGCATTTTCACCTAACCCGTCAAACCCGTCTTTTTATGCCGACAAACCTTTTAAGATGCAGGGCAATAAAGTTGTTCCAAATCCGAGTGCGTATAATAAATGGCTTGCGAATGATGTCGTAAAAATGGCTGAAAAATACAAAGAAAACCTTTTAAAGCTGCGAGCCATAAAGTTTGATTCGGGATTCGATGATGAGTTTCAATTTATCCCGATCAACAGCCGCCTGTTTTCAAAAAAATTAACCGCGTTAAGTATCCCGCACCAGTTTGAAGAATACAACGGCGACCACCGCAACCGACTCTGGGGATTAAAAGGCAGAATTTATAACGACGTGCTTCCTTTTGTTTTTGATAATTTGATGAAATGATTTTTTTTTACCAGAACTTTGCAGAATGTTGAATACCGCAAACCGCTGACAGTTTGGGGCGAACTTTAGATAATCTTAGAAAAGATATGCGCGCCTCTGCAAGCCGCGCTTTTGGCGTTGGCGATTCGGCGGAAGTTTATGCGATAAGTCAGAACAGAGAGCGGTAGCGACCTGTTGAACTCGATCAACCGAGAAGTTGGAGTTTAACCATTCGCTACCGCAAATGGTTCTGACAAAGCGATTCGGCGGATCAACCGAGAAGTTGGAGTTTAACCATTCGCTACCGCAAATGGTTCTGACAAAGCGATTCGGCGGAAGTTTTTGCGGTAGTTTGTATTAAAATGGTTGGCGCGAGGTGAAATAATTATGACTGGCGAAGAAGTTTTGTTAAAGACATTCAAGGGATTATCGGGCATTCAACGAAAAGAATTGTTGGATTTTGCCGAGTTTTTGGAAAGCAAGAAAACGGCGAAACGTCCGCGTCGTTCGTTGAAAGGCGCGTTGGCTCATTTGAATATCAAGATTACTGATGAAGACATTCGTGAAGCGCGAAATGAAATGTGGCGCGGTTATACGAAAGATACGGAAAACGAAAAATAGCCGATGGATGATATTGTTATTGATACTCACATTGCGATTTGGTATTTTGCCGATGCCTCGCAGTTTTCAAAACCTGCCGAAACTGCAATAGACCAAGCGGAAGCAGGTGAAGTGCTGTTTGTTTCGGCAATCACGATTATCGAACTGATTTATCTGACCGAAAAAGGCAAAATTCCGCCCGATGTGTTGGATTTTCTTCGAGATGCGCTTGATGATTCGACGACGGCTTTTCAGTTAATCGAAGTTACGCGCGAGATTGCCAATGAAGTCGAAAACATTCCGCGCCTGACCGTTCCCGAAATGCCCGACCACATAATTGCCGCAACTGCTTTGCCTCTGAATCTGCCGTTGATTACAAAAGACTCGAAAATTCAGAATTTACAAAATATCCTGACGATTTGGTGAGAATGGTAAAATTCACTTCACGCCGGACAAGTCATCGTCGCCGACTGCCGCACCCGAAGCCGCAAGGCGCATCGAAAGAGTCCTCACCACCGACCCCGGAATGGGCGTGGTCAGGCACTTTGACGCGGGTTATGAAGAAGCGTCTGAATTTGCCGAAAGCAATGATGTTAAAATTCCGATGAGGAAATAGTTTCAATTGCGATTGAAAAGTTCTATAATCAAATCCAAAAGAGGTAATAAAAATATGTTGACCGAAGAATTAATTGAAATTGAAGAGGAAGAGATTGAAAAGGAAATGCCATCATTTAATCACAGTTATATTTGCACAGAAATACTTTTGCAGTTGTCAAAAAATGAACATTATAAACCGCTTGTCGAATTGACTCTCGATGTTGATAAAGGTTTGACACCAGATATTTCGGTGTTTCCGAAGGCTCAAATCAAACCGAATTTCTTTGAAGACATCACAAAATATCCTGAAATGCCGACTTTGGCGATTGAAATAATTTCGGCGAGTCAAAATATCCAGGACATTCTTCACAAGGCAAAATTGCTGGTTAGCAACGGTGTCAAAGCCGTATGGACAATCGAACCTTTCGGCAACACGATCTTTATCACGACCAAAGACGGCGAACGGCGTTTTCACAATGCGGAAATCGAAAGCGAAGGCATCAAACTAGACTTTCGGAAAATCTTTAATCCGAATTAAACTGTTTGAGTGACCATAAATCTTGACTTACTTGATGAAGAATCCGCCGTCGAAGCGATTGAGTTTGTTGACGAATTAGCCGAAGCTAATAATATTGATTGGGCGTTGGTCGGCGGTTTGGCGATGGCTCTTTACGGAAGCGACCGCACAACTAAAGACATTGATATTATTGCCGACAAACTTCTTCCTCTCGAAAAGGTCGGCGAACTTCTGCAAGGCGGTGAGCGTTATCTCATAAAAACAGGTAAAAAAGAAGTCGCCGCCCGTTGGATCATTCGCAAGGATGTATTTAAGCAATTGTTCGCCGAAGCCTTGAAGGAATCGGTCAAAATAAACGATGTTCCCGTTCTCACGCCGGAATGGCTCGTAATTCTAAAATTCATCGCCGGACGCTTCAAAGATCAGGAAGATGCCGTCTTTCTTCTCAGCCGCAAAGATTTAGTTGATCGAAATCTCATCAAAGAACATCTCATCAAAAACGCCGGAGCAATCGCTTAGGGATTGGCAAAACACGGTTATCAAAGATGGTTCGACCTAGCCGACGGCAGAACGCGCGAAGAACAGCGCAATGAAAAGGAAGGTTATATTGATTCATAAAATCATTCGCCACGTTGACGCGGGTTATGAAGAAGCGTCTGAATTTGCCTAAAGGAATAATATTGAATTTCTGATGAGGAAATAATTCACATAACTTTAAATTTTGGTAATAGTTATGACAATATATTTAACCGAGTCTAATTAGTTGCTGGAAAATTGCAAATTTATGTTTTTCCTACAAAGAAAGTTTTTTCAAATTGATTATGTATGGCTAGAACTATGATTCCGAACAATACTGCTGAAATGACTAAAACTACGTTTAACAATCCTTCGGCATCAAAAGAAAGTTTTATC
>JBBRVS010000050.1:0-28766 GCA_038246645.1 Pyrinomonadales bacterium
AGCGGACGCGAAAAAATTCTGACAATAATTAAAACAAGCAGGAGATTCGGAATAAGTGCGGAGATTACGCTGAAAACCAGATATTTGCGCCACGCGTCAAATGTCATTCCGTCCTGAAACGCCCAGTAAACGATCGGAATTTGAAAGATGATAAAACTAAAAATGGCAACAGTTGCGATTGACAACGCGATTTTGTAAGCAATCGGAAAGAGGCGGAATTGATCGAGCGCGGTTTGCAGGGAAAAAAGTTTGAAATTTGAAATCGCGTAAGCGTAGATCAAAACTCCGGGCAGAACGAAAATCGTGCTGTACGGCAAAAATTCATAAATGCCGAAAAACGGCAAAACAATATTTGCCAGAGTTTTCAAAACGCCCGTGATTCCGATTGCCCAGAGAATCGCGCCGATTTGCTGACCTTTCTGCGTTTTTTGATATTTGCGGTATTTTTTGAGCAAATTTATCGCGCCGAAACTGAACACGAAATAGACATAAACGACAAAAGCATATGCGAGCGGCGCAAGATCAATGACGAATTTTCCGTTTTCAAAACCGACTTTTCGCCACAAAAGCCCGAAAAGCGCGGCGGGAATCAAAACCAGACTCGGCGCAAAAAGAATCGCGGCGCGTTTTTTCGGCGTGCGGGAATTTTCGGGAAAAACCCAGGCGAAAATCGCCAACGCCGATTGCATCAAAAGCGCGATGATAAAACTCGACGAAGCCCACCAGCCAGCCGGAATATTTTCATTTTGAAAATTCCAGAAAATTAAATCTTTGATCGTCCACAGCGCGAGAAAGGCGATAAACGCGGCAAAAGTCTGATGTGCGCGGTTGCGCGGATTCGCCACGAAAACGTAGAAACCGAGCATCACAAGCAGAAACAAGGCAAAAAGATGAAGCAAGACGAGCATTTTTTATTGAAATACGAAAGAAGAATCCTGATAAATGTTAAACCAAAAGATTTTCAAACACCATTTATCGAATTTGCTGTACGTATCAATCAACCGTAAATTTCAGATTTACGCCGAAAATATTGACGGTTCGTAAGGTTGATGAACTCGAATTCGTCCGCAGTGTATAGAAAAATGCGGCGGCGGCATTTTTGTTGAAATTTTTATTGATTCCGGTGGTAAGTTCGTTTCTTGTCCAATCTTTTTCGCTGAAATCATAAAAAACTTCATTACCGATAAACGGGGCGAAAAGTTCTTTTCCTTCACTATTTTTGACCGGAATTACCAGTTGAAGCCTGTTTCGATAGCGCGTCGAGTCGCTGCGCGAATGTCGAATCCGACGTTCGAGGCGGTTGCGGTCTTTCAAGGTAAATGTTTTCCATTTTTTCTCCGCCGAAAAATCAAGACGGACGCGATGCTCAAAATCATTTCTATTTCGCACGGGCTGGGCGGCGGCGTAGATATAACTCGGAGAAAGAGAAAAATATTTATTTATTTTATAGTCGAGTCCGAATCCGATTCGTTCATCAACAAAACGGCGGACATTTTGACCGAGTCGCAGAGTTCCGATGATCGAACCGGATAATTTTATAGATTTCTTCCCGTTTTTGTCTTCGGCTTTGATTAAAGGGAATGAAACGGTCGTTTCATTCCAAAATTGCACATCATCATTATCTACAGTCGTTTGTGAATAAGTATTGGCAGAAATAAAACAGATAAATGCGGTTAAAATTAAGTAGTATTTGTTCATAAGAAATTAATTTATATTACTACTTTGTAACATAAAAGTTACAAAGTAGTAATATAAATTCTTATGTAAACTATAAACCGAGAATAAAAGCGCAGATTATAAAAGTAACGCCAAAGGCAATCGGTAAAAATTGATTTCGTTCGATGAGATCGCCTTTTTTGAGTAATCTGTGAAAAATTGTAAAAATCGGCAGAGCAATACTTCCGACCAGCGCACCGAAATATGCACCGAATAAAGCACCGATGATAAAAATGATGATTCCGCCCGCACCGCCCGACATTATTCCCCACAGCATTCCGATAAACGGAAGAATAAGAAGCATTCCCCACCACGAAATTTTTTCGGTTTCACGCACCATTTTGCCGATCAGTTTGCCGGAGAAATAACCGACAATCGCCGAAATTAAATTGACAACCGCCAGCACGCCGACGATCCAAAATTCATCACCGCGAAATGAACCGTTTTCGATAAAAAACTTGGTAAAAATTGCCGCCGGCGGAAAAGTGCCGAGAATCAGACCGAAATAAGCAAAGGCTTTCTCGCTCGTTATAGGGTTTTTTATCAATTCGGATTCGAATTTTTCGCGTTCGGACGCAAACAGAGATTTTTCATTGGCGGTTTCGGCATTGAGTTTCAGAAGCGCGTTTAATCTTTTCTGCGTAAGTTCGTCGCCACCGTCGCTGTCAAAGTTTGCAATTGAATTGATATTTGTTTGGCGGGTAATGGTTTGTGTGTTTCGGTTTTCCATAATTCTTTCTCCGTATTTTTGACGCTCAAATTTTTGTCCGTTTGCTGAAAATTACCGAACATTTTTGAAAGTGCCTTTTGCGCTTCAATGTCATTTAAAAGTGCAACAAGCTGATATGACAAAACGCCGAGACTTTTTTTATCCGATGTCGCTGAAAAAATATCGCTTAAAACATCCAAAAAATCTTGACGGGCATTTTTTTGATGAAAGGAAAGCCGCTTATGGTTGCGTCTGTAAAAACAGATCGAAGAAAGTTTAATATTTTCATTTCCGGCAATTTTGAATATCTCGCTTTCAGTATTTTCAACTTTTGTGGTATGCTTGGCGTTTTGTTTTGCGATAGTCAGACCGATATATCTTTCGGCAACTTCTCTGAATTCATATATTGAGAGTTTTATATTGCTTTTCAGCAGAATTTTTTCAAATTCTTTTTGAATCGGGAAAATTTTATCTTCCGATTCAACATCTAAAACCGAATTTTCATCGAATACACTTTTTAAACCTTTCGGATTTTTTTTATTTTTAACCAAAATATTTAAGGCAAAAGGCATCCAAAAAAAGAATATCAGAAAAGTTTTCAACCAGAGACGGTTCGGCGGCAAAGCGGTTCGTTGATCGAAAAAATAATAAACTCCGAAAGGTGCGCCGCAAGCCAGATAGATAATTAAAAAGTCGTTCAGATTCATCGGAATCGAAAAGGTGCAATGTTTGTGCCATTTTCTCTGTAAGAGTTTTATATTCATTCATTCATTCATAAATGACAGATAAAATCGGCAGTTGAACAAAACATTTTGGAACAAATCAATAGGTCGAGGCGTTTAAATAAATTGCAAAGCGCAAAAACTCAATAAATTACTTTGCAGTTTGCAAAATAAAAAAAATTGCAAAAAAAGCGCAAAAACACATTTCGACCATCGTCGTAAAAAATATGGCATTCAAATTGCCTGAAGAAATAAGCAAGGGAATAAAGATACAGTATCTTTGCATTAATAAAATATAATTCATAAAAAAGGAAATAATAAAATGACAGCAAAAGCTAAAATAAAAGTAATCAAAAAAAAGGAACTTAAAGTTATGGAAACGCCCGTAATTGTTAAGAAGGTTTCAAAACAAGCCGCCGCCCGCGAGATGGTTTCGACGGTTTCAAATTGGGTCAGCGATTTCCAAAATCGTAAAAGAGAAGAAACAAAACAAGCGATTGAACAATTCTTTTCAAATCAACCACAAACCAACGGAGTGTAGCTTTTTAGTACAAAGAATGTTTCAAAGCGTATATTTTTGAAACAGTTTCTACATTCCCTGGTAATGAAAGTAATAAAAATCGGAAAACTTATTCAAGTTAGCCGATTTTTGATTTTTAAATATTGTTGTTTTCAAATAAATTCTTGCATCGGTTTCCTAGACTTTTGACCGGTCTTTTGTGTTAAACTGCATAAAAAGTTTGGCTCGACAAACAAAAAAATATGGAAGAAAAGGTCGTAATAGTTACCGGCGCAAGCAGCGGAATCGGTCGGGCAACATCTTTATTGTTCGCAAAAAACGGAGCAAGAGTCGTTGCCGTCGGACGCAATGAAAAAGAATTGAGCAGTTTGCGCGACGCAGCAAACAGCTTTGACGGAAAGATAAAATTTCAGCTGGCGGATATTTGCGAAACCACGCAGGTTGAAAGAATCGTCAATGATACATTCGAAAATTTCGGTCAAATTGATGTCTTGATTAATGCCGCAGGTATCATTTTGAACGGTTCGATTGAAAATACCGCGCTTGCCGATTGGGATAAAATGATGAACATCAATCTTCGTTCCCAGTTTTATTTAATGAATCGCTGCGTACCGCATTTGGAAAAAACTCAGGGCAATATCGTAAATGTTTCGAGCGTTGCCGGAACGCGTGCCTTTCCGAATGTTTTGGCTTATTGTGTATCAAAAGCAGCCGTTGACCAATTAACAAGATGTTCGGCTTTAGAACTCGCGCCGAAAAATATTCGCGTAAACGCCGTAAATCCGGGTGTTGTCGTGACAAAACTGCACAAACGCAGCGGAATGAATGAGACGGATTACGAAAATTTTCTCGAACATTCAAAAACGACGCATCCGATCGGTCGCGTCGGGCAGCCGGAAGAAATTGCCGAATTGATTTATTTCCTTGCTTCCGAAAGAGCCGGTTGGATCACGGGCGCAACTTACGAAATTGACGGTGGACGCGCTCAAACTTGTGCCAGATAATTAAAAGATATTACGGATTTTTTTTCTTTACTAAAAGTATTGTAAAATCATATTTTAGTATCAATTTGGTGTTGGCAAATTATCCCTAAGTTAAATAATGAAATTCCAGCTTCTGCCAAGCACATTTGATGAAAATGGCTGCGCTTCGGCGCGGCAGCATTTAGCGTGTTTTGTGATTGACGATTGTCTGGCGATTGATGCCGGAAGTCTGGCAATGGCATCTTCCAAAGAACAAAAAAAACAAATTCGGGATATTGTTTTGACTCACGCCCATCTTGATCATATTGCCGGACTGCCGCTTTTTATTGATGATTTGTTTGCCGTTTTGACCGAACCGATTCGTATCTACGCTTCCGATGAAGTTATTGATTTACTGGAAGAACATATTTTTAATTGGGAAATTTATCCGCGATTTTCGGAATTGACCAATAAAAATGGCGCGGTTTTAGAATATTGTCAATTTGAAGTCGGTAAAACTTTTCAAATTAAACATCTGAAAATGAGAGCTATCAAAGTAAATCATCGAGTTCCGACCGTCGGATTTATCATTTCGGACGGAAAATCCATGATTGCCTTAAGCAGCGACACTTCAAAAATGAAAGGTTTTTGGAAGAAAATAAATAAGGAAGATAAAATGGATGCAGTTTTGGTCGAATGTGCTTTTCCTAACAGGCTCAATGGTTTAGCAAAAGTTTCGCATCATTTGACACCTAATTCTTTGAGAAAGGAAATTGAAAAACTTGAAAAAGATTGTCCGATTTATGTTATAAATCTCAAGCCGATGTATCATGATGAAATTATTCTGGAATTGGCAGAATTAGATATTGAAAATTTACAGGTTTTGGAAGTCGGAAAGATTTATGAGTGGTAAATTCCTCCGGCAATTATAAAGAATTCGGCTTTTCTCTTTTGAAATTTAGCGGTTCAAACGCACTTTCTTTATGCTCTCCGATGAAATCTTTTAAGATTACGCGCCCGTTTCTTAAGACTTTTTCAATTTGAAAAGTTCGCTCTTCACGGCTTTTGCCGGGCATAATCTCGGCGCGAAAGGTAACCGACATCTGCGGTCTAGCCCAAACGCTGGGACGCATTATTTTTTGAAAAAAACTTTTGAAAATACTCATATTTATTTATCTGAATCGTCTGTTTTCTTATGTTTAGTTTTACGGCGCGAGGGATGAACTTTTTCGTCAGGCTTTGATTTTCCGATAGTTTTGCTCGGTGGCGCAGTCGGTTTGCGAATCGAATCGAAAACCGGACGTTCTTTAGTTTTTTTCTTTTTGCCGCTCACGAAAAAAATTATAACAATAAATAGTTAAATTCAGGAAAAATAAATTTATAATTGACAAGTTAGTTATAAAATTTAACTATTTATTAAAACTGTGGCATTTAGCTTTGGCTGAATATATAAGATATTTTGAGAACTTGGAGTTTAACGTTGACTAACAAACAATTCCGTAATAATCAACCGCAAAGTTTTCCCGGGGGGGAAAACGGACGTGTTTCCCAAAGATACAATAGTCCGTTTTGGCTGCCGGCATCCAGTTTTTACGTCTTGTCATTTGCCATTGCGATTGCTATATTTTTTCTTGTCTGGGCATTTCTGCACGAAGGCGGAGACGAAGCACCCTGGATTGTTTCGGGTGTATGTGCGAGTTTGGTGCTGGGCGGAGCGGTTTTTTTGCGCGAAATTATTTTAAGAAAAGCGCGCCAGCGGTATCTTCGTGCGGAAAGGCAGCTTGATTACAATTTAAATAATATTGCGCTGCATTCGAGTGTTAATCAGGATGTTTATAAACTCGGTTTGAAAAAAAATGCCGCAATTATCGAACATATAAAAAGAAAATCCGATGCAGCGCGGATTTTAGGACATTTGCCCGAAGGTCATTGGGAAGTATTCGAACTATGCAACGAATATCTTTCGATCAATGAAAAACAGATGGAAACCGTTGGAATCGGTTCGCCGCGGCTGGCGGCTCTGCGGCGCGGAAAAGAGATTGTTGAAGCGTTGCATAAAATTCACCTGCTGAATTGGGTTGAAATCAAATCGCGTTTTTTAACTCAAGAGGCAAATAATCAGGTTGAATTGGCGGAAAAAATTGAATTGTCGCAGAGAGCTTTGATGACGATGGATTCGGCTTTAGAGTTTTATCCCGACGAAGAAAGACTGAAAGCGTCGAAAGACGCGCTGAATGATTTTATTTCTTCGATAAAAATTTCGCACTGGATTGAACAAGCGGAGCGTGAAACATTTAAGGAAAATTATCGTGAAGCGATCAGCCTGTACCGCGACGCGCTCTTTTATCTGGCGCGGGAAAATGTTCAATATGAAGAAAAGAAACATATTGCCGACAAAATAAATACCGAAATCGAACATATCAGAAAGCTTGAAAGCAAAATCTCAAAGGAGCAGAAAATTTCGCAAAAATTTAAGTTTATCAGCGAAAATGAAGATGATTAGTCAGAAATGTCCCAGATGTTACAGCAAACGAATCAGACGCGGATACCTTCCAACTCCCATTTGGTCTAAGGTTCTTTTTCGTTATAAGTTGCTGTGTGATTCTTGCAATTGGGAGTTTAAGGGGTTTGCCGTTCCGGGTACGGTTTCTTCTAAACCGGCAAAAAAGCGAAAAAAAGTCGTTAAGGCTGAAGAATAAATTATAGAAGAAGCAGTCGTTAAATTTGAATTAATATCAAATTTCGGCAAATTGTGTTAATGAAAAACGGAAAGCTGTATTATTTCTCAAAAATTTTTATATGTTTTATTTGCTTGCAAAGCTGTATTTTAGCTCAGGATGCAAATTCTTTAAATATTTCGGCAAACGGCGAACTAACCAAACCTCAGGTTTCCGAAGAAAATTTGATTCATTTCGGCGATTTAATCGAAGTGGATGTTGTCGGCAGTTTTGAATATGACTGGCGCGGAACACTCTCGGCGGAAGGTTTTTTGGATGGCATCGGGTTTTTGGAAGAACCTCTTTATGG
Organism: Pyrinomonadales bacterium; assembly: GCA_038246645.1. Classification (GTDB taxonomy): domain Bacteria; phylum Acidobacteriota; class Blastocatellia; order Pyrinomonadales; family Pyrinomonadaceae; genus JAHCHG01. The sequence goes on from JBBRVS010000050.1 coordinate 7,657, forward strand.
ACTTTGCAAAAATGAAGAGGAAGTTGCCGAAAAAATATTTGAATCTTACGGTAAATTTTTAAGAAATCCGAAAATTGTCGTCCGGATTCTCGACCGCTCGAATCGTCCCAATTCAATTTTGTCCGGAGCCGTAAAAACTCCGCAGCGGTTTCAGATCAAACGCCCGATTTATTTGAATGAACTGTTGATTGTTTCAGGCGGTTTGACCGATCAAGCCAGCGGAGAAATCCAGATTTTTCGACCGCAGAAATTAAACTGTTTGGCGGAAGTCGGGAAAAAAATCAGCTCGCCGACCCCGAATACCGAAACCCGCGAAAGATTTGTTGCCGCCAGAGAAGACAACGGCGCGCAGTTTATCAACATCAAAATCAGTGATTTATTAACAGGCAAAACCGAAGCGAATCCGCAGATTTTGAGCGGCGACATCGTAAATGTTCTGGAAGCACAGCCGATTTATGTGATCGGCGGTGTCGAAAATCCGAAACAAATTTCAACGCGTTCAAAGATGTCGCTGACCCGCGCCATTGCCAGTGCGGGCGGTTTGTCGAAGGATGCGGATGAAACAAAAATTATAATTTTCCGGCGCGAAGCAAATGAAACCAAAATAATCGAAGCTAATCTGTCAAAAATTAAAACAGAACAAGCGGAAGATTTGATTCTGCAGGCATTTGATATCGTAGAAGTTGCGCGGCGCGGCAAAGAAGAAAGAAAAATTCCGCCGATTTTAGAAAATTTCGAGTCAATAAATCAGGATAAATTAAAATTACCTCTCCGAATAATTGATTGATGGGCGGTTTTGTGAAAAAATCAAAGTTTTTATTGTTCAATAAATAAAAATCTGTTATCAATTAAAACATCTCAAAAAGTTTGAGAATTAAAAGGAAAATATGTCAGAAAAACAAAGTAAATTCAGCCGCCGAACTGTCGCCTTGATGTGGATTGTCGCGGTCGGTGTCGTCATTGGTATTCTTATTTATTTAGAATTAATTTCCGTTCTATACGTTTTAGCAACTCTTGCCCTGGTAGTTTTGCTTTTAATCGTCGCATTTGCCGATTTGGAAAGCGTCGGCAGGGAAAATATCGAAGGTTTTGCAGTAAAAGAGGAGTAAATCCGGTTTTGAAACAAAAGAGTTTTAAGTTTTTCTTGATTTTGTTGGCGTTGCTGAATTTAACATTTACGGCGACGGCTTATAACCCGCAGTATGCAGACGAGGCGAAAACCATTCGGCTGCGCTGGAAAAGCAGTGTTATTCCTATCTCGATTGCAAACTCTTTTTCCAAACAAAGTTTAAGTATCAGACCGGAAAGCGATGTCGCCGGAGCAATCAGCCGGAGTCTGGAAACCTGGGAACGGATTGCAAATATAAAATTTGTCGAAGTTCCTTCAGATAAACAATCAATTAGCCCTTCGGGCAAAAGCGGTGATGGAGTAAGTTTGATAACTATCGCTCAAACCCCTGAAAATCTTTTGCTCTTCGGAAGCGATCCCGAGGAAATATCCGCCCGCACGAGAGTTTTTTATGATAGTAAGGGTTTTATCCTTGAAGCCGACATCGTTTTGAATCCATACCAACAATTTTCGACCGACGGTTCAATCGGCACCTTTGATTTGGAAGCGACGTTGACGCACGAAATCGGGCATCTGCTCGGTTTGGAACATTCATCCGTAATCGGCGCGACAATGCAAACAAGTCAAGGCAAAAACGGTATTTATAATTTGCCGAGCTTTACTTCAAGAACCTTAGCCGAAGATGATATTGCCGGAATTCGGGCAATTTACGGAGCAAATGTGTCGGATGAAAATTGTTGCGGTTCGGCTGCCGGAACGCTTTTTCTGCAGAGCGGTAAAGCGGCTGCCGGCTTTCAAGTTTGGCTCGAAGATATTTACGACGGTCGCGTAATTGCAGGTGTTTTAACCGATTCCGACGGCGAGTTTCTCGTCGAAGGCTTGCCGGTTGGAGAGTATAAAGTTTACGCCAAAGATTTTTCAAAAAAAGATCCGAAAAATAATTTTTCGGCTGCCGAACTCGAAGAAATTGAAATTGTAAAAGGCAAAAAAGCAAAGCTGACAGACAAGGTAATAAAAAATACAAAAGACTTTGAATTGCAATATGTCGGCTTTAACGGACAGCTTTCGGAACTTCCGGTTACGGTCAATGCCGGAAAATCATACATAATTTATCTCGGCGGAAAAAATCTCGAATCGGAAGATTTAGAAATCGGATTTAATTCTCCATACATTAAAGTTACGCCAAACAGCATAGTAAAACACGATTACGGCAAAGATATTTCCGTGATTAGTTTTGAAATAAAATTAAGCAGTCAGACACCGCTCGGTGAATATAGTTTTTTTGTGAAAAAGCAAAATACGGAAAATGATGTTTCAATCGGCAGCTTGACCGTTGAAAGTTTCGTAAATAACTGGAATAGTTACTTGATAGGTGAATAAAAAAAAACATATTTTCAAATTAAGGGTTGCTTTTTTTTTTCCTGTGCATAATCTATAGATGTTCACCTCCCCGGTGAACATTTGGTCACGAGGGGTGAGGACTTGTGACCTAGAGGCGACGGTGTGGGAGACGTCGCCTTTTTACTTTTTAAACACCGATAATAAATTCTTAATTATTGTGGCGGCTTGACCTTCGATTAAATAAGCGTAAAATCTGCATTTTGGAACTGATTAAAGAGGAGCGTTCTAAATTCCGATTTTGTGTCGGTTAAAAAACTCAATATTATAATTTTTTAAAGACCGCAGATGATTGTTTCATCTGGCGGTCTTTAATTATTTAAAGGTTACTAAATTAATGAAGAAAGAAAGTCCCTTTGGAAATTGGATGCTGAAAGGCGTTAGAGAGGTCGAAGGTCAAGCCGAGCCGGAAAACAGACACGAACAACACCCTTGGTGGAAGGTTATGTGTCTGACAGGCGTAGATTATTTCTCGACGCTCGGTTATCAGCCCGGAATCGCTTTTTTGGCAGCGGGTGCATTATCGCCGTTTGCGACATTTGTCCTGGTGATCTTAACGCTTTTCGGCGCATTACCGATGTATAAGCGCGTGGCGGAAGAAAGCCCGCACGGCGACGGTTCGATCTCGATGCTCGAACATCTTCTTTCGCGCTGGAAGGGCAAAATGTTTGTTCTGGCTCTGCTCGGATTCGTGGCAACGAGTTTTATTATCACAATTACGCTCTCGGCAGCAGACGCGACCGCGCATATTGTCGAAAATCCGTTCGTCGAACAAAATCTTAAATTTCTTCACCACGAAATTATCGTCACATTAGTTTTAATCGCTTTTTTAGGAGCGGTTTTTCTTAAAGGTTTTAAGGAAGCCATCGGAATTGCGGTAGTTATCGTCATAATCTATTTATTATTCAACATAATCGTTATATCAATCGGTTTATACGAGATTTTCTTTGTTCAGCCCGAAGTCTTAACACGGTGGAGCGAAGCGGTCTGGAATTATCCGGATGTGAACGGCAGTATTTTGGCGGTAATATTTTTTTCACTTTTGTATTTTCCGAAACTCGCACTCGGACTTTCGGGTTTTGAAACCGGCGTTGTCGTAATGCCTCTGATTAAGAGCGACACGGAATTATCCGAAGAAGACAAAACCTTAATTCACACTTCAAAATTACCTGAAACGACACTTACTCCGACGGCGGAAAAGTATATCGAGGGGCGGATTATAAACGGAAAGAAACTTCTAAGCGGTGCGGCTTTGATTATGAGCGTGATGCTAATGGGCAGCAGCATCATTACGACAATGCTGATTCCGCCCGAACAATTCAAGGTCGGCGGGCAGGCAAACGGACGTGCGCTTTCCTATCTCGCGCATCAATTCTTAGGCGACGGAATAGGAACGCTCTATGACATCAGCACGGTTGCGATTTTATGGTTTGCCGGAGCTTCGGCGATGGCGGGACTCTTGAATATCGTTCCGCGTTATTTGCCGCGTTACGGAATGGCGCCCGATTGGGCGCGGGCAACCCGACCGCTTGTTCTTGTCTTTACGGGAATTGCGGCGATTGTCACAATTTTGTTTGAAGCCGATGTTGATGCCCAGGGCGGCGCATATGCGACGGGAGTTTTATTTTTGATGGCTTCGGCGGCAGTTGCCGTAACAATTTCAGCATGGAAAAAAGGTGAAAAGAAATGGATCGGGTTTTTAATAATTACGCTGATCTTTTTCTACACAATTCTGGTCAACATCATCGAACAGCCGAGCGGATTGCAAATTGCTTCATTGTTTATTTTAGGGATCGTTGTAACTTCTTTTATTTCGAGAGCGATGCGGACAACCGAAGTTCGTATTGACGGAATTGAATTGGATGAAACCGCGCAGCAATTTATCAAGGAATTAGCTGACGGCTCGCTTCGGATTGTGACAAACCGGCGGGAAACCGGGGATGTCGCCGAATACCGTTTCAAAGAACACGAAAAACGCACCGATAATCATATTCCTTCGAGCGATCCGATTCTGTTTTATGAAATTGAGTTGGGCGATGCCTCGGAATTTAAAGGCAAGTTAAAAATTCGCGGCGTTGATATTGACGGCTATAAAATTTTGCGAACCGAAGCTCCGGCTGTTCCGAATGCCATTGCCGCGCTTCTATTGCATTTGCGAGATGAAACCGGGAAAATTCCGCACGTCTATTTCGGCTGGAGCGAAGGCAATCCGATTGCCTATTTGATCAGATATTTGTTATTTGGCGAAGGCGATACCGCGCCGGTTACACGCGAAATTTTAAGACAGGCTGAAACTGATCCGGAACTTCGACCGAGCGTTCACGTCGGCGGATAATTTTGGTGTTTTCGCTAATCTTTGTCGGAATCGGTACCATTTAAAAGCGATGGATTCATTTCCAGAAAGCAAGAACGGCAAAAAACGGGACGACCCTGTGAAGGATAAAAAGGAACTGTCGTGTGCTCCCGGCATTTAGCGCAAAATACGGCAACCTCGATGCGTTGTTTGATGCCGGCAGATTGCGCGGCATTGATGGCGGAAAGTCTTTCATTTTTAGCTTGTTTGCAGCTCTTACAGCGTTTCGGCGGATTTTTTAATCCTTTATCACGGAAAAAAATTTGTTCGCCGACAGTCCAGATAAACATCTGGTCGCAATCAACGCATAAAATTTCTTTGTCATCAAATTCGGATTCTTCGTTTTCCCCGAAAGTTTCTTTATTAAATTCAGCTAAGTTTTCTGTTTCAACCATTGACGATGCTTGCTCCTTCCCACTTATTTGTTCAAACATAAATTGAAATCGTCCTTGTATAATTCAAATTAGTTTTCAAGATTAATCAAAGTAGAGTTTTTCGATATTTTCCGACTATCATTTGGGGCGATTCGGTAAATAAAATTTTTTGTAGTAAATTTTATACTGGGGAGTCAATAGTCTTTCAAATTACAATAAAACTTGATACAAATAATAACAAAATCTGATGCATATCCATTTTTTGAAATTATAACTAACTGTTCTTTGTGTCAAGTTTTGTAAAGAAATTATACTCCATAATTCTTAATTATGAAAATTCTGGTAATAGGTTCAGGCGGACGCGAACACGCACTTTGCTTTGCGTTCAGCAAAAGCAAAACAGTAAAGCAAATTTTTTGTGCCAACGGCAATGCGGGAATCGGGGAAATTGCCGAACTTGTCAACATTAAACCCGACGAAATCAATGCTTTAGCGGATTTTGCCGAAAACCGTAAAATTGATCTGACATTTGTCGGCGGCGAAACTTCGCTGGCGCTCGGCATTGTTGATGAATTTGAAAACCGCGGTTTGAAAATCATCGGAGCAAGCCGCAAAGCGGCACAGCTCGAAGCAAGTAAATCATTTGCCAAGGATTTTATGGCGCGACACGATATTCCGACGGCAAAATACAAAACCGCAGATTCACTAGAAGAAGCGAAAAATATCCTGCAAAGCGGATTTTTCGGCGATGAAAATTCTCCGGTCGTCGTTAAGGCGGACGGACTTGCTGCCGGAAAAGGTGTGGTTGTTGCCGCAAACCGAAGCGATGCGGAAAATGCCGTCGAAGAGTTGGAAACACTTGTCGGTGCGGAAGCGGTAGAGAAGGTCGTTTTGGAAGAATGTCTGATCGGCAGGGAAGTGTCCTTGATAATGTTTGCCGACGGGAAACATTTCGCTCTGATGCCGCCGGCGAGAGATCACAAACGCATCGGCGAAAATGACACGGGCGCAAACACGGGCGGAATGGGCGTAATCACCGATGCGGGATTGCTTGCGCCCGGGCAAACCGCCGAAATCATCGAAAAAATAATCAAACCGACGCTGGAAGGCGCGGAAAAAGAAGGCTTTCCGTTTTGCGGAATTTTATTTCTCGGCTTGATGATGACCGACGGCGGCAGCGCGAAGGTTCTGGAATACAATGTGCGCTTCGGCGATCCGGAAACTCAGGCGATCTTGATCCGGCTCGAAACTGATTTCGTCGAAGTCTGCCAGGCAATTCTCGATCAAACGCTCGATAAAATATTTTTTGAATGGAAAGAGGGAAGTTCGGCGTGCGTCGTTCTGGCTTCGAAAGGCTATCCGCAAAAAGCCCGGACGGGTGATGAGATAAAAGGTCTGGAAAATATCGTAAAACAAGACGAGATCAACATTTTCCACGCCGGAACCACTAAAGATGAAAACGGCAATTTCATAACCGCCGGTGGCAGGGTTTTAGGCGTAACCGCCACCGCCAGAAATCTCAACGGCGCAATCCACCGCGCTTACAAAGCCGTCAACGAAATAGATTGGGACGGAATGCAGTATCGCCGAGATATCGGGAAATGATTTTTAACGCAAAGCCGCAAAACCGCGAAGGCGCAGAGATTTGCAATGAATTATTTTTGATTTTCTTTGCGTCTCTGCGCCTTCGCGACTTTGCGTTAAATTAATACTTCAGCAAAGATTTTTTATAATTTTCAAAATTCGCCTTCATTTCCTCAATAGAATCGCCGCCGAATTTTTCGCGCATCGCGTTTGCCAAAACTATCGCGAGCATCGCTTCACCGATCACGCCTGCCGCCGGAACTGCCGTTACGTCCGAGCGTTCAAAAGCGGCAAGGTCTTCTTTTTTCGTATCAATATCAACCGAGCGGAGCGGTTTTTTCAAGGTTGAAATCGGCTTTAAATAGCCGCGCACGCGCAGTTCTTCGCCGTTCGTGATTCCGCCTTCGAGTCCTCCGGCGCGGTTTGTCGTCCGTTTGAAATTTTCGTTTTCATAAACGATTTCGTCGTGAACTTTTGAACCGAAAAGTCCGGCATTTTCAACGCCCGTGCCGATCTCGACGGCTTTTGTCGCCTGAATTGACATAAAAGCCTGGGCAATTCGCCCGTCCAGTTTTTCATTCCAGGAAGTATGTGAACCTAAGCCGACGACGACATTTTTGGCGACGACTTCAAAAATTCCGCCCAGCGTGTCGCCTTCGGCTTTTGCCTTGTCAATCAATGCGATCATTTGATTTTGCACGTCAAAATCGGCGCAGCTTAATGGCGAATTTTCATCAATCGCACAGATTTCTTCCCAGGTTTTTTCCAGCGATTTTTCGGGAATTTCGCCGAGTTTGATGACGTGGCTTTTTATCTCAACGCCGAAATTTTCAAGCAGTTGTTTGGCAAATGCGCCGCAGGCGACACGGGCGGCGGTTTCTCTTGCCGAAGCACGTTCCAGAATATCGCGCAGATCGCGTGAACCGAATTTTTGTCCGCCCGCCAGATCGGCGTGTCCGGGGCGCGGGCGCGTAACAATCCGCGTTCGATTGGGATTTACCTCGACTTTATCGCTTGCCATAATGTCTTCCCAATGAACGAAATCACGATTTACGATCATTAAAGAAATGGGCGAACCGAGCGTTTTGCCGTGCCGCACGCCGGAGAGAATCTCGATCTTGTCGCTCTCGATCTTCATTCGTCCGCCGCGCCCGTAGCCTTGCTGCCGGCGCCAGAGCTGGTGATTTATTTTTTCGACATCAATTTCCAAACCTGCGGGCAAACCTTCAATTAGTGCAACTAAGGCTTTTCCGTGCGATTCTCCGGCGGTTGTAAATTTGAAATTCATCTCTTTGAATCAGTATAGCGAGCGGTAGCGAGTGCGTTTGATTTCGATTCAACTTGATTTTTATTCAAAGTCACTCACTAAAAGTCGCTATACAGATTTTTCACCTCATATTATTATTTTTTTTAATTTTTTTGCGAAATACGATCAAGCCGATGCTTGCCAAAATTAAAATTCCGCCGAAAAATGTCTGCGGCAGAAGTTTTTCGTCCAGAAAAATTCCGCCGATAATGACGGCGATCAAAGGCGTAACGAGCGAAATCATCATCGCTTTGGTTGATTCGATTTTACTTAAAAGCCAGTAATAAAGCCAAAATGCCGCGATTGTTCCGAAAATCGTCAGATACAAAACGCAAATTATCGCCTGCCACGTCCAATTCAAATTCAGCGGATTTCCTTCGACCGTCAAAGCATAGATGATAATCGGCAAAATTCCGCACAGCATCTGCCCGAAAACGAGAGTTACGGGGTGCATCCCGCCGCCGCAAGCTTTTATCAAAATCGAAGCGTGCGCCGCGGCGTAAGCACCGACAACGATGGCAACACAGCCGGCAAATGCCCAAAAATCATTGATTTCCAGTTGTTCAAAGAAAATGATCGCCACGCCGACGATGCCCAAGAAAACCGCGAAAATTTTCAATTTCGTGATGCGTTCATTGGGAAGATGAATCCAGGCAAGCGCGAGTCCGAAAACCGTGATCATTGCTTGCAAAACCGCGGCAAGTCCCGATGAAATATACTGTTCGCTCCAGAAAACCAAACTGTAATTTACGGAAAATTGCAGAATTCCCGTGCCGCCTAAAAGAAGCCAATCGCGCTTTGTTTGCGGCAGAGGAATTTTCCGCACGAAAATAATAATCGCCAAAATAAAAAGCGCGAGAATAAATCTCGACGCGGCAAACGTTATCGGCGGCAAATCTTTGAGTCCGATTTTGATGAAAACCCAGGTCGAACCCCAGATCAAACAAAGAATTAGCCAAATTATTATCTTCATTAAAATTTCATTAACCGAAATTATTAATGATAGATTTGTCGGAAAAATTTAACAAACTTTAAATATGAATTTATATGAAGCCGACTTGGTAAACTGGTTAAGAGCATTTCCACAAACTCTTGAAATATAAGACTTTCTTCAATTTGAAATTTGAAATCTAAAATTTGAGTAATTATTCCTTCTCATAAAAACTCAGACAGGTTTCGCCTTGTTTGACGGTTCGCCAACGTCGGATATTTCCGATCTCATCAGGGAGAATGTTTTTAAAATGATGTTCGACGATTAAAATGCCGTTGTCATTTAATAAATTTGCTTCGGAATTGCCGATTTCATAAATCACAATCGCATATTCATTTTTATACGGCGGGTCATAGAAAATAATATCCCAGCCTGTTTCGTGCCGGCGGCTGATAAAATTTTCGGCTGAATTGCAGATTATTTCGGTTTGTTCTTCGGGAATTTGCAGAAGGTCGAGATTTTCTTCGATCAGAGCGCAGGCGCGGCGCGATTTATCAATAAATGTAGTAAACAATGCGCCGCGTGAAATTGCTTCAATGCCGATTGCCCCCGTTCCGGCGCACAAATCCAGAAACCGCGTTTCTTCATCAATTCGCGGGTTGAGAATATTAAACAGAGTTTCACGAAGGCGGTCGGATGTCGGTCGGGTTTTATTGTCGGAAGGACTTTTTAAGGTTCGTCCGCGATATTCACCGGCAATGATACGCATTTGTTTAATGGTGAATGGTGAATCAAGATTTCGTAAATTAGCAATTCACCATTCACCATTCACCGTTATCAGCCTATCTTCGGTCGTAAAAACTGAGCGCCGTTTCGCCTTGAACGACTACGCGCCAACGTCGTATTACGCCGATTTTTTCCGGGAAAAACATTTCAGCAGGATGTTCTATAACCAACACGCCGCGCTGTTTCAGAGCTACTCCGCGGCTGAAATATTCCAGAACTTCGTCGTAATTTGAATCATACGGCGGATCAAAATACACAACATCCCATTGACGATTTCGTTTCGCCATTTTCTTTAAGAAAGGCACGATCTCGGTCTCGCATATTTCGCCGTGTCCTTCTTTGATTTCAAGTTCGGCAAGATTCTTTTTAATAAAACTGCACATTTTCGCCGAACGCTCGACAAAGGTGGCGATCAATGCGCCGCGCGAAATCGCTTCGATTCCGACCGTTCCGCTTCCGGCGCAAAGGTCTAAGAATCTTCCGGCTTTGACGCGGCGGTAAAGAATTCTGAACATAACTTCACGAATTCGGCGGGCAGTCGGTCGCACTTTCGGAGATTCTGTACTCTTTAAGTATTTCCCTCTGTGTTTTCCGTCTGTTACCTGCATATCAGATACTATTCGGGGTCTGGTGTCTTTTTCCCAGGGCTTGGTAGTTTTTCCTATTGGCGGCGGAAATCGTTTTTTAGGAGGAAAGCGGCTGTCGGTCCTTGGACGAAATTTTCCGTCTTTCGGTTGAAATCGTTCATCCTTTTTTTGAAATCTATCATTTCGAGGTTCAAATCTATTGTCCCTCGGTTGATATTTTCGCTCACCAAAAGTCTTTTCGCCCTCGTTTCGTTGGTAATCCTTTTTGTAATAGGGTTTGGAAGTGTCAGTTCCAGTTGGTCGTCGGTTGTTCATTTTTTAGTCCCTTTTTTAAATTTGTGGGCTGTTTTTTGTCTTTCTCTATTTTGTTTTAAAACTTCATAATACAAATTATTTTTGTCTTCAGTAAATTTTGTGAACAAATGGGGTTAACTATTTATCTTGCGATAATTTATTTGTTCAATTTTTTTAACGAAATTGTATTAACAGGCTATGCTTAAAAACAATTAGAGGTTAAAGCTATTATGAAAATTTAACCAAATATCGAGAAAAAAAACAATGATTAAAATCGTTTTTTATTTGTTACACCAAATAAATTATCCGATTCCGGCTAACTTGAATCGCGCATCGGCTTTAGTAATTTCAATAAGCCGAGATGTTTCTTGGGTTAAACGCTTTGAAGTTAAGTAAAATTCCGCTTCTTTGCGGGCTTTTTCCAAAATCTCCAGATCACGAATAATATTACCGATCTTAAAGGTTTGAACACCGGATTGCCTTGTTCCCAAAATCTCACCTTGTCCGCGAATTTCCAAATCTTTTTCCGCAATGCGGAAGCCGTCGCTCGTTTCTTCCATTATTCCGAGCCGTTCTTTGGCAACGGCGGTCTTTTTATCGCCGGTTAAAAGTACGCAAAAAGATTGTTCCGCACCGCGCCCGACTCTGCCGCGAAGTTGATGAAGCTGCGATAAACCGAAACGCTCGGCGTGTTCGATAATCATTAAACTGGCGTTTGGTACGTCAACTCCTACTTCTATTACGGTCGTTGAAACTAAAATGTTTAAATTTCCCTTAACGAATTCGCCCATTATTTCTTCTTTATCCGCGCCTTTCATTTTGCCGTGCAGAAGTCCGACCTTAAAATTCGGGAAAACTTTATCGCGCAGTTCTTCAAACATCTTGGTTGCCGCTTTTAAGTCCATTTTTTCCGATTCTTCGATCAGCGGATAGACGATATAAACCTGTCTGCCCAGTTTTATTTCGCGTTCGATGCCTTTATAAACGCCGTCGCGCTGATCTTCGCCGACAACGACAGTTTTTACGGGCGTTCTGCCGGGCGGAAGTTCGTCAATGACGGAAACGTCCAGATCGCCGTAAACCGTCATTGCCAGAGAGCGCGGAATCGGCGTGGCGGTCATTACCAGAATATCGGGATTAAACCCGCGTTGACGTAGCTGCGCGCGCTGCAAAACTCCGAAGCGGTGTTGTTCATCAACAACCGCCAAGCCTAATTTTTCAAATTCGACGGCATCTTGAATTACGGCGTGTGTTCCTATGACGGCTTGAATCTCGCCTTTTGCGATGTCGCCTTGAACTTTTCTTTTTTGCGCCGCTCGTAAACTTCCCGTTAAAAGATCAACGCGATACGGCGAATTTTCAAAAATCTTTTTCGCATTTCGCAAGTGCTGTTCCGCCAGAATTTCGGTCGGAGCCATCAGCGCAGTTTGATAACCGTTTTCCATCGCGGCAAACATTGCCAGAAAAGCGACAATCGTTTTTCCGCTGCCGACATCGCCCTGCACCAAGCGGTTCATCGGTGCGTCGGAAGCCATATCGTCAAAAATTCTTTTAATTACTCTTTCCTGCGCGCCGGTCAGAGTAAAAGGCAGGAGTTTTTTGATGCGTTCGTGAATTTTGGCGGAAATTTCGATCAGCGTTCCTTTCGGCTCTTTCGTGCGTTCGCCGCGTTTTAGTTGAAGCGCGAATGTAACGCGGAAAAATTCTTCAAAGATCAGGCGAAGATGCGCGTCGCTCCGCGCTTTTGCGTAATCGAGAAGACTTACTTTTTCGGGCGGAAAATGAATTTCTTCGATTGCCCGGGCGCGCGGAATCAGTTTTTGCCGGCTGCATAAATCTTCGGGCAAAGTTTCGACAATTGAACTTTTATCAACATTTTGCAAAATATTAAAAACGATTTCGCGCAGGCGTTTTGTTTGAAATTGTCCGAGCTTGCGATAAACCGGAACGCGCCGCGCCGTATGAATCATCGCAAATTCGGGATTATCGGCTTCTTCCGATTCTTCAAATTCGTCCTTTGTCCTTTGTCCGTTGTTTTAGATTCCGTTGAATCTTCTTCGTCAGAGAGAAGATTTCTAAGCAGTCCGAAATTTTCAATGTCTTCAAAACTCGGCAGAATTTCGAGTTCGTCATCGGGTTTGGTGATTTTCAACCCGTAGGTGTTGCGGCGCGAATCCCATTCCCATTTGCCGTAAGCGATAAAGCGCGTTCCGCGTTCAAATTTTTTCTGCCAGTAATTGACGATGTGATGCGCTTGTTTGCCCGAAACAAACCACCAGATGACGACCGGTTTGCGCGTTCGTTCAGCGTCCGAACCCGTAACTTCAAAAATATAAAGCGGCGGCGCACCTTTAGCCCGGTTTTTACCGACGCGAAAACCGCCGGAAACTCTCGTATAAATCTCGACTGACGCTTCCAAACCTTCATAAATTTCGTCAATCTGAATCAGATTCGAGCGGTCTTCGTAGCGCATCGGAAAATAATTCAAAAGGTCTTCGACGGTTGCTTCGATCAAATCGCTCTTATTGGCAAAAACGGCGACCGCCATCGCCAGTTTACGCGACATTACGCTCGATAAATCGGCAATATCGAATTTGTGAAGATCGAGCAAAGGGGTTTGCAGTTTGAGTTTCATTTATAGAATTTTATCACAGGATTTTACAGTTTAAATAAGCTGACGAATGTAAAGAATTGTAAATTTATTTTCTGCAAAAGATAAAAAAGTTGCCTGAATCAATTTTCAGCTCAGACGCTTTTTTCCGTTTCCAGCGTGAACGGATTAAAATTGGTTTCATTATCGTAATAATCAATATTTTCGGCTTTTTTCAAAAACGCGACGATTTTATAAGTGAAAGGCGTGGCGAGAACTTCCCACAAAACCTTGATGAAATAATTGCCGATCATCACGCTGACAACCTGTTCGTTTGACCAGATTCCGTAAAAAGCGACGGGATAAAAGATCATCGAATCAACCGCTTCGCCGGCAAATGTCGAACCGATCGTGCGCGTCCAGAGATATTTGCCGGATGTGAGAATTTTCATTTTTGCCAGCACCAACGAGTTTGTAAACTCTCCCGCCCAGAAACCTAAAAGCGAAGCCAGAACAATGCGCGGAACTTGTCCGAAAATTAAATTTATCGCGTTTTGCCGGTCGGCGGACATCGTCGGAGCGGTCGGCAGAATTGTAACGACGAAAGCCATCAATGAGGCGAAAATCAACGCGGCGAAACCTGCCCAGATGACGCGCCGCGAACGTGCATAACCGTAAACTTCCGTCAAAATATCGCCGAACAGATAGCTGATCGGAAAAAATAAAACGCCCGCACCGAAGATATAATTTCCGTAAAACGGCAGATCAATTGACGTAACCTTTATGAACGCCGATCAGATTTGAACACAGCAGAACGGCAACAAACGCTGCCATAATCAAATCGTAATAACGAAAACTAGTTCCTTTCAGATATTTTCTCCGCTTGTAGATTGATATGTGATTCTAGCAAATCAAGGCAGAACTTTATAGCTCAAAACCTGCATACTTTCATAAAGAAACAGGGCAAATTCGCCGCGTGTGAAAATCTGTTCGCCGATTCGAGATTTTTCAAAATGCACCGGAACGGCTTCTTTGCCGAAAATATTTATCCAAAAATCAATCACTTCATTTTTCGTGATCGGATTTTTTCCCGGAAATCTCGAATCTTTATTAGCGAGAGCGATATTGTAAGTTTGAAGAAGAACACCGACCGAACGATAAAAAGGTTGTTTTTTTTCAAGGTCTTTGAACGAATTAACGGAAGTCAGATTGTTTGGATTAAAGGCGCGAACCAAGCCGATTTCGTCGGGGATTTTTTTTGATTCGGCGGCGCGTTTAACTAGCAGATCGAGCGTCATCCGCAAGAATTGAGCAAAATCGCCGTGTGTCAAAGGCGCGTTTTCGTAAAATTTTTTGTCCGCATACCCGAAACCTATTTGATAATTTTCGGTCAGATTTGAAATTGCTTCAAAATACGGCGAATCGGTTTTAACATCCGTTAAATCGGTAACTTTTGCCGGGAAAAAATAATTGTCAGCGGAAATTTGCGGGATAAAATTATAAGTCATCAAGGCGGAAACGGCGATTGGATTATCGTCGCAAACGGTCGGGCTGAATCTCACCTTTTTTGCCGATTTTTCGGCTAGTTCCAGAAAAAACCGGCTGCCTTCGATCTTTAAGACTTCGCTCGAAATTCCTGTTTCTTCAATTTTTACCAGGACATTGACAGTTCCCCCGATTCGCCCCGACCGGGCTTCGGTCGGATAAGCGGGTTCGTGAAAAAATACGACTGTTCCCAATTCCAATTCCCGGCAATTTACCGCTAAATTTTCACTCAAAATTTGCGGTAAAACCTCGACTTTATCTTTTTTTTGAGCAAAAATGCCGAGAGGTAAAATTATAAAAAATGTAAGTAAAATTCTTACCATCTTGAAAAAAAACTCCAAATTAAAATGCTTTGAACGAATTTTACAGTAAAATTTTTTATTCTCAAAAATTAATTTTATAAATGTTTATAAAAATTGGTTTTTAAGCCGCGTCAAATAAAAATAAGGATAAAAAAGATGTTTGTTTATTTGGAAAATTTCGTTTTCGGCTATAATTTGAAAACGAAAATAAAATGACACAAGAAAATATAAAAGCCGGAAGATTTGCCGGAAAAAAAGACGAAAGCCTTGGCGGATTTACCGATTCGTTCAAATTTGACCGGAGACTTTTTCACGCGGATATTCGCGTTAATCTCGCGCATTGCGACGCGCTTTTTCACGCCGGAATTCTCACGCGGCTCGAATCCGAGCGAATAAAAAACGGTTTGCAGACAATTGTTAAACGCGCCGAATTTGACCGGAATTATTTTGATGAATTTCCCTCGACCGACATTTATTCGTTTATCGAATCACGCCTTATTCAATTGATCGGCGACGCGGGCAGAAAACTTCAAACCGGAAAAAGCCGAAAAGAGCAGATCGGGACGGTTTTTCGGCTTTGGCTGAGAACGGAAATCGAAGAAATTTCAAAATCCGCGACCGATTTGCAAAGAAATTTGATCGAAGCTGCCGAAAAATACAGCGAAGCTGTTTTGCCGGGTTACGCCCATTTTAAGAAAATTCAGCCGATTCTGTGGGCGCATTGGTGTCTGGCATATTTTGAAATGCTTGCCCGCGATCTGGAAAGATTGGACGAAGTTTGGCGGCGCGTCAATGTTTTGCCGCTGGGTTCGGGCGATCTGGCGGGAACTTCGTTTGAAATTGACCGCGAAGAAATGGCGCTCGCGCTCGGGTTTGAAGGAATTACTTCAAACAGCCTCGACGCGGTTTCCGATCGCGATTTTGCCGTCGAATTTATCAATGCGGCGGCTTTGCTGATGATTCATCTGTCGCGTTTTTCCGAAGACCTGCTCCTTTATTCTTCGGACGAGTTCGGCTTTATCGAGTTTAATGAAAACTTGCAAAATGAAACGGCTCTGGAATTGATTCGCGGGAAAACGGGGAGAATTTTCGGTCATCAAACCGCGCTTCAAACGGTTTTGAAAAGTTTGCCGAGCGGCTACAGCGCGGATTTGCAGGAAGATAAAGAAGCGGTTTTCGATACGATTGAAACGCTCGGAAAATGCCTGAGAATTGCGGCGACCGTTTTGCAAAACTTGCGCGTCAATGAAGAAACGGCGCGCAATTCGGCAAAACAAATTCTAAACGCGGACGAACTGGTAAATTATCTGGTTAATCGCGGGGTTTCATTCGGCACAGCACAAGAGACGGTTGAAAAAATTGTTTCGTCGGCAAAATTAAAAAATAGAAAAATCAATGAATTAAGCATTTCTGAGTTGCAGAGCTTTTCGCCGGAATTTGAAGAAGATGTATTTGAAGTTTTTAGTCTCGATCAAATTCTGGGAAGCAAAAATCAAATCGGCGGAACTTCGCCGGAAACCGTTTTTGAAGCATTGGAAGCAGCAAAATACAATTTTGAAATGGATAGTTAGACAGTTTTTAAATGAATGATTTTGTCCGCAATTTATTGACCGAATGGCGACGGCTCGGTTTGCCGTTTGAAGACGCGGCTTTCGTCGTCGCGGTTTCGGGCGGCGCGGATTCGGTCAGTCTGGCGTTGGCTTTGGACGAACTCAAACGCCGGAAAAAATTGAATCTGCGCTTTGTTATCGCCCATTTTAATCACGATCTGCGCGGCAAAGAAAGCGCGGAAGATGAAAATTTCGTCAAACATCTTGCCGGAAAATTCGGTTTTGAACTCGCTCTGAAAAAAGGCGATTTTTCAAAAAAAGAAGGAAATCTCGAACAAAACGCCCGCATCGCGCGCTATGATTTTTTAACCGAAACCGCCGAAAATCTGCACGCTTTCGGAATTTTAACGGCGCACACGCTCAACGATCAAGCCGAAACTTTTCTGATAAATCTGATTCGCGGCAGCGGTCTCGAAGGTCTCGGCGCAATGCATCCGGTTCGCACGCAAGTTCAAAGTTCAAAGTTCAAAGTTCAAAGTTCGGAAGAAAATAAATCCGCAATCCGCAATCCGCAATCCGCAATCAAAATCGTTCGTCCTTTATTAAGCTGGGCAAAGCGCGAAATGACGGAAAAATATTGCCGCGAATGCGAGATCGAATACCGCTGGGACACGATGAATGAAGATCTGGCGTTTCAGCGCGTGCGCGTCAGAAAGGTTTTGATTCCGTTACTAAAAGATTTTAATCCGCAAATTATCGAAAATCTGGCAAAAACCGCTTTTCTTCTGCAGGAAGATTTCGACGCACTGGAAAAAATTTCGGAACTCGGGATTGCCGGATTTGAAAATATTTTGGGCAAACGCGGCGAAAATGCGGAGTTGGAAATAAAAAAACTGCGCGATTTATTTCCCTCGATGCGCCGGAAAATTCTGCGCGATTGGCTGAAAAATCAGCGCGGCGATCTGCGTGCGATTGATTCAAAGCACATCGAAGCCGTTGAGAATCTGATATTTAGCCGCAAAAGCGGAAAAAAAATCGAATTGCCGAACGGGGAATTTGTCGTCAAAGAAAACGGGAAAATTTCTTTTACGACAAAGAAAAGTTGAAAAAAGACTCTTTGGCAATTACAATCAAAGGTTAGGTTTTGAAAACCGTTGCAGAATGATTGAGAGAACAACGAAAGAGAAGAAACTTTCATCAAAAGACTGTAACGAAAATGAAAGGTGAACTTTCGAGTATTTTAGATGAAAGTTATTTTTTGGAGGCAATAAAGTTGAGTTCTAAAGCAAAACAAGTATTACTGTGGTTAATGATTATTTCCAGCGCACTGCTGTTTATTTATTTTCTGCAAAGTAAGCAATCCACGCCGGATACATTAGCGATTTCCGAAGCCGTTACCCGTATCAATAATAAAGATTTTAAGGAAGCACATTTCAAACAATCGCAGGTCGAGTTCGTTGATAATGCGGACAAAAAATTTATCACGACAATCGGCAGCGATCCGACTCGCGAATTGCTTCTATCTACGATAAGTAAATATAACGATACAAATACGACCGCTCCAATTAAAGCAATTGAAGAACCGCAATCGAGCGGTTGGGGTTGGATAGTTTTAATTAATGCGCTTCCGTTTCTGCTTTTAATCGGATTTCTCGCATTTACTTTGCGGCAAATGCAGGCAGGCGGCAATAAAGCCCTGAGCTTCGGTAAATCGAAGGCGAAATTGCTTAATAATCAGCAAAAACGCGTAACATTTAAGGATGTTGCCGGAGTTGAGGAAGCCAAGGAAGAATTGCAGGAAATCATCGAATTTCTGAAAGATCCGCAAAAATTCCAGAAGCTCGGCGGAAAAATCCCGAAAGGCGTTTTGATGGTCGGACCTCCGGGAACGGGTAAAACCTTGCTTGCCAAGGCGGTCGCCGGTGAAGCGAATGTTCCTTTTTTCTCGATTTCGGGTTCTGATTTCGTTGAAATGTTTGTCGGTGTCGGTGCTTCGCGTGTTCGAGATTTGTTCGAACAAGGCAAAAAGAACGCGCCGTGTATCATTTTTATTGACGAAATTGATGCGGTCGGTCGGCATCGCGGCGCAGGCTTAGGCGGCGGACACGATGAACGTGAACAGACTCTGAATCAATTGCTCGTCGAAATGGACGGTTTTGAATCGAACGACGGCGTTATCTTAATGGCTTCGACCAACAGACCGGACGTACTCGATCCGGCACTTCTTCGTCCCGGACGTTTTGACCGCAGAGTTATGGTCGGCAGACCCGACATCAAAGGACGCGAAGGAATTCTGAAAGTTCACACACGCAAAATTCCTCTGGACGAAAATGTTGACATCAACGTCATCGCCCGCGGAACTCCCGGATTTACGGGCGCGGATTTAGCTAATCTGGTTAACGAAGCGGCACTAAATGCGGCGCGTTATAACAAAAAAGTCGTCACGATGTCGGATTTTGAAGTTTCAAAAGATAAAGTGATGATGGGCGCAGAACGCAAGAGTATGGTTTTGTCGGACGAAGAAAAACGTCTGACGGCTTATCACGAAGCGGGACACACGCTCGTCGGCTTAAAAGTTCCGTCGGCTGATCCGGTTCATAAGGTTTCGATCATTCCGCGCGGAATGGCGCTCGGCGTAACGATGCAGCTTCCGGAGGAAGACCGCCACAGCTACACGAAAGAGCATCTGACGAGCAGAATCGCGATTTTGATGGGCGGACGAATTGCCGAAGAAATCTATCTCGGCGAAGATCAGATCACGACCGGCGCATCAAACGACATCGAACGCGCCACCGAACTTGCCCGCGCGATGGTTTGCGAATACGGAATGAGTTCGCTCGGACCTCTGGCGTTTGGTAAAAAGGAAGAGCAGATTTTCCTCGGGCGCGAAATTTCCCAGCATCGTGATTATTCGGAAGATACGGCGATTAAAATTGATATGGAAGTCAAGAAAATCATTGCCGTTCAATACGAATTGGCGAAAAAGGTAATTTCCGAAAACGGCGAAGCGATGGTTCGGCTTGCCGAAGCACTGCTTGAAAAAGAAACGCTCGACGGTGTTCAGATTCGCCGCGTAGTTGCCGGACTTCCGCTTGACGGTGATGATTCTACTTCGGATGATGATGACGGAACGGCAAAAGCCGAAGAAACTTCGCATAATCCGTTCAAAAAAACGATTCTGCCGCCGATCACCGGAAACAATCCGGCAACGGCGTAAGAAAAGGTAAAAGGTAAAAGGTAAAAGGTAAAAGTTTGATTTAATTCGGCTTTTACCTTTTTTTTGTAGTTGATTGGTTCATTAGCGTTAAAAATTCTTTTATGAATTGCCGTCTGCTTAAGCTGACGGATTTTGTAAGAATTAAAAAAGGCTTTAGCCAAAATTAAAAAAAAATCAATCATCAGATTAGCTTTAGCTGAAAGCTCCAAGGAATTTTATTAATTTTGTAGTTTGGCTTAAGCCATTGAAATCATAACTTCTTTTTCCGTCAGCTTAAGCAGACGGCAATTCATAAAATTTAATACCTTGAACCATTACCTTTTTTATGAGAAAACTCTGGCAAACATCAAAGCGCAAAATAGATTATTCGAGCAAAACGCTGGTGATGGCGATTTTGAATGTAACGCCCGATAGTTTTTCGGACGGCGGGAAATTTTATTCAATTGGAAACGCGCTCAAGCAAGCCGAAAAATTAATTGAAGAAGGCGCGGATATTCTCGACATCGGCGGCGAATCTACGCGCCCCGATAGCGAAAGAGTTTCCTTAGAAGATGAAATCAGCCGAGTTGTGCCGATAATCGAAGCGATTTCAAAACGCTTTTCTGTTCCGATTTCGATTGATACGAGCAAATCGGAAGTCGCCGAAAAAGCAATTGAATCAGGCGCGGAAATTATTAATGATATTTCGGGTTTGAAGTTTGACGAGCGAATTGCTTTAATTGCGGCAAAGTATAATTCAGGCTTGGTTTTGATGCACTTGCGCGGCAAGTTTCAAGAAATGCACAAACAAGAGCCGGTCGCGGATATTTTACGGGAAGTTTCGAGAGGTTTTCGGGAAAGCATCGAAAAAGCGAAAAGTTTCGGCGTAAAAGACGAACAAATTTGTCTCGATGTCGGAATCGGTTTTAGCAAAACCTTCGAGCAAAATTTAGAATTAATTGCTAAAATAGATAAACTTTGCAGAGAATTTAAAAAATATCCGATGCTTGTCGGAGCTTCGCGGAAATCTTTTATCGGGAAAATCTTGAATAATATTCCGGCGGATGAAAGATTGGGCGGTTCGCTTGCTGCCAATGTTTTAGCTGTCTGGAACGGGGCAAATATCGTCCGCGTTCACGATGTCAAGGAAACGGTCGAGGCTTTGAAGGTAACGGAAGCGATTAGAAAGGAATTATGAAATTTATAAAATTAGCGGCGTTTATTCTTTTGTTTTTAACGGTTTCG